>NZ_DASTBH010000588.1:0-8277 GCF_035712165.1 Actinophytocola sp. | reverse complement strand
GACGAGCTCGCGCACCTCCTCGGCGCCGGCCACCCCGCCGGCGAGCGCGGCCAGGGCTTCCGGACGCACGTTTTCCCGTGCGCTTATCGGGGTGTGCATACGCAGGGTTTCCCTTCCTTGCCCAGTCTCCCGCACAATACGGTCGCCGAGCTCCCCCCGTTCGGGTGACCCGAATGATCGTCCTACCGGGTCGGCGCCAGACCCCGGACCAGGCTCATCGGATCATCGCCGGTGGGCAACAGCGCGATCGCCGGTGTGTCCAACCCGGCCTCCAGGTACGCCGCGACGCGCTCCCGGCAGTAGTCCAGGCTGCCGTGCACGATCAGGTCGTCGACCACCTCGTCCGGGATCGCGGCGTTGGCGCCGGCCCGGTCCCCGGCCGCCCAGGCCTCGTGCATCGGACGCAGCACGTCACCACGTCCCAGCCAGTCGTGGAATGCCGCATACACCGGAACGGTGAGATAACTGGAGATCAGCAGCCGGCCGAGCCGCCGGGCCGCCTCGGCGTCCTCGGTCGGACACACGAAGATCCGCGCCACCAGCTCCCGGTCCGGGCCGATCTCCGCGCGCACCTTCGGCACGTCGGTCGGGGCCAACCAGTTGGTGATCGCGCCGTCCGCCTCGCGCGCGGCCATCCGCAGCATCCCCGGCCGCAACGCCGCCACCATCAGCTGCGGCGGCGGCTCCGGCGCGCGTTCCAACCGGAACTTGCTCACCGCGAACGTCGGGTAGGTCTCGGTGACCTTCGCCCCGGTCAGCGCCGCGCGCAGGAACCGCACCGTGTCCCGGGTGCGGGCATACGGCTCGGTGAACGGCACGCCGTTCCAGCTCTCCACGATCGTCGGGGTGGACGTGCCGATGCCCAGCACGAACCGGCCGGGTGCGAGGTCGGCCAGCGTCGCCGCGCTCATCGCCAGCAGCCCGGCGCCCCGGGTGTAGACCGGCACGATCGCGGTGCCCAGCCGAAGCTCCGGCGCCCACTCGGCCACCAACGCCAGCGGGGTGAACGCGTCGGTGCCGGCCGTCTCCGCCGACCAGGCGTCGGTGTAGCCCAGTCCCGGCAACTCGCGCACCAGGTCGCGGTGGGCGGACAGCGGTACCCCGGTCAACGGCAGGGTGATGCCCCATCTGCTCATCGATTGCCTCCGATCCCGAGCGCGTTTCGCAGCCAGTGCAGTTGCACCAACATGAAGTTCTCAGAAACCTCGTCGTCCAGCGGAGTCATGTGCGTCACACCGGGCAGCGGCAGCAGGGTGTGCGGCCGGCCGGCGGCCAGCAGCGCGGTGGACAGTCGCAGCGAGTGCGCCACCACCACGTTGTCGTCGGCCAGACCGTGGATCAGCAGCAGCGGCCGGGACAGGTTCGGCGCGTCCTCGATCAGCGAGTTGCGGTCGTAGACCTCCGGGCGCTCGTCCGGATGGCCGAGGTAGCGCTCGGTGTAGTGCGTGTCGTAGAGCCGCCAGTCGGTGACCGGCGCGCCGGCGATCGCGGCGTGGAACACGTCGGGCCGGCGCAGCACCGCCAGCGCCGCGAGATAGCCGCCATAGGACCAACCCCGAATGGCCACAGTGGACAGATCGAGCTCCGGGCGCTGCTGCGCCACCGCGCGCAGCGCGTCGGCCTGGTCGGCCAGGGTCACCCCGGCGAAGTCGAACGCGATCGCCCGGTCCCACGCCGCACCCCGGCCCGGCGTGCCGCGCCCGTCCACGATCAGCACCGCGAAACCCTGGTCGGCCAGCCACTGCGCGCCGAGGAAGGCGTTGCGGCCGGCCAGCACCCGCTGCGCGTGCGGGCCGCCGTACGGGTCCAGCAACACCGGCAGCGGGCCGTCCGCCGGCCGGTAGCCGGTGGGCAGCAGCAGCGCGGCGCGCCATTGGTGCTCGCCGACCGTGAGCAGGCTGAGGTTGGGCACCAGCGGCGGTTCCACCGCGAACGAGGCCACCTCCGCGACCTGCCCGGCGTCGCGCAGCACCCGGATCCGCGGCCCGGCGTGGTCCAGCGACCAGGACGTCAGCACGGTGACCGCACCGGACCGTGCCGCGCTGTGCACACCATCCACAGTGGACACCCGCACCGGCGCGGCGTCCCCGCCGCGGTACACGTGCACCTGGGTGGGGTCCTCCGCCGAGGCGGTGAACAGCACGTCGGCGGCCACGTCCAGGACGGCGCGGACCTGCAGCCCAGGCCCGGTGACCTCCTTGTCGTCGACCAGGAGGCGGTAGTCGCCGTCGCGCACCGCGACCCGCACCAGCCGGCCGTCGGTGGTCCAGGCCGGCACCCCGGAAACGATGTCCACCCAGTGCTCGTCGGTGTCCTCGTGGAGTTGCTCGGTGCCTCCGGTGTCCGGGTCGACCGCGAGGACCAGCACCCGGCGCTGGTCGCGGGACTGCACGGCGATCAGCGGCGGACCGCTCGCCGACCAGTGCACGGTGGTCAGGTAGGGCAGCTCGACGCCGTCCCAGTCGACCTCGACCCGGCTGCCGTCCAGGCCGACGACGGCCAGCCGGACCGCGACGTTGTCGGTACCGGCCGCCGGGTAGGCCACCACGTTCGGCGCGGTCTCCGGGTTGGCCGGATCGGCGATGTGCCAACGCCGCACCGCCCGCCGGTCGGTATGCGCGACCAGCAACCGGGTGCCGTCCGGCGACCACCAGTAGCCCCGCGACCGGCCCATCTCCTCGGCCGCGATGAACTCGGCGATCCCGCAGGCGCGGTCCGGACCGTCGGGCTCGGCCACCGCCCGGTCGCCGCTGCCGTCCACCGCGACCACCCGCAGCGCGTCGCCCGCCACGTAGGCGACGTGGGTACCAGTCGGGTCCGGCCGGGGGTCGAACACCGGGCTCGCGGTGTCCAGCTCACGCACCTCGCCGCTGACCGCGTCGGCCACGAACAGCCGGCCGGACAGGGCGAACGCCACGATCCGCGCCGCGCCGTCGGTGGCGTTGCCGAGCACCCCGGCGCCCTGCTCGCGGGCGCGCTCGCGGCGGGCCCGCTCATCGGCGGACAGCTCCTCCGCGCCGCCAGCGAGCAGCTCGGCCGGATCGGCCAGCCGGCTCTCCGTGCCCGTGGTCAGGTCGAGGCGCCACAGGATGTGCCGGCGGTCCGTCCCGGTCGCCGAGCGCAGGAACAGCACCCGGTCCCCGTCCGGGGAGATCCGGAACTCGCGGGCCGTGCCGAGCGTGAACCGCTGGGTTCTGGCCTGTAGTCGAAGGAACGAGGTTTCTTCAGTCACGCCCGAGACCCTACGGCGCGTGCTCACAGATGCATCGGCCGGAACCGCGGGTCGGCCACCTGCTCGACGCCGATCATCCCACCCAGCACGGCCCGCAGGGCCTCCACGGCGTCCCGGCCGTGCTCGCGGACCAGGCGCCGCTCGTAGCGCTGGTGGAACCGCCGGGCCGCGGCCAGCGCCGCCTCGCCGCGCGCCGACAGGTGCAGCAGCCGGGCCCGGCCGTCCTGCGGGTCCGGCCGGCGTTCGACGTAGCCGCGCCGCTCCATGTCGTCGGCGATCTGGCCGGCGCCCTGCTTGCTCATGTTCAGCCGGGTGGCCAGCTCGCTGACCGTCATCGGCCGGGCGCCAAGGCAGCGCAGCACGTACCCGTCCGAGGTGCCCTGGTCCGGGAAGTCCTCGGCCAGCGCGGTCCGCAGGCCGGTGACGAACTCCTCGCAGGCGAGCAGCAGCAGGATGCCGAAATCCAGCCTTGTGGCAGTCATGTCCGCCATGATAGACAAGCCGAGTTGAACAAGCTGACTTGTCTATCTGGAGGATTCATGACCGTCATCAGAGCCGCGGAGGCGCCGCGGTTCGAACTGCCCGGCGCCGAGTTCACCGCGCTGGCCGCGCCCAGCCGGGGCTCGGCCGGGCTGTGCACCTGGCGCCTGTCGGTCCACCCGGACCGGCCCGAGCCCGAACCGCACACCCTGGACCAGGACGAGGTCTTCATGGTGCTGTCCGGCACGGTCCGGGCCACCCCGGACGGCGCCGAGCTCGGACCCGGCGACGCCGTCGTGGTTCCGGCCGGCGAGCCGATCGCGCTGGTGAACACCGGATCCACGGCGGCCGAGCTCTACGTCGCCATCCGGGCCGGGTTCACCGGCACCATGGCCGACGGCAGCACGATCAGCCCGCCGTGGGCTCAGTGACCACCACCGCGTAGCCGGCCAGGATTCCACCCCAGCCACCCTCGGAGTCCACGCCGCTGCGCACATCCTCGGCGCCGTCGTGCCGCTCGATGTGCCGGTGCTCCAACTCGACCCGGGTCCGGTCCGGCGCCTCGGCGATGAACCGCACCTCGACCTCGCTCGCCTTGGCCGGATCCGGGTCGTAGTCCCAGTCACCCTGCAGGTGCCAGGACAACACCACCCGGTCGGGTGGCTCGAAGGCGAGCACCCGGCCCCAGTCGCATTCGGACCCGTCGACCCCGCGCTCGTAGAACCGGCCGCCGGTCCGGGGCTCTATCACCGCCTCGGCGAGGTCGGCGTCGCCGATGTGGTGGCTTTCCGGCCACCAGGTGGCGAACCCCTCGGTGAACACGGTGAACGCGCGCTGCAGGGACGCCCGCACGGTGACGGTCTTGCGGACACTGATCCCGGCCCGCTCGGCCTGCTGGGTCATGACTGCTTTCCTTCCTCCTCGGCGCGCTCCACGGCCTGCGCGAAGGCGGCCAGCGCCCGGTCCCACAACTCATCCAGGTATGCGCGAAGTGCTTGCACGCCACGGGGATCGACGCGGTACAGCCGGCGCGTGCCGTCGGCCCGGTCCACCACGAGACCCACCTCCTTGAGCACCTTGAGGTGCTGGGAGACCGCGGGCCGGCTCACCGGCAGCTCGCCGGCCAACTCGCCGACGGCCATCGGCCGGGTGACCAACCGTTCGAAGATCGCCCGCCGGGTCGGGTCCCCGAGTGCGCCCAGCCGGTCCATTTGGTAAGTGGCCACGAACGGTAAGCTACAACTTACGTAGACTTCTTGGCAAGACCAAGGCGAACTCACAGGCCTCTCTCACCCTCGGCCGCCACCGTTATAGCCATGACTCCGAACGCTCCCCAGCAGCCATTCCAGTACCAGCCCTGGATGACCCCGCCGACCACCTACACCCCGGAGCCGGCGCGGAAGTCCAAGAAGGGCATCGTCGCGGTCACCCTCGCGGCCACCCTGGTCGCGGGCGGGCTCGGCGGCACGGTCGGCGCGATCATCGGCGCCGCGCAGGCCGGCCAGGTGGCCAGCCAGAGTGGCCCCGCGACGGCGGCCCCGGCCTCGGTCAACACCCCCACCGACGTCACCTCCGTGATCGCCAAGGTCACCCCGAGCGTGGTGCAGGTCAACGTCACCATGCGCGGCGGCGCCGGCGTCGGCTCCGGCGTGATCATCAGCTCGGACGGCAAGGTGCTCACCAACGCCCACGTGGTCTCCGGCGCCGAACAGGTCACGGTCACCCTGTCCGACGGCCGGACCATCGACGCCACCGTGCTGGGCGCCGACCCGAGCAAGGACCTCGCGCTCATCCAGATCCAGGGCGCCAGCGGCCTGACCGCCGCCACGCTCGGCGACTCCAGCAAGGTCCGGATCGGCGAGGAGGTCATCGCGATCGGCTCGCCCGCCGGCCTGCAGGGCACCGTCACCACCGGCATCGTCAGCGCGCTCGACCGCGAGGTCACCGTGCCCGCCGAGCAGCGCTCGGAAAGCCCGTTCGGAATGTCCCAGGAGGACGCCACGACGAGCTACCAGGCGATCCAGACCGACGCGTCGATCAACCAGGGCAACTCCGGCGGCCCGCTGTTCAACACCGCCGGTGAGGTCATCGGGATCAACTCGGCCATCTACTCACCGGTGTCCGGCCCGGACGGTTCGGCCGGCAGTGTCGGGATCGGCTTCGCCATCCCGATCAACACGGCGAAGGAGGTGATCGGCTGAGGCATGAACGATCAGGACGGCAGCTGACTCTCTCGGCGGATCCATGACTCGTGTGGTCATGGATCCGTCAGTCGTTCCGCGTCGGTCGCACTGCCCGTCCGGCCCGTTCCGCCTCACCGATCGCCGCGGCCGTGCGCCGCAGCAGCCAGGCGGCCCGGCGCACCCGCCGCCGCAGCCGGGCCACCGCCACCAGCAGCACTCCGGCGCCGGCCAGCAGCACCAGCCCGCTAACGAACACGGTGCACCCGCACGTCGGCCTCGACGCCGGCCGAGGCCAGGTTCTCCCGAACCCGACCGACCACCTTCCGGTGGATCGCGTCGCGCAGCAACCGGGGCGTCAGCACCGTCAGCGGTCGCGCCACCCAGGTCTTCTTGTGCGCCAACTCGAACAGGTTGAGCAGCTCCACCGAGATCAGGTACCGGTCCTCGGTGCCGAACACCTTCGTCAGCTCCACCGGCAGCGCCTCCACCCGGCGCGCCATCTCGTGCGCCTGCCGCTCCAACTCGCGCAGTTCGCGGCGTAACCGCCACAGCGCGGCGCCGGCCAGGGCGAACGCCAGGACCCCCAGTGTCAGCACGACCGCCGGCACGTCTCAGAGCGCCTTGTGCATGTCGCGCAGCCGGGCGACCAGGTCGAGCGGGCCGGCCGGGGCGATCAGGATCCGGTTGTCGCCGCCCGCCACCGGGGTCATCTGGTTGAGCCACCGGCCGTTGCGGGTGTCTGCGAACCGCAGCGGGTGCGGGCTCACCCGGCGCCGGCCGAGGCCGTCGCGACTCGCCACCGAGAGCTGACCGCCGCCGGTCGTCGGGAGCTCGGCGATCCGCTGGGCGAGCCGGACCTCGGGCCTGGCCAGCCGGGAGCCCACCCCGGCCTCGGTGCTGCGCCGCCCGCCGGCCGAGGCCAGCGCGTCGGACTGCAGCATGCTGAACGCGTCACCGCGGCCGGGCGGCAGGTCGGCGGCCTGCCCGACCAGCTCCTCGGGCAGCCGGTCCGGCCGAATCTGGCGCAGCGTCACCGAGTCACCGTCGCGCACGGCCAGCACCGCCTCTCGCCCGATGGCGCCGGCCAGCACGCCGATGGTCTTCTCCTCGATGCTGATCCAGCCGTAGAACTCCACGGCCGGCCGGCACAGCACCGCCAGCGCGGCGACCACCTCGGCGTCCAGCCGGCCCCGGCGGTCGAACAGGCCCATCCGGCGGAAGTCCTCCCGAGCCCGCAGCTCCTCCTCGTGTTCGAGGTCGCGCGGCCGCCAGACCGCCGCCGGCTTCAGCGTGATGTGCAGCTCGCCCAGGTTCTCCAGGGCGACCAGCCGGACGAGCGCCTCGGCCGGCAGAGTGATCGGCTTCGGCAACACCACCGATGTCCTCCCGCTACTCGCCGATCACCGGCGGTGCGGTGACCTCGTCGGTGCCGAACGTCTCGTCCGGGTCGGCCTCGACCAGGAACGACGGCCGCCGGTGCTCGCCGTCCTCCTCGCCCTTGCCGCGCCCGCCGCCGCCACCCATCGGCATGCCGCCCGCGCCACGACCACCACCGGCGCCACCCCGCCCGGCTGCCGCCGCGGCCGCGGCCGCACCACCGGCCCCGAGCCCGCCCGCGCCACCCCGGCCAGCCATCCGGCCGCCCTCCTCGACCGCGCCGGCACCCGGACCACCCAGACCGCCCCCGCCACCAGGCCCGAACCCGCGCCCGCCACCCGGAGCACCGCCGGGACCACGGCCCCCGCCGCCTCCCCCAGGCCCCGACCCGCCACCACCGACCGGCAACGGACCCGGCCCGGGCAGAATCGGCATCGGCCCCGGACCCGGCCCCGGCCCAGGCACCGGCCCCGGAATCGGCGGCGCCGGCATCCCCGGCGGCCCCGGCACGAAGTTGTCCGGGTTGGTCCCGCCACCCCCGTCCGGACCCGGACCGGGCCCACCTGGCCCAGGCCCACCCGGCCCGACCGGCGGGAACGCCCCTCCCCCGGACGTTCCCGGACCGTTGCCACCCGGACCGCCGACCTGCGGCGGCGGCTGGCTCCGCCCGCCCGGCGGCGGCGCGTCCTTCAGCTGCTCGACCCCGATCGCCGAACCGTCCGGCGTGATCGACCCGTACGACATGGGCATTCCCGACGTGTTCTGACCGGTCACGGACTCGTAGGTCCGCATCGCCTGCACGTTGCGCTCATTGGCGGCGTTGTACTCGTTCTCCTTCTCTTCGTAGGTCCGCCCCGCCCCGCCGAAGGACGTCAGGTTGTCCCAGAACCCCGGCTCCTGCGGCTGCGCCGGCACCGGCACGACCGCGTTCTTGGTCTGGTCGAACACCGACACCTGCCGGTCGATCATGCTCCGCGCCGTGACAATCTCCGGCGCCGCCATGCC
>NZ_DASTBH010000587.1:0-2318 GCF_035712165.1 Actinophytocola sp. | reverse complement strand
GCGGTCCCGGCCTCGGCGGCGCGCTCGGCCTCGGCCACCCGCGCCGTGGAGATGGTCGACCAGGCCGCCGCCAGCATGGCGAGGTAGATGCCGGCGGTGACGAGGTACGGCAGCCGCAGCGCGGTGTGCCGGCCGACGAGTTCGGTGCCGACCGCGACCAGCGCGCCTCCCACCGGCAGGCCGACGACGTTGGCGCCCCAGCTGAAGAACCGGTACGCGCCGTTGACCCGGCCGAGCAGCCCGTCCGGGATGATCGACTGCCGGAGCGAGACCGCGACGACGTTCCACATCATCATCACGAACGCGTCGGCGGCGCCGAACACGCCGAACAGGATCGGGTTGCTGGTGACCCCGCAGCCGGCCATGCACACGGCGCCGACGACCATGGCCAGCCGCAGGGCGGCGCCGGAGCCGATACGCGCGGCCACGTCAGGCGCGAGCTGGCTGCCCACCAGGCCGCCGACCGCGATGCCGCTGAGCAGGATGCCGAACCCCGTGGCGTCGAGGTCCAGCACCTCTTGGGCGTAGAACACCTGGATGACGATGATCATGCTGAACGCGCCGTTGCTGCCGGCGGCCATCAGCGTGAGGGTCCGCAGCAGGCGGTGCCGCCAGAGCCACCGCAGACCCGCGGCGATCTCCTGCCGCAGCGAGGTACGCGCGGGCGCGGCGGCGTCGGGCGCCGCCGGGTCGGTCGCGCCGGCGGAGGCGGCGGACCCCGCCGCGGCCCGGCGCGGCCGGTAGGCGCCGGCGAGGAGCAGCACCAGGGCCGCCGACGCGGCGAACGACCCCGCGTCGAACAGGAACGGCACGGCCAGGGACGCCCCGATGAGCGCGCCGCCCAGCGCCGGCCCGATGAACTGGCTCACCATCCACTGCATCGTCCACAGTGTCCCGTTCGCCCGCTGGAGCCGGTCCTTGGCCACGATGCTCGGCAGGATGGTCTGTGACGCGGTCTCGAACAGCACGTTGCCGGTCCCGGTCAGCAGGGCGAGCAGGAACAGCAGCGGGATCGTGACGGTATCGGTCAGCACGGTGACGCCGACGACCGCCGCCACCGCCATCCGGCCGACGTCCATCGCCACCATCACCACGCGCCGGTCGAGCCGGTCGACGAGAGCGCCGGCCGGCAGGCTGCCCAGGAGCCACGGAAGCTGGACGGCGAACGGGAAGATGGCGATGAGCACCGGGTTTTTCGTCAGGGTCGAGGCGAGCCACGGATAGGCGATGAGACTGACCCCGTCGCCGAGCCCGGAAAAGCCGGTGGCGGCCAGCAGCTTCCAATACCCGGCACCCAGGCCCGTAAATCTGCGAAACACGTCGGACGAACCCTCCCCCGCCAATTAACGAACGTTTTTATCCGAAGGCAGTATACGCACTTTTCGGAGGTGGCCACAGGCGCCTTGAACAGGCAATATACCGGCCGCATACCATCCTTTCACCGGCGCTCGGTAATGTTGTGTAAATGTAAATGTAAATGGCCCACCACCCCGGAGGAGATAGGTGATAGCAGCCGCACGGGGGCCGGACGCTGACGCTGCCGGACCGGCACTCAAACGAACGATCAGAATCGTCCTCGCCGATGCCCAGGAGATCGTCCGCCTGGGCTTTCGCATACTCATCGAGAAGGAGGCCGACCTCGAGGTCGTGGGCGAGGCGCACAGCGGCCACCAGGCGGTGGAGCTGGCCGTCACCCGCCGTCCGCACCTGCTCCTGGTCGACCTGGACCTGCCCGGTCTGAGCGCGGTCGAGATCACCCGGATCGTCCGCGAGGCGCAGGGGCCGGCCGCGCCCCAGGTGCTGGTGCTCACCTCGCGCCGCTCGGACCACGACCTGCTGGCGGCGCTCCAGGCGGGCGTGAGCGGCTTCCTGCTCAAGAGCGTCCGCGCGGTCCAACTCGTGGAGGCCATCCGGGACGTCGCGGCCGGCGGTGCGGTGCTGTCGCCCGCGGTCACCCGCCGGCTGCTCGACCGCTTCACGATCACGTTGTGCGGCCGCGACGCGGACCGGCCCGCGCCCCTGGACGGCCTCACCAACCGGGAGATCGACGTGCTTCGCTCGCTCAGCCTGGGCCGCTCCAACCGGGAGATAGCCAAAGACCTGTCCGTGACCGAGGCCACGGTCAAGACCCACGTGTCGAGCCTGCTGGCCAAGCTGGGCCTGCGCGACCGCGTGCAGGCGGTGCTGTTCGCGTACCGCACCGGCGTCGTCGGGCTGGCCGCGCCGCGGTCGGGCCGGCAGCCCCTCCTCGTGTCCGCCCCACCGACCAACCGGAAGTGCGCATGACCACCGCGGAAGAGAACGGGTTCGGGCTCCGG
>NZ_DASTBH010000586.1:0-11285 GCF_035712165.1 Actinophytocola sp. | reverse complement strand
CTCGGCCTGCACCCCGGACCCCAGCACTGCCAGCGTGGTCGCGCCCGGCCGGGCGAGCGCGGCGGCAGCGATCGCCGAGGTCATCGCGGTGCGCATGCCGGTGATGTGCGTGCCGCCGAGCAGTGCGAGCGGTGTCCCGTCGTCCGGGTCGAACAACGCCACCAGCGCCTGGTGACCCGGGACCGCACCGGAGTGGTTGCCCCGGAAGATCGACACCAGCTTGGCGCCCAGGCCCAGGTCGGGCACGAAGCCGGGCATCGCGCCGAGCAGCCCGGACCGACTGGACGCGCCGATCCGCGGTGGCACCGAAGCGGTTGCCGAACTGATCGACCGCAGCGCGGCGCGCAGCGCCCCCGCCAGGCTCGCCAACTCCAGCAGTTGCTCGACCTCGGCCTCGCTGAGCACGAGCAGGTCGGGCATCGGGGCCACCTCCGGGTTCGGGTGCCCGGAGCGTACTGGCTACTCGACCACGTGCAGGTCGCGCGGGGTGTTGTTCAGGCGCAGCCCGGATTCCTGGGTCACGGTGACGATGTCCTCGATCCGCACCCCGAACCGCCCGGGCAGGTAGATGCCCGGCTCGATGGAGAAGCACATCCCTGGCTTCAGGGGTTGCCTGACGCCGTCCACGATGTAGGGCGGCTCATGCGTGGTGACACCGATCCCGTGGCCGGTGCGGTGGATGAACTGCCCGCCGTACCCGGCGTCGGTGATGATCGTGCGGGCCACCCGGTCGATCTCCTCGCACGGCACCCCGGGCGCGACGGCCTCGAACGCGGCCTGCTGCGCCTGCCGGACCACCTCGTGCACCGCCCGAACCTCCGCGTCGGGCTCGCCGACCGCGACGGTGCGGGTGGTGTCCGACCCGTAGCCGTACATCAGCCCGCCGAAGTCCAGCACCACCGTGTCGCCCTTTTCGATCACCCGGTCGTCGGCCTCGTGGTGCGGGTTGGCGCCGTTGGGGCCGGAGCCGACAACGGTGAAGTCGACCTGCTCGTGGCCGAAGTCGCGGAGCAGCCGGGCCAGGTCGGCCGCCACCTCGTACTCGTGCCGGCCGGCGAAGCGCACGTTCACGATCTCGCCGAAGGTCGCGTCGGCGGCGGCGCCGGCCGCGGTGAGCCGGGCGATCTCGCTGTCGTCCTTCACCGCCCGCAGCATCGGCAGGCACTCGCTGAGCGAGCTGTATCCGGTGCGCGGCAAGGCTTTCTGCAGGCCGAGCAGGTGCGCCGACCAGGTGGAGTCGGACACTCCGTACCGGCCGTCGAACCGCAGCAACCCGCTGGCGACCTGGTAGGGGTCGGAGCCGTCGGCCCAGTCGACCAGCCGCAGACCGGGCGCCCCGGCGGCCGCCGCGGCGTCCGGCCGCTCCAGTGCCGGAACCAGCATGGTCGGCATCTCCCGCGCGGTGAGCACCAGCATGGTGAGCCGCTCGGTGATCGCCGTGGGCCGGTATCCGGTCAACCACACCAGGTCCGGGCCGGGGGTGACGATCAGCCCATCCAGTCCCGCCTCGGCCGCGTCGTCGACCACCCGCGCCATCCGGTTGGCGTAGTCGTCCGGGGTGAACGGTTTCGGGCTGGATCGGATCGCCTGGGTCATGGTTGTCCTCCGGTCAGCGCGGGTGCCGGCGCCGGTTCGCCGGCGAACACCTCGCGCAGCGCGTCACGCTGTTCGTTCGTCAGGCTGGTGGAGTTCAGCTCGGGGGGCTCCGGTCCGGCGAAGGCGTCCCGCAACCGGTCGGTCGCCTCGGCCGGTCCGAGCACGATCAGCGCCGAACTGCCCGGGACGAGGTCGGCACGCAGTCGCTGGACCAGGTCGTCGACGCCGAGCTCGGCCGGCGCGGCCGCGGAGTCCAGGAAGGCCAGGCCGAACAGCAGGCCCCAGAACCCGTCGGTGAGGGCACGCTCGCCGCCCAGGTCGCGGACCCGGCGCAGCCGCGGGCGGGCGCGCCCGGCGTCCCACGACACCACCGCCGCGTCGGCGACGGTGACCACGTCCATCCGGCCGAGGCTTTCCAGCGTCCGCGCCGCCTGCGCCGCGCCGGACGCCGAGGCGAACCGCCAGACCGTCAGCCGGTCCGGTCCGTCCGTTCGCGGTGGGCCGCCGGGTTCCTGCGACCGGTGCCGCCTGCGCCGCTTGCGCCGCGCCCGGGCACCGAACAGCGCCGCCGCCCAGGTGGCCTTCGGATCGGTGTCCACCAGCACGGCCATCATCAGCAGGGTCGCCGGGATCGCCAGCAGCACGCCGAGTGCGCCGAGCACCCACGCCCAGAACACCAGTGACACGAACGTCATCGCGGTGGACAGGCCGACGGCGTCACCGACGTAGCGCGGCTGGATCAGGGACTGCACGATGAAGTTGAGCACCACGTAGACCACGATGACGGCGAGCGCCTTCGGCCAGCCGCCGATCAGCAGGCCGAGCAGGGCGGGCGGGGCCACGCCGATGATGAACCCGATGTTGGGGATGTAGTTGGTCACGAACGACAGCACGCCCCACAGCACCACCAGCGGGATGCCCAGCCAGGCCAGCGCGATCACGTCCAGCACCGCGACGATCAGCCCGAACACCGTGGTCACGACGATGTACTTGCGGGTCCGGCGGGCGAAGTCGAGCAGCGCGTCGTGCACCTGCGGGCGGTCCTGGTTGATCACGCCGAGCCGGCCGCCGATCTCGGTGGTCTCCACGCTGAAGAACAGCAGCAGCGCCAGCAGGAACACGATGCTCGTGGTCACCCCGGCGATGCCGGAGAGCAGGTCGCCGGCGATCGTCACCAGCTTGCCGGGGTCGAGCGTGCTGGCGGCCTGCCGCAGGTCCTCGGACTCGAGGCCGAACCGGGCGGCCAGGTTGGTGGCCTCGTTGGCCAGCTCCCTGGCCCGGTCGGTGTACTCCGGCAACTCCTGGGCCAGCCGGGCCACCGACAGCACCACCACCAGCACGAACGAGATCAGCACCCCGTACACCAGGAGGACCAGGATCGAGGTGGCCAGCCAGGCCTGGAACCCGTGCCGCCGCAACCACCTGTGCACCGGGCTGACCACCACCACGATCACCAGCGCCAGCAGCATCGGCCCGATCAGCCAGGCCATCGCCCGGATCCCGGCCACGGTGATCACCGCCGCGGCGGTGCCCAGCAGGATTATCAGTCCCCGCGGCATCGCGTAGCCGGTATCGACGCCCATCTCGGTAGCGGTCTTCACAGCCTGCCTCCAGCCCGCGCGGTGACATGGGGTCGGCACCGCGGCCACCGTCGCACGGACGGCCGCCGGTCTCATCACCCCGACCGGGCGAGCCGGTTGCCGGTGCGGAATTCCGGTCCCCGCACGCGGGAGGGAATGCCGGAGTTCGGCCTTGCGCCCGTGCGGGGGGAATCACCCCGTACAGATGACGTCCCCGGCTGATCGCCGTCGCAGGATGAAACTGCTGCTGCGCACCTCGGGGCCGGGCGAGGAGGGAGTGAGCGTGTGAGCATCGCTGGCGAGAACGGCGCCGGTGAGCCGCCCGTTGTCGCCGCGGCGAAGGTGCGGGTTCCGACTGTGGCGGCGACGGCGGTGCTCCGCCCGCGGTTGCACACACTGATGGACGACGCGGTCGGCGGACCGCCGGACAGTCCACTTGTGACGGTCGTCCGGGCGCCGGCCGGCTCCGGCAAGACCACCATGCTCGCGGCCTGGGCCCGGGACCGGTCCGGGGTGGCCTGGGTGGCACTGGACAATGAGGACGACGACCCGGTTCGGCTGTGGTCGGCGATCCTGCGGTCGTTACAGATCGGCGGACCCTGGGGCGAGGCCGGTCCGCTCGACGGGCTCACGCCGCCGCCGGCCGCCGAACCCTACGCGGGCTTCCTCGCCGCCGTGCTGGCCGCGCTGGAGGACCTGCCCGCCCCGCTGGTGCTGGTGCTCGACGGCATGCACGAGGTGACCTCGGACGAGGCCGTGCACACGCTCAACATCCTGCTCCGGCACCTGCCGCCGACCCTGCGCGTCGTGCTCGCCACGCGGTTCCCGCCGCCGCTGATCCTGCCCCGGCTCAAGCTGGAGGGCCGGCTGCGGGAGATCGACCCCGAACACCTCATCTTCACCACGGACGAGGCCCGGTCGCTGTATGCGAACGAGGGCTTCGACCTGACCGAAGCCGAGCTGGGCCTGCTGATGGAACGGACCGAGGGCTGGGCGGCCGGGTTGCGGCTGGCCGCGATCACCCTCGCCGGCTCGACCCGGCCGGACGAGGTGATCACCGACTTCACCGGCGAGGACCGCGGTGTGGCCGACTACCTGGTCGGGGAGGTGCTCGACCGGCAGCCGGAGGACGTGCGGCAGTTCATGCTCGCGACCTGCGTGTGCGGCAGGTTCACCGCCGACCTCGCCGCGCGGCTGTCCCGGCAGGAGAACGCCGGCCAGATCCTGGACCTGCTGGACCGAACCGGCGTGCTCGTCAGCGACCGCGACGAGGAAACGCGCTGGTACCGCTACCATCCGCTGCTGCGCAGCTACCTGCGCGCCGAGCTCGGCCGGCGCCGGAAGTCCGCCCAGCGCGAGCTGCACCGCATCGCCGCGGGCGCCTTCCTCGCCTCGGGCGAGCCGCAGCGGGCGATGGAGCACGCCATCGCCGCGGGCGACGACGACCTGCTGACCCGCCTGCTCGCCAAGCACGGCCTGGAGCTCCTCGGCACCGGGGAGGCCATCCGGTTGCGCCGGATCCTCGACGGCGCGCCGGCCTCGGTGCTCACCCGGCCCTCGGTCGCCCTCGTCGCCGCCGCCACCGCCCTCGAGCTGGGTGACCTGCTGGCCGCCGACCGGTCGCTGCGCAGCATCGACAACGGCACGCACCCGCTGCGCACCCAGCGGCTGCGCGCCCTGCACGCCACCATCGGGCTGCACCGGGCCCGGCTGCACGGTGATCTCGGCGCGGCGCTGGTGACGCTGCGGAGCACTCGGGCCGGGCAGACCGGCGACGTCGACGTCGACCTAATGGCCACGTTCAACCGGGGCGTGGCCGCGGCGTGGACCGGGCACCACCAGACCGCCAAGGCGGAGCTGCACCGGGCCCTGCAACTGGCCACCACCGAGCGCCGGGACGCGATCACCGTGCAGTGCCAGGCGCATCTGGCCGCGGCGGCGGCCACCGAGGGCGACCTCGGCGAGATGACCGAACGCGCCGACGCCGCCATCGAACTGGCCACCGCCCGGGGCTGGCAGGACACGTCCCGGTGCGCCTACCCCTCCGTGCTGCTCGGAGTCGGCGCCTACGAACGGCTCGACGACGCGGCGGCGGTCCACCTGGCCGAGCGGGCGGTCCAGCTGCTGGACCGGCCGATCGACCCCACCATCGACCTGTTCGCGCACACCCTGCGCGCGATGGTCACCTTCGACACGGCCGAGGACCCGCACGAGGTCGCCGGCACGTTGCGGGCGCACTGGCAACGCCTCGGCGGCCGGACCGTCGCCCCGGCCCTGCTCGCCTACGCCGCGCTGCCGCAGCAGCGCATGGCGCTGCGGGTCGGCGAGTACACCTGGGCGCTGGAAGTGCTCTCCCGCCTGGAGAACCTGCGTTTCCCTTGCGGTGAAAGGGAACTGCTCCGCGCGACGCTGCACGCCAACCGTGGCAGGTTCGCCTCGGCCCGGCGGCTGCTGCAGCCCGTGCTGGACGGCCAGACCCGGTCCATCGTCGCGTCCACGCTGATCGACGCCTGGTTGCTGGAGGCGCATCTGGCCGAGCGGGCCGCCGACGCGCACCGCTCGCACGAGGCACTCGTCCACGCGCTCGGGCTCGCCGCGCCGCACCAGGTGCTGCGCTCGTTCCGGGATGCCGGCCAGTCGATCCGGGTCTTGCTGGCACAGGGATCCGGCCGGTTCGGCCGGCTGGAACCGTTCGCCACCAACGTTCTGGCCGCGGTGCCGGTCTCGGTTCTCGATGCCACCGACGGCCTCACCGAGCGGGAGCAGGCGCTGCTGGCCGAACTGCCCTCGATGCGCACCGCCGAGGAGATCGCCAGCACCCTGTTCGTCTCGGTCAACACGGTCAAGACCCACCTGCGCGGCATCTACCGCAAGCTCGGTGTCTCACACCGCCGGGACGCGATCGCCGTGGCCCGCCAGCGCGGGCTGCTCTGAGCCCCGGTCAGTGCCCGACGGGGGACTGATCCTTCGCGAACGCGGACAGGAACTGGTCCCGGAAGGTGTCCATCCGCCAGACCGGCGCGCCCGGCCCGGGCCGCAACCCGTCCTGCCAGTTCCACCCGGAGATCTGGTCGAGCACCGCCGGGTCCTTGGCGACGATCGTGATCGGCACCTCGTGCGGGGCACCGTCGCCGGTGATCACCGACTGCGGCTGGTGATCGCCGAGGAAGACCAGCACCAGGTTGTCGTTGCCGTAGGTCTGCATGAAGGTGATCAGGGTGCGCAGCGAGTACTCGATGCTGTGCCCGTAGGCGACCCGCATCCGGTTCGCGTCCCCCATCACGTCCTCGGGGTGCTCGGCGGACTCGGGCATCCCCTGGAACGCCGAACCGTCGCCGACCTGGTCCCAGTCGATCAGCCGGGGCACCGGGGAGAACGGGTTGTGGCTGGACAGCAGCGCGACCTCGGCCATGACCGGCGTCCGGTCGGTCCGGGCGAGCTCGGCCTGGTGCAGCGCCGACATCGTGTACTGGTCGGGCATGGTGGCATAGAAGAACTTCGGGCCGCGGTAGCCGGAGTTGTTGGCGTCGTAGATGTGGTCGTAGCCGAAGAAGCCACCCTCCGGCCAGGCCTGGCTGATCGCGGGCATGACGCCGACGGTGCGCCAGTGCGCCCGCCGGAAGGCGCCGTTGAGGGTCAACCGGTCACTGGCGACCAGCGTGCGGTATCGCAACTGGTTGTCGATCCACAGTCCGGACATCAGCGTCGAGTGCGCGAGCCAGCTGCCGCCGCCGTTGGTGGACGAGGTGAGGAACGCGCTGCGGGAGGCGAACCCGGCGTCCCGCAGCTGCGCGCTCCCGGCGTCGAGTACGGCCCGCACCCCGGGTCCGAACTGCGGATCGTCGAGCGCCACCCGCCCGTAGCTCTCCACGTAGGTGAGGATCACGTCCTTGCCGCGCAGGCCGTTCAGCAACGCCTCGGCGGGGGTGTCGCGGAAGGCGTCGACCTTGGCCTGCTCGGCGAACTCGGTCTGGTCATCGATGCCGGCCTGCACCATGTTCAGCCGCTGGTAGGCGAGCGTGGTCGCGCTGCTCGAGGCGACCGGGCTGTCGGCGACGAAGCGCACACCCAGCACCGCGCACAGTGCCCAGACCACGCCGAGCACCAGCACGGTCCGGGTCACGGCCCGGCGGTGTCCGGTCGCCACCCGGGACAGCCGCAGCACGGCCAGCGGCATCAGCGCGATGAGGGCGAGCGCGAGCGCGGCGGCCCCGACCGCCGCCGCGATCGCGCCCGTCCTGCCAAGGGACAGCGAGATGAACTCCATGCCGTACTGCAGGAAAGCCCAGTCCAGCACCGGGTCGAACGGCCGGTCGAAGGCGTAGTTGAAGCCGAAGTCGACCAGCTTGAGGACGGTCAGCAGGCCGAGCAGCACGCCAAGGACGATGCCGACCGCGACCCGGGTCCGGCGCGGAAGCAACAGGATCAGCCCGATCGCGAGGAGCCCCTCGATGGGCAGCCGGACGAACGCCAGCGGCGTGAGGTTGCCCAACTTGGTGGGACCGACCAGCGCGAAGAGCACGAGCAGGAAAGCCAGGACGCTCAGCGCCGCGCTCAGCACCCGCCGCCAGCGCGGCCGGACGGGCTCCGGCTGCTCCGGCTCGGCCGGCTCCTCCGGGGCCTCGGCCACCGGGGGCCGCAGGTCGATGTCCGTTGTCATCTCGTCCTCTGCGATTCGATGGATCACCGGTGGGCGGGTTGGAGGGTCCAGGTGCTCGGCAGGCGGGCCGGGACGGTGATCCGGTGCCGGAACAGCCACAGCACGTCGGTGCTGAACGACCAGACCAGCGCGGCCAGTGCCAGCGCGGTGAGCACGATAGCCCCCAGCGCTGGAAGCAGCCCGGAGGCGGCCACGGTGAGCGCGATGCCCTGGGTGGCGGCCACGGTCTTGCGGACCAGGCTCGGCGGCAGCGGCGCGCGCAGCCAGGTGAGGTTCCAGCTGGCCGCCACGAAGGCGTACCGCATCCCGCCGATGACCAGCACCCAGGCGCCCAGGGAGGTGGCCAGGTAGGCGGACAGCACCAGGATCAGGAAGGCGTCGACCTCCATGTCGAACCGCGCGCCCAGCGGGGAGCAGGTTCCGGTGCGCCGGGCGACCCGACCGTCGACCGCGTCCAGGGACAGGGCCACCGCGGCGACGCCGACCAGCACGGGCACCGGAACGGGCTGCTGGAGGCTGTCCACGACCAGCGCGGTCACGCCGCCGACCAGCACCGCCCGGGCCAGGGTGACCCGGTCGGCCGGCCCGAAGTCGACCGCGCCGGAGCGGCGCAGGCCACCGATGAGCATGGCGCCGCCGGCACCGGCGAAAAGCAGCGCAGCGAGCCAGCCCGCCAGGCCCAACCCCGCGACCAGGGTCAGTCCGGTGAGCAGGATCACCTGCGCGGCGGCTCCCGCGGTCATCGTCCGCATCGGAGCTGCAGTCTGTCCGGCCACGCGCGTCCTCCTGAAATCGGTACTCGTAGGGTCAACACGAGCCCGCGCTCGGGTTGGTTCAAATCGAGCGCAGTTGGTGTCATCGAGCACAGTGGAGGCAGCGTGACGCGCACCGAGTTCCCCCCGGAGTGGCTGGCGCTGCGCGCCGGGGCTGACGCCGCCGCCCGGTCAACGGATCTGCTAGATCACCTACGCCCCCGCCTCACCGCCCCGGACCTGGTGATCCGCGACCTCGGCTGCGGTACCGGGGCGATGTGCCGCTGGTTGGCCGAGCGCCTGCCCGGTCGCCAGCACTGGATCCTCACCGACCGCGACCCGGACCTGCTGGCCCGCGCCGCCGCCGCACTTCCAGCCGGGGTGACCGCCGAAACGGACCTCCGCGACATCACTCGCCTCACCCCCGCCGACCTGGCCGGCACATCCCTGGTGACCGCCTCAGCCTTGCTCGACCTCTTCACCTCGGCCGAAGTAGCCGCCCTAGCCGCCACCTGCGTGTCCGCCGCAGTCCCCGCCCTGTTCACCCTGTCCGTGACCGGCCGGGTCGATCTGACCCCCGCCGACCCCCTCGACCTGGACCTGGCCGCCGCCTTCAACGCCCACCAGCGCCGGGTCACGGCTGGCCGCCGCCTCCTAGGCCCGGACGCCGCCGACGCCGCCGCCGCCGAGTTCACCCGCCTGGGCGCGACGGTTCGTCGTCACCCCACCCCCTGGCACCTTGGCCCGGCCCAGTCGCCCCTCACCGCCGAATGGCTACGCGGCTGGGTCTCCGCCGCCGTCGCCCAACAGCCGGACCTAGCTCCCGCCGCCGATCCCTACCTCGCCCGCCGCCTAGCCCAGTGCACCGCCGGCCACCTCACCGCCACCGTCCACCACGAAGACCTCCTCGCCCTCCCGTAGCAGCCTCGCGCGGGGTTGGCCGGCGGTGCAGTTCTGGCGGCGTCCTTGGGTGCCGGCCCCGGCTGCGGAACGCTCGGGTCGGTCACCTGGCTGAGGCTGGGTCAGGGCGTTCCGTCCGGTTAGGCCCTGCTGGTGGTTTGCCTGGGTGCCGTCCCCGATTCCGTCGGAACGCTCGGGTCGGTCGCCTTGGCGGGGCTGGGTCCGGCGTTCCGCCGCACGGCTGTGGACGGCCCTTCGGGGTGCGTGGGTGGTGGGTTGGGGGTCTGCCCACAGCCGTGCACCGAAGTACCGCTCCCGGATCGGGCAGGGCTGGGCGCGTCGCCGGGGCGGGCGAGTGGGGTTGGTGGGTTGGGCGCGGCGCTCAGAAGGGCGGCGGATCCGGATCGGTCACCGGATCCGGCTCCACGACATGCTGGAAGCCGAGTGGGGTGGTCCACTGGAAGGTGCCGGGGTTGGTTTGTTGCAGTTGCCAGCCGCCTTGGTGTTTGGCGCGGTGGTGGCGGCGGCAGAGGCAGACATCCCATGCGGTTGGTTGTCAAGCGGCGTGGGTTTGATCGTGTGCGGGGAAGGCGATGGTTTCCTGGTAGTGCTGCTGGTGGGTGAGGCAGTGGTGGAGGCAGCCGAGGAGTCGGTTGAACAGGTTGCGTTGGGCGGCTGCGTGGCGGTCTCCGGCGGCGCGTCGCCGGTCGTAGTGTGCTCGGGCGCCGGGTGAGGCGGTGAGTGCGGAGAAGGCCCATATGTAGCCGGTGGCGGCCAGCCGTTGGTTCTTGATGCGTCGGGCCATGACGGCGTGTGTCTTGCCGGAGGCGCGGGTGATCGGGGCGCTGCCGGCGTAGGCCTTGAGGGCTTTAGGGTCGCAGAATCGGGATCGGTCGTCGCCGATCTCGGCGAGCACCCGGGCGCCGGTGAGTGATCCAAGTCCTGGCAGGCTGGTGATGATCTCGGCGTCCGGGTGTTGCTCAAAAGACTCCACCGCCGCGGCGGCAAGGTCATCAGCGCTGACGCAGGCGGCGTCGAGCTGGCGGTGCAGCGCGAGCGTCTGCCGGCCGAAGGCCTGTTCCACCAGCGGTGGCTGGCGTAGCCAGTCCCGGCGGAACACCTCGTGCAGGCGGGCAGCTTCGGTGTCGATGCCGCGTTGCCGCCCGGCTTTGGCCAGCAATGCTCGCAGTTGGGTTGTGGTGAGCTTGGCTGCGGCCGGCGGGGTTGGGGCGGCGGCGAGGATCGCCCGGGCTGCGGAGGACATGATGCCGTCGCGGGTGCCGGCGAATGCGGCCAGCATCGCCGGGTAGAACTCGCGCAGCAGGCTGCGCAGCTTGTTGTGCGCCTGCGTGCGATCCCACACCGCGTCCTGTTGGGCGCGGGCGAGTACCGCGATCGCCTGGGCCAGTTCGGAGTCGGTCGGCAGTGGCCGGTGTGCGGCCAGGTCGGTGCGCAGAATGTTGGCCAACACCAAGGCATCCGCGGCGTCGGACTTCTTGCGGGCGACCGAATATCGGTCCCGATAACGCGACACCGCCAGCGGGTTGATCGCGAACACTCGGCGGCCGGTACCGCGCAGGCAAGCTACCAGCAGACCCCGCGCGGTCTCGATGGCCACTGGGATCGGCTCGGTGGCCGTATCGCCGTGCTCGGCGAGCAATCCGAGCAGCTGGGTGAGCCCAGCCGCGTCATCGCTGATGCGACATCGGGCCAGCAGTGTGCCCACCTGGTTGACCAAGGCCACATCATGGTGGCTTTCGGCCCAGTCGATCCCACAGAACACCTCCAACGTTGCTC
>NZ_DASTBH010000585.1:0-6173 GCF_035712165.1 Actinophytocola sp. | reverse complement strand
TCGGCTACATCGAGCCGGAGAAGCTGGCCGTGTTCGGTCGCAGCTACGCCGACGAGCCGGACGCCCTCATCAAGCAGCTGGCCGAGGACGAGGCCATCGCCGAGGCCGACACGCTGCTGTTGACCGTGCCCAACCAACTCGGCGTCGACTACAACGCCCACCTGCTCGAGGACATCCTCACCCACGTCGCCCCCGCACTCGGCTGGCGCTGAATCCACAACTGACAGGCTAGGAACGCACCTCGATCGCCGAAGGTCGGGGGACTGCGCGCTCATGCCGATGATCGGATGACGGGTCGTACAGGCGGGGGTGACGGGTGTCTGATGATCAACCTGGTGCGGTGACGATCGGACCCAGCGGACTGGGAAGCGCCGCCAGGTCGCGCAGTCGCCGGGGTGGGAAGTCGGTCCACGTCTGGCTGGGGTCGCGGGCGGCGTGCAGGTGTCGGTCGAGGAAGTGTTGCCAGCGCCGCAGTCCGTCGACGGCGGTGGCGATGTCGAGTTGCCCTGCTTCGATCGCGTCGGCGAACTCGTCGAGATCGAGCAATCGCTGATGGCGCCCGTCGGTGGGTACCAGGACGTCGGCGTAGAGGTCCCGGACGGTGATCGAGTCCTGGGTGGTCGAGACGTGCACGAGGTCTACGTACCAGGTGGTCGGTCCGGTTTTGGCGCGGTCGGTTCCGCGGGTGGACCGCCAGGAGGGAATGGACATGCTCACGCCGAGGTCGAGCAACACGAACACGCGTTCCAGCAGCGTATCTCCGGGCCATGGCACGAAGCTGTCCGGCAGTTGGAACTCGTAGGCAAGTGTGTCACCGAGGCGGATGCCAGGTAGTGGACCGAACAACGGTGCCGGATCACCATGAGCGCCTCGCCAGACCTCAACCCGTTCCATGAACCATTCGTACCCGACACGGCGGAAGCATGCGGCTTCCTCCACGCGCGTACATCGTGGCCGACAACGTTGTTCGCAAGCACCATCGTCGACAAACGCGCTGTCATGCCGCTGGTCGCGTGGTGGGTCAACTCCAGATTGCGCAGGGCAGGCCGTCGCTGAATACCTGGGGCGGGTCGGGCGACGATCGAGCCTGGCCGTTGGCGACGCGTCGAGCCGTCCAAGCGCACACGGCGGCGTCGAGAACATCATCGACACCGGCCGGTCCCCCGGTGTCGCCGAGATCGCTGTCCAGGGCGATGCCGGCGGTGGCAAGTAGCCTGTGCCGCAGATGTGCCCCGGCCCAGGTGTTCTTGCGCGCGGTGAGCGGTGCTGGCCGCCGTGTCGCTGCTGGTGATGCCGGTCATGTCCCACGCCCAACGCCGGGC
Organism: Actinophytocola sp.; assembly: GCF_035712165.1. Classification (GTDB taxonomy): domain Bacteria; phylum Actinomycetota; class Actinomycetes; order Mycobacteriales; family Pseudonocardiaceae; genus DASYTH01. The sequence continues at coordinate 4,851 of NZ_DASTBH010000585.1, read as the reverse complement.
CGGTCGCGAGCTCGGCTCGGCCAGCGCCGTCGCCGACTCCAAGCAGACCCTGCTGTGCACCTACCTGTCCGCCATCCTGCTGGTCGGGCTGCTGCTCAGCAGCCTGTCGGCTGGTCCTGGGCCGACCCGTTGGTCGCGCTGATCATCGCCGCCGCCGCCGTCAACGAAGGCCGCACCGCCTGGCGCGGCCTTCCACTGCTGCTGAGCACGCCTCCGTGTCTGACCAACGTGCTGGTGGCGTGCCTGCTCACCCGCTCGGAACCAGGTAGGCCCACGGCCAGCGCGATGGCGATGGCGCCGAGCAGGACCCGTAGGGCGGTTTGCGGTAGCCGGGGTTGCCAGCGGGCCCCCAGGTAGCCGCCGATCAGTCCGCCCAACCCGCAGGCGATGCCCAGGGTCCAGTCGGGAGCGACCGGGCCGGGCGCGGTCAGCGCGAGCAAGGTGTAGCTGCCCGCGCCGACGATCGAGGTCAGCAGCGTGGTGACCAGGGTGGCGGGGGCGACGCTGGCCACGGACAGGCCGGTGGCGACGAGCACGGGACTGAGTAGTGAACCGCCGCCGATGCCGTAGATGCCGCCGGCTACGCCGGCGCCGAACGCCAGGACGCTGACACCGCGATCGGACAAGGTCAGCCACCGTACCCGGGCAGTGCCAGGACGGCGGGTCAGCACCAGTACCCCCAGCGGGGCGAGCAGCAGGGCCAGCAGCAGTCGGAACACCCCGGCACCGGGCACCAGGTAGATCCGCAGCACCGCACCGAGGATCACCCCCGGCACGGTGCCCCACAGCAACCGGCGGACCAACGCTCCGGCCAGTTGGCCCTGACGCCGGTACCGCACCAAGGCGCCGGGTACCGCGATCACGTTGAACAGCAAGTTGGTCGGGGTGACCCGCGGGCTCGGCACGGCGAGCACGTCCAGTTGCACCGGCAGCAGGAACACCGCACCCGAGATCCCCACCGGAGTCGTCATCAGGGAGATCACGAGACCCGCGGCGAACCCGAGCACCACCTGCCAGCTCACCGACCACCCCGCTCACCGCACCGCCCTGCCCGCACCGACAACAGTTGAACCCTGTTAGTCCGCGTCGGCGGTGGCGAGGAGTTGGGTGGCGGCGAGTTCGGCGTAGAGGGGGTCGCCGGCGACCAGGTCGGCGTGGGTGCCGATGGCGCGGACTTGGCCGGTGTCCATGACCACGATGCGGTCGGCCATGGTCACGGTGGACAGTCGGTGGGCGACGACCAGCACGGTGGTGGTGGCCGCGGCGTCGGCGATAGTGGCCCGCAGCGCGGCTTCGTTGACCGCGTCGAGTTGTGAGGTGACCTCGTCGAGCAGCAGCAGCCGCGGGTGGCGCAGCAGGGCGCGGGCGATGGCGATGCGTTGGCGTTCGCCGCCGGAGAGCTTGATGCCGCGGAGGCCGACGGTGGTGTCCAGCCCCTCGGGGAGCCGGCCGATCAGGCTGTCCAGGCGGGTGGTGACCAGTACCTCGGCCACCTGTTCGGCGCTGGCCTGCGGGGCGCCGAAGAGCAGGTTGTCGCGCAGGGTGCCGGACAGGACCGGGGCGTCCTGCTCGACGTAGCCGATCGCGGCCCGCAGCCGGGAAAGCGGCCAGTCCCGGATGTCGGTGCCGTCGACGAGGATGCGCCCGGTGTCGGGCTCGTAGAAGCGTTCGATCAGGGAGAAGACCGTGGTCTTGCCGGCACCGGAGGGTCCGACGAAGGCGGTCATGCCGCCGGCCGGGACGGTGAAACTCACGCCGTGGTGCACATCGGGAAGCTCGGCCCGGTACCGGAACCGCACCTGCTCGAAGGCCACCGACACCGGCCGCCGGTCCGGCTCGGGCACCGCGGGTTCGCCGGGCGGCGCGGGTTCGTCGGGGGTTTCGGCGGGCATGGTCTCGACTTCGCGGATGCGGACCACTGCGGCGGCGCCACGCTGGTACTGGGTGGCCGCGTTGATCAGGTCCCGCAGCGGCGGCATCAGGTAGAGCAGGTAGAGCAGAAACGCCACCAGGGTGCCGACGTCGATGGCGCCGGAGACGACCCGGGCCCCGCCCAGACCGATCACGGTGATGAACGCCAGTTGCATGGCCAGGCCACCGATGTTGCCGGCCACCGCTTCCCATTTCGCCGCCCGCACCCCGCCGCGCCAGGCCTGAAACGCCGCCTGGTGCAGCCGATCCCGCTCGCGGTTCTCCGCACCGCTGGCCTTGACCGTGCGCAACGCGCCCAGCACCCGTTCCAGCGCGGCACCCATCACGCCCACCGCTTCCTGGGCCTGCTTGGCGGCCCGGTGGATGCGCGGGATCACCAACCGCACCACCACCTGCGCCACGACCAGCGCGCCCAGCGTGACGGTCAGCAGCACGGGGTCCAGCAACGCCATCAGGATCACGGTCGCGACCAGCATCAGCGTGCTGGTCACCGCGGACACCAGCGAACCGGTGGTCACCTGCCGCAGCAGCGTGGTGTCGGCGGTGACCCGCGACATCAGATCCCCGGGTTCGGCGGCGTCCACCGCCGGGATGCGCAGCCACAGCAGCCGCGACACCAGGTCCCGGCGGGCCAGCAGCACCACCGACTCGGCGGTGCGGTCCAGCAGGAACGACCCCACCGCCCCGATCGCCGCGTTGGCCAGCACCAACACGCTCATCAACACCAACAGACCGGCCACCCCTTGGTGGGACTGCAGACCGGTGATCAGTTCCCGCACCACCAACGGCAACGCCAACCCGGCCGCCCCGGTGGCCAGGCTCAACACCGCACCGGCCACCAACACCCACCGAAACGGCCGGACATAACCGGTCAGCACCCGCCACACCGGCACGTCCACGCCCGCTGTGCTCACCACCGGCCTCCCTCCCCCAGACCCCCCACTACGCACCGATGCCAGTCTGCGCCTCGCCCGCCTACCCCACGCCGCAAGGAAGACATGCGACTGTCCCGCGCTGGTGGTCAGCGTGGGATGGGTGCGATGCGCAGCCGGTTGGCGTCCGGATCACGCAGCTCAAGCTCCCGACCCCACGGCTGCTCCTGAACGGGGCGGCCGAACTCGGCCGCAACCGCGTCCAGGTCATGCACGCTGAGGTAAAGCAGGGTGTCCGGGCGGGCATCGCCGTGGTGCTCGGACAGGAAGATCCGCATCGCACCGCGGGAGATCGACACGAACAACGGCAGCCCCGGCTCGAACCGATGCTCCCAGTCCTGGGTGAACCCCAGCCGCGCATACCAAGCCACCGCAGCGACCGCGTCGCCGGTGCGCAGGATCGGCGTGATCTGCTCATCCACGCCGCCATCATGGCACCGAGCCGCCCGGTCCGGTCTCTCCCGCACGTCAACCCTGGTTGCCCCGGCCGGGCAGCTCTTCGGGGGCGATGCGCTCAACTCGGTCGGATTTGGGACAGTTGACGCGATGGATCGGCTGGTTGTCGCGGTCGTGGCGGCCGGTCAGCCCGGGAGGATGCGATGCGGTTGCAGATCCTGCAGGTGCCGGACTGCCCTAACGCGGCGCTATTGCGGCAGCGGCTGGCCCAGGCACTGGGCGAGAACAATGTGGAGGTCGCGGTCCGGGTGATCGCGGACGTCGATGAGGCTGCGGCGGCGGGGATGGCCGGCTCGCCGACATTGCTGGTTGACGGCGTGGATCCGTTCGCCGAGCCGGGGTGTGTGCCCAGTGTGTCGTGCCGGCTCTATCGCGACGTCGATGGTCATGTCTCGGGGGCTCCGTCGATGACCGCGTTGCGCGAGATCCTGGACGGGTAGGGCGCCCGCACCGGAGTAGTGGGGTTGCTGAACGATACTGGCCACGGTCCTCGAGGCGGGCTCGGACATCGGAGGTGGTGGCAGGTGACGGCACATGCTGCGCAGGATCCGGTCGAGACATCGCGGTCGGTGTGCTGGTGCTGCGGCGCGCAGCGCAGCGATGACGAGCTGGTGCACCTCGGCGATCACCCGGAGGTGGGGATCTGTCCGTCGTGTGCGCGATGGGTGCACCGGCGCGGCACCCAGATCGAGGATGCCCACCACCCGAGTATCGCGGGCTGGTGGCGGGCCCGGATCCACGCCGCGCGGACCGCGGTGATCAACCGGGGGTGGCACCAGCGGGGAGTTCTCGGTGCCCTGCTTCGCCGGATCGACCGGTACCTGCCCTAACCGATCTTCCGTGTCGACGACCACCATCCTGCCTAATGTCCACATGCGACTTGGCGCCACGGCCACGATGAGACGAGCACGGCGGCGGTGATGCCGAGGGCGCCTGGTCGTCATCCGGGGTGCCTGCGTCGCTATGGAACAGTCGCGGTGAGCCAGTGGGTCAAGTGGGTGTGCAGGCCGGTGAGGTCGGTGCCGCGGTTGCGGTAGGCGAGGTGCCCGTCCGGTCGGATCAGGCAGTGCGTGGGGGTGTCGGGGTCGGTGCCGAGCCGGCGTAGCGCGGTGCCGTCGGGATCGTGCAGCACGCCCGGGGCTGCCTGATGGCTGAGTCGGTGGGTGGTGATCAACCCTGGCCACGCGGTGCGCAGCTGCTCTGCGGCATCGGAATTCCAGGCGGTGTGGGGGCCGCAGAGCAGCAGGTGGTAGGTCGGGGCGCGGGTGGCGGCGTGCAGGGTGCTGGCCTGCCCGTCGATGGTGATCGGGGCATCGGGGAGCCGGTCGCCGGGCCGTGGTCCGCGGCGGGGTGGGGTGGGTCCGGTGCTGCTCAGTGGGCTGTGTCGGTAGCACTGCCCAGCCAGGGCGCGGTGCCGACCGGCGAGGTAGTCACGACCGGCTACGGAAAGACCAGCAATGCGGGCTTCCCCAACGAACGACGCGAGGTCTTCCTCGATGTCACGCCGCGGTGGACCTGCGAAGGCATCTAC
>NZ_DASTBH010000584.1:0-9955 GCF_035712165.1 Actinophytocola sp. | reverse complement strand
ATGCACAGGTGCAGCACGTCGTGCTTGGGGCCCGGATCTGGGGTGGGATGCGGATCCATCGGCAGCCCGGTCATGGGCGCGGTGGCCACCGTGTGGACGGTCGGGCCGGCCGCGGCCGTCACGTGGTGCATGACCACGACGCCGAGGGCGACCGAGACGAGCAGCAACCACCGCACGACGGCGTTGCGCAACCTGGCGTGCACGCCGCCACGGTATCCGGACAGCAGGGCGCTGACCTGGTCAGGTACCAGACCCGGCGCGCAACGACCATATCTGACCAGCTCAAGCCGACTATGCAGGCGCCAGCACATGATCACCATGAACGGGGGTCGGCGAGCCGTAACACCCATGAGGACGGACGGTATCTACTACACACCATAGTGCTATCTAGATTAGTAGTGAGTTCGACGGAGCGATGTGAGAGGTCTGACTCGAGGAGACACTCCTGCCACCGCCTGCTCTGAGACGGCTGGCCGGTGGCGCCGACCATCCGTCCCGCGCCGGGCTGCGGTGTCCAAGGCAGATCCCGGCCGGCGCATCCTCGTCCGCTGCTACCCCCAGATTCGAGTCCGCCGAGTCCACACGCGACACCTTCACCTGGACGGCGACGTCGTGGGCGAGCATGAACGGCTCACTACTCCGTGGGTGCCACCTGGGGCTGGGGCCGCGCTCGCTGTTGTGTGCGCCAGCCGCGGCGGGTCAGGCCGCGGGGTTTGTAGACCGACAGGATCAGCGTGCTGAGCAGCACGACCAGGCCGCCGAGGGAGTGCGGCAGCGTGCCCGGAAGTTCGCGGGGATCGGCACCCGATCCGGCTGCCTCGGCCAAGGCGCTGATGGTGCGGGTCTCCAGTAGCAGAATGGTGGTGGCGAACAAGGTGAGCACGAGCTTGGCCACGACCCAGTAGTGCCGAAACAAGCCCCAGGTGGTGCCCAGCGCGTTGACGATCGCGATGAGCACCGAGGCCAGGGCCAGCGGGAGGATAACCGTCCACACCGCCACCTCCATCGCCAGATACGCCGCGCGCACCAGCGCGACATCCGGGCTGGTGACCGCCGTGAGATCGAGCGCGAGGTAGGCCAGGACCGCGCCGAACCACCCCACCGAGGTGGCGACGTGGGCGGTGAGCACCAGCTTGCGCAGCCGCGGAGCCATCACCATCAATGGCCCCCCGCGGGCGGCGTGTGCGCCCCGGTGACGCTGGCCGGCGGGCCGCCCCCGCCGGGCAGGTGCCGACCGGGTCCGTGCTCCCCGCCCAGACCGGTGAGCTGCAACACGACGAACACCAGCACCAACACGCCCACCACAATGCCGGACACCACCACCCACCGAGGCACCCTCGGCGGTGTCCCGGTGGTCGGCTCGCGGGCAGGCCGCGGATCGGCGTCAGGCTGGCTGCGCGGATCGCTGGACAGGTCGGCCATCGTGGATCACCTCTCGACGATTTATCGAAACACTATGTCTCGTAGTACATCATAGTGTTCGGATCATGTCACCTGGCGGCGCAGTCTGGCCGCGAGCAGCAGGATGGCGAGCAGCCAGGTGGCCAGCGCGATGCGTTGGGCCAGGCCCAGCCACGGGTGCAGCGGCGCCTCGGCCGGTCGGGTCAGCACACTGAGCACGACGAACAGGGCCAGCAGCGCGATGCCGGTCGCGAGCAGATAGCCCGACAGATCGCGAAACCCCGGGTCACCGGTCAGCCGTCGGGACAGGACGATGAGTCCGGCGCCGATGGTCAGGAAGAAGATGGCGCCGTTGATGGTGTGCACGCCAGTGGGGTCGTAGGTGAGTCCCGCGGCGTCTTCGCGCATGGGAAACACGCCGGCGATCACCATTCCCACCCCGTTGCCCGCGAGCATGGCCGGACCCGCCACCGCCCACCGGGACCGGCGCAGGCACCGGTGCAGCCCGACGGCGAAGGCAATCAGGAGCAACCCGAACACGACGAAGTTCACCTGCTGCACCCAGCCACCGGGCCCGGCCTCCAGGTCGCTGATCACCTCCGTGGTGGCGTTGTACTCACCGCGGCGAAACACCGGCTGCACGAGAAAACCCGCGGCGAACAGGAGAGGACCGACGATTCCCGCCGTGGCCGACACCGCCAGGGCGCCGCGACGGTTCAGTGTCTCGCTCATGGCCGATGGACTTTATCGAGACACTGTGTCTATTACAAGACGCAGCGTCGCTATCGGTGTCGGTGTGTATGATGGGTTAGTGCCCAAGCTGTGGACCGAGACGATCGAGGCGCACCGGCGGGCGGTGATGGACGCGACCCTGGACGCCGCCGCGCAGCTGGTGGCCGAGCAGGGCCTGCGCGCGGTGACCATGTCGCAGATCGCCGAGCGCACCGGGATCGGGCGGGCCACGCTGTACAAGTACTTCCCGGACGTGGATGCGATCCTGCACGCCTGGCATGAACGGCAGATCGAGGCGCATCTGGAGCAACTCGCCGCGATCCGCGACCGACCCGGGGAACCCGGCGAGCGGCTCGCGGCGGTGCTGGAAGCCTACGCGCTGATCCAGCACCAGCGGACGCATCGGCACCGGCACGAGCCGCACGGCGGTGAGCTCGCGGCGTTGCTGCACCGCGGCGAGCACCTCGCGCCGGCGCAGCAACGGTTGCGCACCATGGTCCGACAGTTGCTGACCGAGGCCGCGGCGGCCGGCGAGGTCCGCGCGGACATGGCGGTCGAGGAGTTGGTGGGCTACTGCCTGCACGCGCTGGAAGCGGCCGGTGGCCTGCGGTCGGCGGCCGCGGTCCGCCGCCTGGTCGGCCTCACCCTCGCCGGCCTTCGCCCCCCACCCTGACCCCCGCGCACCGAACTGGCCGAACGCCTCGCCAAGGTCCCCGCGCCCGCCGGACCGACCCGGCAACTCGGCACAGACCGCGCGTTCGTCGCGCTCACTGCCGTCCAGGACAGCATCACTGGAGGACGACCAGGAGCACCCAGTCGCTGCTCGGAGTCGTGCCCGAACAGGCCCTCGCCGTCGCTGCCGCCGAGCAGGAAGACGAACCTGTTGAGGTCGGCGCGCAACTCAACGAGGTCATTGGCGCGACTTCCCGCGAGACCGCTCAACGACTCGCCAAGCCGGTCGGGTCAGCGGCAAGCAAGTCGTGGAGGAACTGACGCAGTTCGGCCAGCTCAACAGCATCCCCGGTATCCGGGTTCACAGTGGGCATGCTGGGTGCCGTCCTCGGTCAACTGGCCGTTTCGAGATCCGAAGCCCGCCACACAGACTGGTCCGGAGCGTGGTGCGGTCAGGACTTGGCTGGCAGCGCGAGCGCGGCGTCGATGGTGGTGTCCAGGAACGCGAGAGTGTCGCGGCGACGAGCCAGCGGGTTGCGATAGCTCCGGCGGCCTTCGACGCCCTCGGTGCGCAGGCTCAGGCTTTCGGCGATGATGGGCTGCCAGCGCGGGTCGAACGCGTTCTGGGCATACCGGCCAGCACCGCATTTGGAAGTCATCGTGCCGGTGGCGAGCAGGTGGTGCAGCCGACTCACACCGAGAACGGCCCACACTGGGAACCACGCACTGAGCCCGATGACCAGGGATAGGGGGCTGCGCTGCCGTTTCTGCTGCCACCACGGCCGCCAGTAGGTGCGCAGATTGTCGACGGTGAACGCGCGCAAGGCATCCTGGTCGGCCCAGAGGTCCACCTCAGCCGGCTGTGGCCCGCGCACCGCGATCCCGTGCCAGGCCAGCTCGCAGAACATCACCGGGTTGCCACCGGACCGTCCGGCCGGTGTGAACCGGCTCTCCTGCGCGCAGGGAACGTCGGGACAGCCGTCTGGGCCGGCGGCAAGACCGCTCCAGGTGAGCACCGCACCATCGAAGTGCGGCCGGGGGAACCGGGCCACGGTGCGGGCGTGCGCCTCGGCCAACGCTGCCGTCTCCCGAGACTCGGGCTCCAGGCGGCGGTCGGTCACCGCGACGAAGTCGATGTCGCTAGCCGTGCTGAGCCGGCCGCGACCGGCGCCACTGGGATGAAAGTCGCCCAAGGCTACCGATCCAACCAGGTAGAAGCCGGTGACCAAGCCCGGCGCCAACTCGTCCACGGCCGTCAGGAACAGCTCCACGCTCCGAACGACCTCGACCGGAAGATCGTCACTACGCATGCCAGGCAACCTACTGACAACCCGCACACCAACCGCGGACAACCTCAAGCCGGCACGTCGGGATACCGAGCCAACTTGGATGCTCAGCCACGGGTCGTTATCGGATATTCGCAATAGCTTGCCGGTTGCCGTTGGTCACGGTAGCGGCCTTCAAGCCGCCGGGTGCCACCCGCGCGTCAGGTCGCGTGGCCGGCCACCTCCTATCGGCGGTAGTGGGCCCTCGTGGCGGGTCCTAGGTTGGACGCACACCAGGCGATAACGAGGGGTGACAGGCATGGTGACGATCAGACTGCTGCGACGGGCGGGTGTGGTGGCGATGGCCACGGCGGTGATCCTGCCGGGGGTGGCCTCGGCACACCCCGACCCCACGGAAGGGCATGTGCATCCCCGGCCGGCCACGCCCACCCAGCAGGGATTCGAGCTGCTGGGGCAGGCCAACCCCGGCACCGGCTCCAACGGCGACGTGTATGCCTTCGACGGGTTCGCCTACCTCGGCAGCTGGATCGGCCAGGGCTGCCTGTCCAACGGGATCCGGGTCTATGACCTGCGCGATCCGCGGCATCCCGCCCACGTCTCCACCTTCGCCGACGCCGCGTCCAACCCGGCGCTGGCCGGGACGTGGACCGAGAAGGTGATCGTCGAGCGGGTGCACACCCGATCCTTCCGCGGCGTGCTGGCCGCGGTGTCCTTCCAAGCCTGCTCCAGCACCGACACCACAGCGTTTCGCGGTTTCGGGGTCTATGACGTGACCGATCCGCGGCACCCGCGCGAGTTGTCCCGCTACGCCGCGCCGGGCACCCGGGGCTCGCACGAGATCTGGCTCGGCGCCAACAACGGCAAGGCGTTCGTCTACACCGCGATCATCCGCTCGGAGCTGACCACCTCACCCACCTTCGACCCGGCCACCGGCGATGCCACCGTGCCGGGCCGCGCGGACTTCCGCATCGTCGATGTCAGCAATCCACGCCGACCCACCGACGTCGGCGAGTGGGGCGCCTGGCGGGAACTGGGCGTCAAACCCAACGCCGACGGCCGGTCCAACTTCGTGCACTCCGTACGGGTCGACGACAACCTCCAGCGCGCCTACCTGTCCTATTGGGACCTCGGAACCGTCATGCTGGACATCTCCACCCCGGCCCGGCCACGCCTGCTGGGCAAGACCACACCCACCCAGGGCGCCACCCACTCCAGCTTCGTCGCCCGCGACGGCCGGCTGCTCGTGGAGACCCACGAAACCGAAGCCGGACTACCGGTCTACTACGACATCTCCCGACCCTCCCAGCCGCGGCAACTGTCCACCTTCAGCATCGACGGCTTCGAAACCGACACCGTGCACGACCCGAAGGTCCGGGGGAACACCACCTTCTTCTCCTGGTACTCCTTCGGTGTCGTGGCCGCCCGCTCCACCGCCCCCGGCCGGCCGACGTTACGGGCCCAGTTCATCCCCGACACCGACTACATCAACCCCGACTTCTTCTGCGACCAACCCTGCGCCCAGGTATGGGGCGTCGCCCTGGACGGGGGACTGGTCCTGGCCTCCGACATGAACAGCGGCCTCTACGTCCTGCGCCTGCGCTGAACCAACCCGTTCAGCCACCGCCCGGGCGGCGACGTGACCGGTAGCCGGGTGTCCCAACACCCGGCCACCGGTCATCCGGGCTCGGTAGCCGGCCTCCTACCGGGATGCTCGCCCGCCGCGGACCTGCGGAACCCGAGCAGTCCGCGCCGGCCCGGATGGACTCCGTCGGTGCGCCCGCGCCGGGGTGACCGGCGCGCCGTCGCGGCACACGACTGTTCATCGCGGGACTCGTAGACGCCGGCGGACGCGCCACGCTGCCGACCGCATAGCACCCGAACGACTCCGTATTGGCGGCGGTCCGTGGCCCGAACCATCCCATTGCGGATATACCCCAGGGGGGTATAGTGGGTGTCGACGAAGGAGGCGGTGGGACGTGGACGGCACCGGTCAGAGCACTGCGGTTGTCGATGTGCGTGGCTTGCTGTGGGCCTCGGAGCAGAACGTGGTGGCCGCCCGGCTCGGCCGCCAGCCCGGGGTGCACGAGGTGGAGGTCAACCCGGTGGCGCAGACGGCCACCGTGGTGTTCGACCCCGATCAGACGTCGCTGGTCGACTTGCGGCGCTGGGTGACCGAGTGCGGCTACCACTGCGCCGGGCAGTCCGTGCCGTCGCACATCTGCGACCCGATGCAGGAGCCGGGCACCGACCAGAAGCACGCCGAACACGCCGAGGAGATGGGCCACGGCGGGCACGGTGGGCATGATGGGATGTCGATGGCGGCGATGGCCGCTGACATGCGCAACCGGTTCCTGGTGGCGGTGCTGTTCTCCATCCCGATCGTGTTGTGGTCGCCGATCGGCACCGAGGTGTTCGGCGTGGATGCGCCGGTTCCGTTCGGGCTGCGTCAGGACGTGTGGGCGCTGCTGCTGAGCCTGCCGGTGATCTGCTACTCGTCGTGGATCTTCTTCGCCGGTGCGGTACGCGCGTTGCGGGCCCGCACGCTGGACATGATGGTGCTGGTCGCCGTCGCGATCGGCGCCGGTTGGCTGTACTCGCTGATCATCACCGTCACCGGTGGCGGCGAGGTGTTCTATGAGGCGGCCACCGTCCTGGCCGCATTCGTCCTGTTGGGACATTGGTTCGAGATGCGCGCCCGCGGCGGCACCAACGACGCCATCCGCGCCCTGCTCGATCTCGCCCCGCCCCAGGCGGTGGTGATCCGCGACGGCGAGCCGGTGGACATCCCCACCGCCGAGGTGGTCGTCGGTGACCTGTTGCTGATCCGGCCGGGCACCAAGATCGCCGTGGACGGCATCGTCGAGGTGGGGCAGAGCGAGGTCGACGAGTCCATGGTCACCGGCGAGAGCCTGCCGGTGCCCAAACAGCCCGGCGCGGGCGTGATCGGCGCGACCATCAACACCGACGGCACCCTGCGGGTGCGGGCCACCAAGGTCGGCTCCGACACCGCCCTGGCCCAGATCGTCAAGCTGGTCCAGCAGGCGCAGAACTCCAAGGCACCCGGCCAACGCCTCGCCGACCGCGCGGCGTTCTGGCTGGTCCTGGTCGCCCTCATCGGCGGTGGGCTCACCCTGGCCGCCTGGCTGCTGGCCGGTAGCCCGTTCACCACCGCCATCCTGTTCGCCATCACCGTCGTGGTGATCACCTGCCCGGACGCGCTGGGCCTGGCCACCCCCACCGCGATCATGGTCGGCACCGGGTTGGGCGCCAAGCGCGGCGTGCTGGTCAAGAGCGCCATCGCTCTGGAAACCGCCGCCCGCATCCAGGTCGTCGTCATGGACAAGACCGGCACGCTGACCCGAGGCGAGCCCGAGGTCACCGACCTGATCACCGACGCCATCACCGAGGACGAGCTGCTGCGGCTGGTCGCCGCGGTGGAGCGCGAATCCGAGCACCCGCTCGCGGCAGCCATCGTGCGCCACGCCGAGGCTCGTGGCGTGGAACGCGTGCGGGCGACCGGATTCGAAAACGTGCCCGGCCACGGCGCCATCGCCCAGGTCGACGGACACCGCGTCGCCATCGGCAACCGGCGCCTGATGCAGCGCGAACGCACCGACCTGGGCACCCTCACCGCCCGCCGCGACCAACTGGCCGCCGACGGCCGCACCGCGGTCTTCGTCGCCATCGACGGCCGCGCTGTGGCTCTCATCGGTCTGGCCGACGCCGCCCGCGACACCTCAGCCGCCGCGGTCGCGCACCTGCACCAGCTGGGCATCGAAGTGGTCATGCTCACCGGCGACAACCAGGCCACCGCCCGCCGCATCGCCCACCAGCTCGGTATCGACACCGTCATCGCCGACGTGCTCCCCGGCGACAAGGCCACCAAGATCGCCGAACTCCAACGCGACGGCCGCAAGGTCGCCATGGTCGGCGACGGCGTCAACGACGCCCCCGCCCTGGCCCAAGCCGACCTCGGCATCGCCATCGGCGCCGGCACCGACGTCGCCATCGAAACCGCCGACGTCGTGCTCATGCGCTCCGACCCGCTCGACGTGCCCACCGCCCTGCTCATCGGCCGCGGCACTCTGCGCAAGATGCGCCAAAACCTCGGCTGGGCCATCGGCTACAACACCATCGCCCTGCCCATCGCCGCCGGCGTGTTCGAACCCGCCTTCGGACTGATGCTCCGCCCCGAAATCGCCGCCCTGTCCATGTCCGGCTCCAGCATCATCGTCGCCCTCAACGCCCTCGCCCTCAAACGACTCCACCTCCCCACCGCCGCACCCTCAACCCCCGCACCACAACCCCACATCCCCACCCCGCTCAACCCCCAACACCACGCCGCCTGACCGCGCCCACCCACACGGGAAGCCACAGGCAAGACCCAACGACCCGCACGCACCGATCTGGGCCCAGCGATACTCCCGCTCGGCGGGAGCCGCACAGCGAGCCCATCCGTGACACGACGCCACGACCGAGAACCCCCGGCGACCGTGCCAGCGCATCCGTATTGCCTGGCTGATGTCTTCACGCATCCCCACCTGTTCCGCGCGCCGACTGGTGATCAGCGACGGATCGCCCCGAACATGCGCGCTGGGCTTGGGATCCTGAACAGGTCGAGGCGCTGCCCTGATCAAGTCACAGCGCGACTGCGACACACTGATCCGATGAGCACCCGGTGGCGGCGATGACGTGGTCGACCGGGGTTCTGGGATGCCTGGCCGGACTGGTGATCGCGGCGGTGACCGCGCCGGTAGGGGTGTCCGGGGCGGTGTTCCTGCTACCTGTGCAGCTCAGCGTGCTCGGGGTGCCCAGCCCCGCGGTAACGCCCACCAACCTGCTCTACAACGTCGTGGCCGGCCCTGGGGCGCTGATCCGGTACTGGCGACACGGCCACGTCACCGGGCCGCTGACCCGCCTGCTCGTGCTGGGCACTCTGCCCGGAGTGGTCATCGGCGCCCTCATCCGGGTGTTCGTTGTCCCCGGACCCCGGCTCTTCCGGCTGGTGGTCGCCGCGGTGCTGCTGCCACTGGGCCTGTGGCTGTGCCTCCGGACCCTGCGGCCAGGCCGCAACGCACCGCGCCGGCCTCCGTCCCGCCGCTGGGTGACCCTGCTCGCAGTGACGGTCGGGATCGTGGGCGGCATCTACGGCATCGGCGGCGGCTCGCTGCTCGGCCCGATCCTGGTCGGCCGCGGACTCCCAGTCGCCGTCGTCGCCCCGGCCGCGCTGGCCTCAACATTTCTGACCTCGATCGCCGGCGCGCTCGCCTACACCGTGCTCTCCCTCACCACCACCGGCGACATCGCCCCCAACTGGTCGCTGGGCCTGCTGTGCGGGCTGGGCGGCCTGATCGGCGGATACCTCGGCGCCCGGCTCCAACCCCACCTCCCCGAACCCGCCCTGCGGCTGCTCCTCGGCCTCCTCGCCGTGATCCTGGGCACGCTCTACATCACCGAAACAGTGCGCTAACAAGCCAGGACCAACCCTGATAGTTCAGATCATCAGGATGGCGGGTGATTGCCAGCCAGTGGTGGTCCGGCGACCACCGGGCCACCGACAGTCGCCCCGGATCTCGAGACGCAGCGCCGTCGCCCGTGCGGACAGCGGTGTCTTGATGTGCGCAGCAGCCCGGTGGCCGCTGAAGCAGCAGGCGGTTCCAGCGCTGTCGACAGCAGTCGCATCGTCCGGTATGGACGTCGGTAGTTGGTCGTTCCCACCAGCTGGTCCAGCGCGCCGCCGCCGAGCACCCACGGAGCACCCCGATGCCGTCGTGTTTGGTCCGTCAGAGCGAGCGCGATCATCGGGGTTCGTTTGACCGGAGCCTTCCCGTGGACCGGATCACTTCGGCCCCGCCGCGCCCCTC
>NZ_DASTBH010000583.1:0-18986 GCF_035712165.1 Actinophytocola sp. | reverse complement strand
GGCGACTCGCGGGGCTGGAAGGGGCGACTCGCGGGGCTGGAAGGGGCGACTCGCCGGGCTGGAAGGGGCGACTCGCCGGGCTGGAAGGGGCGACTCGCCGGGCTGGAAGGGGCGACTCGCGGGGGTTAGGGGGTGGGGGTGCTGAGGCCGGTGATCAGGCGGCTGATCACCAGGGAGTACTCCGCCTTGACCGCCTCCTTGTCCTCTTCCGGGGCGTCGCTCAGGGCCAGGCCGGCGGCCATCAGCAGGGCGAAGGTGATCCGGGTGGTGGTCTCCAGCGGCAGGTCGTCGATCACCCCGCCGGTCATCATGGCGCTGAGCAGCTGCTCGATCAGGCCGTAGGCGAACTTCTCCTCGCACTCCCGCCAGCGGTGCCAGCCGAGCGCGAGCGGCGCCTCCTGCCAGACCACCCGGCCGTAGACCGGGTCGCAGCAGATGTCCAGGAACGCCGCCAGCGCGGCGATCGCGGCCTGCCACGGGTCGTCGCCGGCCGCCCGGGCGGCCGCCGCGCACTCCGCCACCGCCGCACTCTCCAACTCCTCGAACACCGCCTCGAACAGGGCGGTCTTGTTGGCGAAGTGGTGGTAGACGGCGCCGCGGGTGGCCTGGATGTCGGCGGCGACGTCCTCCAGCGCGGTGCCGGTGAACCCGCGCTCGGCGAACCGCCGGGTGGCCGCGTCCAGCAGGGCCGCCCGGGTTGCCGCCGAGTACTGCTCACGCCGGCTCTTGACTTGGGACACGCGCGGAGTATAAGACATACACAGCGTATGTTACCGACGCTGAGTAGGTGCATCGGGGAGGATCACCATGACCGACACCATCAGACCGGAAGACCTGCTGTTCAACCCGTTCGAGCCGGGGTTCACCGACGACCCGTACCCGGTGTACCGCCGCCTGCGCGCGGCCGAACCGGTGCACGAGCACCCGTTCGGGTTCTGGGTGGTGTCCACCCACCGCGAGGTGTCCGAACTGCTGAAGTCCGGGCTGTCGGTGGAGGAGCGCCACCTCGCCGGCGGTCCGATCAAGGACCAGTACGAGCAGCTGGCCGACTTCGACGACCGCAGCATCCTCAACTACTCGATGCTCGACCGGGACCCGCCGGACCACACCCGGCTGCGTTCCCTGGTCACCAAGGTCTTCACCGGGCGCGCCATCGCCGGCCTGGAACCGGAGATCGTCGCACTGGTCGACGAGTCGCTGGACCGCATCGGCGCGGCCGGCCGGGTCGACCTGGTGGAAGCGCTGGCCTTCCCGCTGCCGTTCACGGTGATCTCCCGGATGCTCGGCATGCCGCCCACCGACCACAACCGGATCCGGGAGCTGTCCGGCACCCTGGTCCGCTCGCTGGAGGTGGTGGCCGACGAGGAGACCATGCGGGCGATCACCCGCGCCAGCCGGGAGCTCGCCGAGCTGACCAGGGAGCTGATCGCCTGGAAGCGCTCGAACCCCGCCGATGACCTGCTGACCGCGCTGATCGCCGCCGAGCACGAGGGACAGGTGCTCAGTGACGACGAGCTCATCGCCCAGGTCGTGCTGCTGTACGTGGCCGGCCACGAGACCACGGTGAACCTGATCGCCAACGGGGTGGTCGCGCTGTTGCGCAACCCCGACCAGCTCGCCCGGCTGCGCGCCGAACCGGACCTGACGGCGAACGCGATCGAGGAGTTCCTGCGCTACGACAGCCCGGTGCAGCAGAGCCGGCGGATCACCACCGAGCCGTTCACGCTCGGCGGAAAGGTGATCCCGGCGGGCGCGTTCGTGATCGCCGGCCTGGCCTCAGCGAACCGGGACGAGGCGTTTTTCGGCCCGGACGCCGAAGCGCTGCGGCTGGACCGGGCGCAGGCCCGTCACCACGTGTCGTTCGGCGCGGGTCCGCATCACTGCCTGGGAGCGGCGCTGGCTCGGCTGGAAGGCCGGGTAGCGATCGGGCGGCTGGTCCGCCGGTTCCCGAACCTGGCATTCGACGGGGCGGTGGAATGGAACGGCCGGGCCAATCTTCGCGGCCCGAAGACGCTGCCCATCGCGACGGGGTGATCATGCGCGGATCGCCGTGGTGATCGCGTCGATCCCGTGATCGAGCTCCTCCCGGGTGATCACCAGCGGGGGAGCGACCCGCAACGTGGTGTCGTGCGTCTCCTTGCACAGCACGCCGGCGCGCATCAGCGACTCGCTGACCGCCCGGGCGCTGGGGCCACCCGGGGCGAGCTCCACCCCGGCCCACAGCCCGCGGCCGCGGACCTCGGCCACGCCGCGCCCGACCAGCTCGCCGAGCCGCGCGTGCAGGTACTCGCCCAGGACGCGGGACCGCTCCTGGTACTCGCCGGTGGCCAGCAGTCGGATGACCGCGCGGCCGACGGCGCAGGCCAGCGGGTTGCCGCCGAAGGTGGAGCCGTGCTCGCCGGGCCGCAGCACCCCGAGCACGGCGCTGCTGCCGACCACGGCGGACACCGGCATGATGCCGCCGCCGAGCGCCTTGCCCAGGGTGTAGAGGTCGGCCCGGACGCCCTCGTGGTCGAGCGCGAACAGCGTCCCGGTGCGGGCCAGGCCGGACTGGATCTCGTCGGCGATCATCAGCACGCCGTTCTCGTCGCAGATCCGGCGCACGTCCCGCAGGTAGCCGGCCGGTGGCACCACCACGCCGGCCTCGCCCTGGATCGGCTCGACCAGCACGGCGGCGGTGCGGTCGGTGATCACGGCCTCCAGCGCCTCGGCGTCGCCGTACTTGACCACGACGAAGCCCGGGGTGAAGGGGCCGAAGTCGTTGCGCGCGACCGGGTCGGTGGAGAACGAGACGATGGTGGTGGTCCGGCCGTGGAAGTTGGACCCGGCGACCACGATCTCGGCGGCGCCGTCCGGCACCCCCTTGACCCGGTAGGCCCACTTGCGGGCCACCTTGAGCGCGGACTCCACCGCCTCGGCGCCGGAGTTCATCGGCAGCACCATCTCGGTGCCGGTCAGGGCGGCGAGCTCTCGGCAGTACGGCCCGAGCTGGTCGTGGTGGAAGGCGCGGCTGGTCAGCGTGACCCGGCCGAGCTGCTCGATCGTGGCGGCGACCAGGTCCGGATGCCGGTGGCCGAAGTTCAGCGCCGAGTATCCGGCCAGGAAGTCCAGGTAGCGCTTGCCGGCCACATCGGTCACCCAGGCGCCCTCGGCCTCGGCGATGACGACCGGCAGCGGGTGGTAGTTGTGCGTGCTCCACCGCTCGTCGAGCTCGATGAACCCGGCCGTGGAACGCGAGGCGTCCGTGGCGTCGGGCCTGAGGTGATCCGCCGTCATCGTCATATCACCAGGTTAGGGAACATCAACGGAGGTTTCAGCCGTCGGGCATTGCGTATTGCGGCGCTTCGTTGCGCCGTTTGGCGGTCAGGGGCACGAATCATTGCAGGATGCGGGCGGTGGGGCGGCGGTTATGATCGGCCGATGGCGAAAAAGCGGCCGTCGGTCCGGGACGCGCTGAGGGTACCGGCCAAGCTGACCAGGGGCATTCCGGTGCTGCCCGATGACAAGCCGGTAGGGCCGACGTCGAAGGCGGCGGCCGTGGCGGAAGTGGCCACCTCCGGTCCCCGGCTGGGCGAGCTGCAGGAGTTGCTGTACGCGGAAGGTGTGACGGGCGGTAAGCGCAGCGTCCTGGTGGTGCTTCAGGGTATGGACACCTCCGGCAAGGGCGGCACCATCAAGCACGTCTGTTCCCACGTGAACCCGCAGGGCCTGCACATCGCCTCGTTCAAGAAGCCCTCCAAGGCCGAGCTGCGTCATCACTTTCTGTGGCGGATCCGTCGCGTGTTGCCCGAGCCGGGGTACATCGGCGTGTTCGACCGCTCGCACTATGAGGATGTGCTGGTTCCGCAGGTGAACGGCCTGCTGTCGGCGGAGGCGCTGGACGCGCGCTACGAGGAGATCAACGCGTTCGAGGCGGAGCTGGCGGAGCAGGGCATCACGCTGGTCAAGTGTTTCCTGCACATCTCTCCTCAGACGCAGCGTGAGCGGCTGGTCGCGCGGTTGAAGGACCCGACCAAGCACTGGAAGTACAACCCGGGGGACCTCGACGTCCGGGCCCAGTGGTCCGCCTACCAGAAGGCCTACGTGGAAACCCTGCGCCGCTGCTCGACCTCGGTCGCGCCGTGGTACGTGGTGCCGGCCGACCGCAAGTGGTACCGCAACTGGGCGGTCGGCCACCTGCTCCTGGAGACCCTCGAAGCCATGCGCCTGCAGCCGCCGGCGGCCGACTTCGACGCCGACGAGGAACTGGCCCGGCTGGTCGGCAACGACCCGCTGAACTAATTCTTCAGCGGGTGAACTTCGAGATGATCTCGTCGCCGTAGGCGGCCAGGGTCTCCTCCCGGGCGTCGTGCATCAGGTAGACGGCGAACTGGTCGACGCCCAGGTCGGCGAGCTCGGCCAGCCGGTCGACGTGCGCGGCGGCCGGGCCGAGCAGGCAGAACCGGTCCACGATCTCGTCCGGGACGAAGTCGGTGGACGGGTTGCCGGCCTTGCCGTGGTGGGCGTAGTCGTAGCCCTCCCGGCCCTTGATGTAGTCGGTCAGCTCGCGCGGCACCGAGCCGGACTCGCCGTACCGGGCCACCAGGTCGGCCACGTGGTTGCCGACCATGCCGCCGAACCAGCGCAGCTGGTCGCGCTGGTGCGCCAGGTCGTCGCCGACGTAGGCGGGCGCGGCCACACACATCGTGATGCCCCCCGGGTCGCGGCCGACCGCGCGGGCCGCCTCACGCACCGACTCGATCGTCCAGCGCGCGATGGCCGGGTCCGCCGTCTGCAGGATGAACCCGTCCGCCTGCTCGCCGACCAGCTTGAGCGCCTTCGGGCCGTAGGCGGCCATCCAGATCTCCAGCCGGCCGTCCCGCACCCACGGGATCCGCACCGCCGCGCCGTGCAGCATGGCCTCCCGGCCCTCGGCGAGCTCCCGGATCACGTGCATCGAGTCGGCCAGCACCGCCAGCGACGCGGGCTGCTGGCCGATCACCCGGCGGGCCGAGTCGCCCCGCCCGATCCCGCACACCGTGCGGTTGCCGAACATGTCGTTGAGCGTGGCGAACAGCGAGGCCGTGACCGACCAGTCCCGGGTGCTCGGGTTGGTCACCATCGGGCCGACGATCATGTTCGAGGTCTGCGCCAGGATCTGCGAGTAGATCACGAACGGTTCCTGCCAGAGCACGCAGGAGTCGAACGTCCAGCCGTAGCGAAAGCCTCGGCCCTCCGCCTCCCGCAGCAGCCGGACGACCTCACGGGCCGGTGGGTCGGTCTGCAGCACAACGCCGAAATCCATGGTGGACGCTCCTCACACCAGGTACTGGGACAGTTCGCGCTTCAGGAAACGCCCGTGGCCCTCCCGGCCGTGGAACGCGCCGTCGGCGATCACCACGGCGCCGCGCGAGAGCACGGTGTCCACCTTGCCGGTCAGCTCCCAGCCCTCGTAGGCGGAGTAGTCGACGTTCATGTGGTGCGTGGCCGCGGACAGCGTCTGGGTGGCGGCCGGGTCGTACACCACGATGTCGGCGTCGGCGCCCGGGGCGATCACGCCCTTGCGCGGGTAGAGGCCGAACATCCGGGCCGGGGTGGTCGAGCTGATCTCCACCCAGCGCGCCAGCGTGATCTCACCCCGCACCACGCCCTGGTGCAGCAGGTCCATCCGGTGCTCGACCCCGGGCATCCCGTTGGGGATCTTGGAGAAGTCCCCGCGCCCCAACTCCTTCTGGTCCACGAAGCAGAACGGGCAGTGGTCGGTGGACACCACCGACAGGTCGTTGGTGCGCAGCCCGCGCCACAGGTCGGCCTGGTGGTCCTTGGGCCGAAGCGGCGGCGACGCCACGTACTTCGAGCCCTCGAAGTCCGGCCGGGCCAGGTCGTCCAGGGACAGGAACAGGTACTGCGGGCAGGTCTCGGCGAACACGTTCTGCCCGGTGTTGCGGGCCTCGGCAACGGCGGCCAGGGCGTGCCGGGAGGACAGGTGCACGATGTAGAGCGGAGCCTTGGTCACCTTGGCCAGTTGGATGGCCCGGTGCGTGGCCTCGCCCTCCAGCTCCGGCGGCCGGGTGAGGCCGTGCTCCACCGGGTCGGTGCGGCCGGCGGCGATCGCCTGGGCGACGAGTTGGTCGATGGCGATGCCGTTCTCGGCGTGCATCATGATCATCGAGCCGGTCTCGGTGGCCTTCTGCATCGCCAGCAGGATCTCGCCGTCGGTGGCGTAGAAGACGCCGGGGTAGGCCATGAACATCTTGAAGCTGTTCACGCCGGCGTCGATGCAGGACTCCATCTCCTTCAACGAGGTGTCGTTGACGTCGGAGATGATCATGTGGAAGCCGTAGTCGACGGCGCAGTGCCCGTCGGCCTTCTCGTGCCACTTGTCCATCGTCGCCAGCAGCGACGTTCCCTTTGCCTGCACCGCGAAATCGATGATCGTCGTGGTGCCGCCCCAGGCCGCCGCGGTGGTGCCGGTGGCGAAGGTGTCGGCGGAGAACGTGCCGCCGAACGGCATCTCCATGTGCGTGTGGGCATCGATGCCGCCGGGCAGCACGTACTTCCCGGCGGCGTCGATGACGCGGTCCGCGGTGTCGAAGACTCCGGGGGCCGTGACCGCGGTGATCGTCTCGCCGTCCACCAGGACGTCGGCCGCCACCGCGCCGGTGGCGTTGACGACCGTTCCGTTGCGGATCAGGGTGCGCATCGCCTCAGGCCTTCGTGAGCGAGTCGTAGGTGTCCGGGCGGCGATCCCGGTAGAACGCCCACAGGTCCCGGACCTCGGCCAGCCGGCCCATGTCGAGGTCGCGGACCACGACCTCCTCCTCGGTGTCCGACGCCGCCTCGCCGACCAACTGGCCGCGCGGGTCGACGAAGTAGGACTGGCCGTAGAAATCGTTCTCGCCCAACGGTTCCACGCCGACCCGGTTGATCGTGCCGACGTAGTACTCGTTGGCGACCGCGGCGGCCGGCTGCTCCAGCCGCCACAGGTACTCCGAGAGCCCACGGCTGGTGGCCGACGGGTTGAACACGATCCGGGCGCCGGCCAGGCCCAGCGCCCGCCAGCCCTCCGGGAAGTGCCGCTCGTAGCAGATGTAGACGCCGATCCGACCGACCGCGGTGTCGAACACCGGGTAGCCGAGGTTGCCGGGCCGGAAGTAGAACTTCTCCCAGAAGCCCTTCACCTGCGGGATGTGGTTCTTGCGGTGCTTGCCGAGGTAGGTGCCGTCGGCGTCGATCACCGCGGCGGTGTTGTAGTAGACGCCCGGCTGCTCCTGCTCGTACATCGGCACCACCAGCACGACGCCGTGCTGGTCGGCGAGCTCGCACATGAGCTGCGTGGTCGGCCCGTCCGGGATCTGTTCGGTGTAGGAGTAGTAGTCGGCGTCCTGCACCTGGCAGAAGTAGGGCCCGTAGAACAACTCCTGCAGGCACACCACCTGGGCGCCCTGGGAAGCCGCGGTGCCGATCGCGGCGACCGCGTTCGCGATCATCGACTCCTTGTCACCGGTCCACCGCTGCTGAACCAGACCGGCCCTGACGATCTCTGACACGCTGAACATCTCCTCTTATGCGGTTGCCGGTTCGGGGGTGGTCGCGGGCTCGCTGCGGGTCGACGGCCGGGACAGCACCACGAATGTCAGCAAGCTTGCCACGAGGCCGACCACCCAGCTGTAGTCGTAGAGCGGCTTGAGGATCGGGATCAGGCCGTCCGGCGGGAACGGGCCGGAGCTGCCCTCGGCGGTGTAGGCGCCGCCGACCGCGAGCAGGATGCCCACCGCGGTGGCCACCAGCCCGCGCCAGTTCCACCCGGCGCTGAACCAGTAGCGACCCTCTGGCCGGTACAGGTCGACCAGGTCCAGCTTGGTCTTGTTCACCAGCCAGTACCCGCCGATCAGCACACCGGCCACGGCGCCGAGCAGACCGCCGTAGGTCTGCAGCCAGGTGAAGATGTAGAGGTCGGGGTTCTCGAACAGGTACCACGGCACCATCAGGATGCCGAGCACGCCGGTGATCATCGCGCCGGCCCGCCGGCTGATCAGCCGGGGTGCGGCGTTGGAGAAGTCGTAGGACGGGCTGACCACGTTGGCCGCGATGTTCACCGAGATCGTCGCGATCAGCACGGTGAACAACGCGATGGCCACGATCAGCGGGTTCTCGAACTTGTTGGCCAGCGTGATCGGGTCCCAGATCGCCTCGCCGTAGATCACCACGGTGCCGGAGGTGATCAGGATGGACAGGATCGCGAAGAACGACATCGTGGTGGGCAGGCCCAGCGTCTGGCCGAGCATCTGCTCGCGCTGGCCCTTACCGAACCGGGTGAAGTCGGGCATGTTCAGCGACAGCGTGGACCAGAACGCGATCATCGCCATCAGCGACGGGAAGAACAGCGCCCACCAGTCGGCGCCCCAGCCCACCTTGGACGGCTGGGACAGGATCGGGCCCAGCCCGCCGGCCTCGACCAGGATCCAGATCAGCAAGGCGATCGCGACCACGATCACCAGCGGGGCGGCCCAGTTCTCGAACCGGCGCAGGGTGTCCATGCCGCGCCACATGATCGCCATCTGGATCGCCCAGAACAGCGCGAAGGACGCCCACAGGGTCCACGGCTTGCCGGCCAGCACCGGAGCGTTGGCCCACCAGTCGCCGAACAGCTTGCCGGCGATCACGTAGACGCCGAGGCCGCCGATCCAGGTCTGGATGCCGAACCAGCCGCACGCGATGAAGGCCCGCAGCAGGGCCGGGACGTTGGCGCCGCGGATGCCGTAGAACGCCCGGGCGAACACCGGGAACGGGATGCCGTACTTGGTGCCGGCATGGCTGTTGAGCAGCATCGGGATCAGCACCAGCAGGTTCGCCAGGGTGATCGTGATCAGCGCCTGCAGCCAGTCCATGCCCAGCGCGATGAGGCCGGCGGCCAGCCCGTAGCTGGGCACGTTGTGCGCCATGCCGACCCACAACGCGGTGTAGTTGTAGGTGGTCCAGGTGCGCTTCTCGGTGGGGACCGGCGCGAGCTCGTCGTTGTAGTACGGGCTGTCCGCGACGGGCGCGGTCTCGGACAGCTCGACGCGTCCGTCGTCGTGGGTGATGGTCTGCGGGATGGTCGTCATCGCCTACTCCGGGGCGGAGGCGTGCGGCTGGAGTTCCATCCCGGCATCGTGTGTGGCGCGGGTCGCGCAGGGCAGTGCCACTGTGTTCACCGTTGATCCACTCAGTGAACACTCTGTCCGTTGCGCGGCGCTGTTACGAGTGCTCGGCGAACCGGAAGACGCCCGCGCTGCGGTCCCGGGCGACGCAGCGGTTCTCGTAGGTGGCCAGGAACTGGACCGGATGACCGCGCCAGGTGCCGTGCACCTCGACGATGACCGGCTGGTAGATGAACGTGCAGGGCCCGCCAAGCGGCCGCAGCCGGGCCAGGTCGCCGTTCACCTCCCGGAGCTTGGCGCACGCCCAGGCGGCGTCGGGGTGCGTTCCGCCGGGCGGATCGCAGCGCAGGGTCACGGTGTCGAGCAGCGGCCGGTTCGGTTCGGTGGCGTCGCGCAGGTTGAGCACCAGGGCGGTGTGCGGCGCGGGCGGCTGCGGTGCGGGCGTCGGAGCGGTGCACAGCAGGATGCCCAGGATGAGGTTGATCAATTGAGGCATACCCACGGTTATCGGCACCCGTCCGGGTGGATCTGGTCCCCGAATCGGTGAGCACGCTCCGCATTCGCGGGCGGGTTCAGGGCTGGTTGGAGCGGACGCTCAGCGCGAGCAGGGCGACGTGCAGGGAGAGCACCGACTCGGGATCGTCGATCGACACGCCGAGCACCTGCTCGATCCGGGCGAGCTGCTGGTAGTACGCGGTGCGGGACATGTGCGCGGCGGCCGCGGCGGCGGACTTGTTGCCGCCGTGCGCGCAGTAGTGCCGCAGGGTGTCCACCAGCCGGCTGCCGTGGCTGGCGTCCCGGGCGAGCAACGGCCCCAGCTCGCGATCGGCGAACGCGGCGACCCGGTCGTCCTCGGCGAGCAGGTGCAGCAGGCCGCGCAGCCGGACGTCGTCCAGGCGGTGGTAGGCGCGTCCGGCCGGGGCCGCGCCGGACCGCAGGGCCGCCTGGGCCACCTGGGCGGCCTCGATCAGGCTGCGCCGGGCCTCGGTCAGGGTGCCGACGGTGCTGCCGACGGCGACCACCACCGGCAGCGCCCGGGGGGAACCGGCCGCGGCCTGGTGGATCTCCTTGGTGAGCCGGCGCAGCACGCCGTCCGCGTCGGCCTGCGGGGTCAGCGACAGCAGCGCCCGCACGCTGATGTCGTCGACCACGCCGACCAGCGCGGCCACCCGCGCCCGCCGGGCGGCCAACGCCGTGGCCTCGGCGAGATCGCGCAGCACCTCCTGGGTGGCCATCGAGTGCGGCGAGCCGCCCGCCCGGGTCGGCACCGTCGTGCTCGGCCGCACCGACATGCCGAGCAGCTGCCGGCGCTCGAGCGGCACCCCGAGTGCGGTGGTCCGCGCGGTCAGGTCGGCCGGCGGGGTGGGGGAGGCCAGCAGCTCGGTGAGCAGCGTGCGGTGCGCGTGCCGTTCCAGGCTCTCCCGGTCCCGGGCCACCAGCCGATGCACCGCCAGCGCCGAGGCCGCCCGCTCCACGATCACGAACTGGCGGTGCTGCGGCGGATCCGGGCAGAGCAGCACCAGCCGGCCCCAGTCGTTGCCGCGCGCGCCGACCACGGTCACCAGCCAGCCGGCCTCGGCGTGGTAGCTGGTGCGCTCGGTGACCGTGACCGCCCGGGACCGCCGGGCCCAGTCGGCGAGCAGCTCACCCGGGTCGATCCCGGCGGTGTCGTAGGCGAGCACGTCGCGGGCGAGCGTCTCCAGCACCACCGGCAGCCCGGACGCGCGGGCCACCTCGCGCAGCACCTCGGCCGGCTCCGCCCCGGCGACGGTGAGCGCGGTGAACGTCTCGTGCACCTGCTCGGCGGCGCGCAGCTCGGCCACCTGTGCGTCCACGATCAACCCGACGACCGCCTCGGTCACCGCCACGAACCGGGTCTCCCTGGACAGCGTCACCAGCGGCATGCCGTGCCGCTCCGCGGCGGCGACCAGCGCGTCCGGCAGCGCCTCGCTCCAGTGCCGGACCAGCTCCACCACCAGTCCCGCCACCCCGGTCTCGGCGAGTTCGTCCACGTACCGGGTCAGCGCCGCCGGATCGTCCGGCAACGCGATGCCGGTGGTCAGCACCAGCTCGCCGCCGCGCAGCAGATGCGCGATGTCGGCGATCTCGGCCACGTGCACCCAGCGCACCCGGCGGCGCAGCCCGTCCGCCCCGGCCACCACCCTGGGCCGGCCCTGCCGGATCGCCGGCAGCGCCAGGGCGTCGGACACGGTGGGATACACGCGCACACTGTAAGGCGCGTACCCGGACGCCGATACATGTTGTCCATTGGCGGGCGTACCGGCCCACCGCCACACTCGGCGTATGTCTGAACGAGCGTTGGTCGACCGGCACCGTGCCGTCCTGCCGAACTGGATGGCGCTGTACTACGCCGATCCGATCGAGATCGTGCACGGCCACGGCCGCCGGGTCACCGACTCGCACGGCAAGACCTACCTCGACTTCTTCGCCGGCATCCTGACCAACGCGATCGGTTACGACGTCGCGGAGATCGGCGACGCGGTGCGCAAGCAACTCGACACCGGGATCATGCACACCTCGACGCTGTACCTGATCCGCAGCCAGGTCGAACTGGCCGAGCGGATCGCGGAGCTGTCCGGAATCCCGGACGCCAAGGTGTTCTTCACCAACTCCGGCACCGAGGCCAATGAGACGGCGCTGATGCTGGCCACCCAGTACCGGCGCAGCAACCAGGTGCTGGCCCTGCGCAACTCCTACCACGGCCGGGCGTTCGCCACCGTCGGCGTGACCGGAAACCGCGGCTGGTCGGCCAGTTCGCTGTCCCCGGTGAAGGTCAGCTACGTGCACGGCGGCTACCGGTATCGCAGCCCGTTCGCCGCACTGTCCGATGTGGACTACATCCGGGCGTGCACCGACGACCTCCGCGAGATCATCCAGACCACCACCTCGGGTGACGTGGCCTGCCTGATCGCCGAGCCGATCCAGGGCGTCGGCGGGTTCTGCGTGCCGCCGGACGGGTTGTTCGGCGCGTTCGCCGAGGTGCTCGCCGAGCACGGGATCCTGTTCATCTCCGACGAGGTGCAGACCGGCTGGGGCCGCACCGGCGAGCACTTCTGGGGCATCGGCGCGCACGGTGTGGTGCCGGACATGATGACCTTCGCCAAGGGCCTCGGCAACGGCCTGGCCATCGGCGGCGTGGTGGCCAGGGGCGAGGTGATGGACAGCCTCGGCGCGAACTCCATCTCCACCTTCGGCGGCAACCCGGTGGCCACCGTGGGCGCCCGCGCCGTGCTGGACTACGTGTTCGACCACGACCTGCAGGCCAACGCGGCCACCCAGGGCGACCGGCTGCTGCGCGGGCTGCGGGCGATGGCGGAGCGCAACCCCGCGATCGGCGACGTCCGGGGCAAGGGCCTGATGATCGGCATCGAACTGGTCGAACCGGGCGGCACCACGCCGAGCGTGCCGATCGCCACCGCGGTGCTCGAGGAGGCTCGGGCGCGGGGCCTGCTGGTCGGCAAGGGCGGTCTGCACAACAACGTCATCCGGCTCGCACCGCCGATGACCGTGACCGAGGACGAGGTGGACGAGGCACTCGAGGCCCTCGCCGGAGCGCTCGAAGCAGCGGGAAAGGGCCGGTAATGGCGGACCCCAAACGGATCAGCCACTGGATCGACGGCAAGCCCTGGGCCGGAGTGGCCGAACGGGCCGGCGACGTGTTCGACCCGGCCACCGGCGAGCGCGCCGGCCGGGTGGACTTCGCCGCGCAGTCCGAAGTGGACGAAGCGGTGGCGGCGGCGGCGCGGGCCTTCGCCAGCTGGCGGCACTCCTCGCTGGCCACCCGGACCAACGTGCTGTTCGCCTTCCGGGAGCTGCTCAACGCGCGCAAGCGGGAGCTCGCGGAGATCGTCACCGCCGAGCACGGCAAGGTGCTCGACGATGCCGGCGGCGAGATCCAGCGGGCGCTGGAGGCGGTCGAGTTCGCCTGCGGCGTCCCGCACCTGCTCAAGGGCGGGTTCAGCGAGAACGTCTCGCGCAAGGTGGACGTGTACTCGATCCGCCAGCCGCTCGGCGTGGTCGGCGTGATCTCCCCGTTCAACTTCCCGGCGATGGTGCCGCTGTGGTTCATGCCCAACGCCATCGCCTGCGGCAACACCGTGGTGCTCAAGCCGTCGGAGAAGGACCCGTCGGCGGCGAACTACCTCGCCGAGCTGTGGGCCGAGGCGGGCCTGCCGGACGGCGTGCTCAACGTGCTGCACGGCGACAAGGTCGCGGTGGACGGGCTGCTGCACCACCCGGCGGTGCGCGGGATCTCGTTCGTCGGCTCCACGCCGGTCGCCCGCTACGTCTACGAGACCGGGACCGCCAACGGCAAGCGGGTGCAGGCGCTGGGCGGCGCCAAGAACCACATGGTGGTGCTGCCGGATGCCGACCTGGACCTGGCCGCCGACGCCGCGGTGTCGGCGGGCTTCGGCTCGGCCGGGGAGCGGTGCATGGCGATCTCCGTGGTCGTCGCGGTGGGCGAGGTCGGCGACGAGCTGGTCGCCAAGATCGGCGAGCGGATCTCCGGACTGCGCGTCGGCGACGGCCGCCGGTCCGGCTGCGAGATGGGCCCACTGGTCACCCGCGCGCACCGGGACCGGGTCGAGTCCTATGTGGACGCCGGGGTGTCGGCCGGGGCCACGCTCGCCGTGGACGGCCGGGGCCACGAGATCGACGGCGCGGCCGACGGGTTCTGGCTCGGCCCCACCCTGTTCGACCATGTCCGGCCGGAGATGTCCCTCTACGCCGACGAGATCTTCGGCCCGGTGCTCTCGGTGGTCCGGGTGCCCAGCTACGAGGCCGCGCTCGAACTGGTCAACGCCAACCCCTACGGGAACGGCACGGCGATCTTCACCAACGACGGTGGGGCGGCCCGGCGCTACCAGAACGAGATCGAGGTCGGGATGGTTGGCGTCAACGTGCCGATCCCGGTGCCGGTCGGCTACTACTCCTTCGGCGGGTGGAAGGACTCGCTGTTCGGCGACACGCACGCCTACGGTCCGGACGGGATCCACTTCTTCACCAGGACCAAGGTGGTCACCGGGCGCTGGCTCGACCCCTCGCACGGCGGCGTCAACCTGGGTTTTCCCAGAAACGACTGAACGTCTCGGAGGGAACCCGCAACGATCCCCCAGCGTCCCCGTATTGTGCAGTTGCACTGACTCGGGACAGCGTTGCGGGGGTGTTGGATGGACTCGGTCGCCGATGCGATGCGGATGGTCGATGACTGGGAGCGGGATGCGACCGAGAAGGCGGCCCGGTTCCAGCGCATGGCCGAACAGGTTGAGCAGGTCACCATCACCGAGTCGGTCGCCAACGGCGCGGTGAGTGTCACGGTCGGCCCGAACGGTTTGCCCACCAACATCACGATGACCGACGGCGTGCGGGCGATGGAGCCGGAGCAGATCGCGGGCAACGTCATGGCCGCGTTACGCAAGGCGCAGGCGCGCTATCCGGAGCGGCTGGCCGAGATTCTGGCTGAGACCGTCGGTACCGACGATCCGGCGGCGCGACACATCCTGGCCAAAGCCGAAGAGAGCTTCCCGTCGGTGGAGGATGACGGGCAGGATGATGCGGATCCGCGGGCCCCGGAACGAAAGAGCGCGGAACGGATGAACATCGGTCACGTCGAAGAGGACGAGGAGCCGGCGCCGCCGTCCCGTCCCGCCCCGCCGCCGCGCTCGACCCGCACCGACGGGGGCGACGAGGACTTCGGCGACGAGTCGATCTTCCGCTGACTGAGAGGCCAAGGCCATGGACGGCTACGAGGTTCTGACCAGTGAGCTGGACGCTCACGCCGGCCGGGTGGACGGGTTGACCGACCGGTTACGCACGGCCGTGGACGCCGCCCAGCAGGTGACCATGAACAACGACGCGTACGGCGTGGTCTGCCAGCCGTTCGCCCAGATGCTGCAACCGTTCGAGGAGTTGGGGGTGCGGACCCTGCAGCAGGGCGTCGATGCCCTGTCCGACACCGCGCGCAAGGTCCGCGACACCGCACTGAGCTACACCAGCACCGAAACCACTGGGGCCGCCACCTACCGCAGCCTGGAGGGCGGACTGTAGTGCCGGAAGGCAACCCGCTGGTTGCCGGGCCGGTTGAGACACCGACCGCGCAGACCGGGCCCGGGCTCGCCGAGTCGTGCGCCGAACTGGCGCGGGGAGTGTCCGGCGGCGACTGGGTCGAGGCCGGGCTGGAGGTGCTCGGCACCGGGCTCGAGGTGCTGTCGCTGGTGATCGACCCGTTGGGGACGCTCGCCTGCTACGGGGTGTCCTGGCTGATCGAACAGGTCCGGCCGCTGAAGGAGGCGCTGGACTGGTTCGCCGGTGACCCGCCGGTGATCCGCTCGTTCGCCGAGACCTGGACCCGGGTGTCGGCCGAGGTCGCGGCGGTGGCGAAGGAGTACGGGGCCCAGTCCGGCGGCGGCACGGCCGGCTGGACCGGCGCCGCGGGCGATGCCTACCGGGCCCATGGGGCCGCGGCGGCGGACGCGCTGCGCGGCGCCGGCACGCTGGCGGCCGGGGTCTCCGCCGGGGTCATGATCATGGGTGAGGTCGTGGCGTTCGTCCGCGAGTCGATCCGGCACCTGGTGGGGGAGTTGGTCGGCCGCCTGATCTCCGGGGCGCTGGAAGGGGCCGCGACCGCCGGGCTGGCCACACCGCTGACGGTGGCCCGGGCGACCGCGGCGATCTCCGCCGTGGTCAGCAGGATCGCCGGCCTGGTGCGAAGCCTGGTCACGACGATCGGCAACGTCGCGCCGCGGCTCGGCAGGATCGTCGACAAGCTCGACGAGATCATCGCGAAGCTGCGCACGCTGTCCCGCCGGGCCGAACCGGACGACGCCACCACGCCGAGCGCGGCGGCGCCGGACACCACCACCCCGGGCGGCACGGAGCCCTTGGCCAGCACGGACACCGCCCGGCCGGCCGACCCGCACACCACCCGCTCGCCGGTCGGGGCCCGCCGCTGCCGCAACGACCCGGTGGACGTGGCGTCCGGGGAGATGGTGCTGCACCAGGTCGACGTCGAACTGGACGCCGGGCTGCCGCTGGTGCTCACCCGCACCCACGTCTCCACCTACCGTGCCGGCCGCACGTTCGGCCGGTCCTGGTCGGCCACGGTGGACCAGCGGCTGGAGTTCGACGAGCAGGGCGTCGTCTTCGTCGCCGACGAGGGCATGATCCTGGTCTACCCGCGGCCGGCAGGCGACGATCCGGTGCTGCCGGAGGAGGGCCCCCGGTGGCCGCTGTCGGCGACCGGCGACGGACATCTGATCACCAAACCGGAGTCCGGGCAGGTGCTGTCCTTCCCCGGTTCGGGTCCGGACCCGGCGCCGCTGGCCGTGCTGAGCGACCGCAACGGCAACCGGGTCGAGTTCATCCGCGACGGCGAGGACCTGGTCACCGAGGTGCGCCATTCGGGCGGCTACCGGATCGGGGTCGACACCGCGGCCGGCCGGATCACCGGCCTGCGGCTGATCAGCCAGGCCGGCAGCGCCGACGTCGCCGTGTCGCGGTACGCCTACGACGAGGCCGGGCGGCTCACCGAGGTGACCAACTCCTCCGGCCGGCCGCTGCGGTTCGACTACGACGAGCGCGACCGGATCGTGCGCTGGGAGGACCGCACCGGGCAGTGGTACGGCTACGCCTACAACCTGCGCGGCCAGTGCATCCGCAACGAGGGCTCGGACGGCCTGCTGGCCGGCGGCTTCGACTACCGGGACCGGTTCACGATCTTCACCGACTCGCTCGGCCGGCAGACCCGGTTCCATTTCAACGAGGCCCGCCAGGTGATCCGCGAGGTCGACCCGCTCGGCCACGCCACCCTGTCCGAGTGGGACGCCCAGGACCGGCTGGTGTCCCGCACCGACCCGCTCGGCCGCACGATCCGGTACAGCCACGCGGGCTTCACCGGCGAGACCGACCAGCAGTCGACCGTCACGCACCCGGACGGCAGCCGGACCGTGGTGACCTACAACCCGCTGCGGCTGCCGCTGACCATCGTCGACCCGGACGGCGCGGTGTGGCGGCGCGAGTACGACGAGCGCGGCAACCTGCTCACCGAGACCGACCCGGCCGGAGCCACCACCCGTTACGCCTACACCGCCAACGGCCGGCTCACCACGATCACCGACGCGCTCGGCCGCACCCGGCGGATCACCACCAACGCCGCGGGCCTGCCGGTGGCCGTCACCGACCCGACGGGCGCGACCCGGCGCTACGTCCGCGACGTGTTCGGCCGGGTCGCGCAGGTGATCGACCCGGTGGGCGGGGTGACCCGGCTGGGCTGGACGGTGGAGGGCAGGCTGATCTCGCGCACCCATCCCGACGGCGCGACCGAGCGATGGCGCTACGACGGCGAGGGCAACCAGGTCGAACACGTGGACGCGGCCGGTTCGGTCACCCGCACCGAGTACACCGGCTTCGAGGCGCCGGCCGCGCGCACCGGCCCGGACGGCGCCCGCTACGAGTTCGGCTACGACACCCAACTCCGGCTGGTGTCGGTGACCAACCCGCAGGGCCTGGTGTGGCGCTACGAGTACGACGCCGCCGGCCGGCTGACCGCCGAGGTCGACTTCAACCGGCGCCGGATCGGCTACGGCTACGACCAGGCAGGCCAGCTCATCCGGCGCACCAACGGGGCGGGGGAGACGGTCCGCTACACGCGCGACGCCATGGGCCAGGTCACCGAGAAGCGGGTGGGCGGCGCGGTCACCACGTACAGCTACGACGCGATCGGCCGGCTGGTGCACGCCAGCAACCCGGACGCCGAGGTGATCTTCCAGCGCGATCCGATGGGCCGGGTTCTGGTCGAGTCGGTCAACGGGCGCGCCGTGGTCTCGACCTTCGACCGCGCCGGCCGCCGTACCGGGCTGACCACCCCCTCCGGCGCGCGGTCCCGCTGGGAGTACGACGCCAACGACCTGCTGGTCGCGCTGCACACCGGCGGGCACACCATGCGGTTCGGCTACGACCGGGCCGGCCGCGAGATCCAGCGCAGCCTCGGCGGCCGGGCGGTGCTGACGCAGGACTGGGACCCGGCCGGCCGGCTGACCAGCCTGGCGATCACCGCCCCCGACCTGTACGCGCCGCAGGATGCCCGGCGGGCCCGGCTGGTGCAGCGCCGCTCCTACCGGTACCGCCCGGACGGCTACCTGGCCGGCATCGACGACCTCGCCGGCAGCCGCGAGCTCGAGCTCGACCCGGCCGGACGGGTCACCGCGGTGCACGGCGGCGGCTGGACCGAGCGATACGCCTACGACCCGGCCGGCAACGTCAGCACCGCGATCTGGCCGCTGCCGCCGGACACCTCCGGCGGGGACGAGCAGGGCCGTCGCGAGTACACCGGCACGCTGATCAGCCGGGCCGGCAACATCCACTACCAGCACGACGCCCAGGGCCGGCTGGTGCTGCGGCAGCGCCGCGCCCTGTCCGGCCGGACGATGACCTGGCGCTACACCTGGAATGCCGAGGACCGGCTGATCGGCGTGGTCACACCGGACGGCGCGCGGTGGCGTTACCTGTACGACCCGTTCGGCCGCCGGATCGCCAAGCAGCGGCTCGGGGAGACCGGCGTCGCCGAGCAGATCGACTTCAGCTGGGACGGCGTCGTGCTGGTCGAGCAGACCCACTCCCGGGGCAACACCAGCACCTGGAACTGGGCGACCGGGCAGCCGCGGCCGCTGGCCCAGACCGACCGGATCCGGGTCCGGGAGGCCCCGCCGGAGTGGATCGACCAGCAGTTCTACGCGCTGATCACCGACCTGGCCGGCGCACCGACCGAACTGGTCGACCCGAACGGCGAGGTGGCCTGGCGGCGGGAGACCACGGTCTGGGGCGCCCCCATCGCCGCGCAGGCCG
>NZ_DASTBH010000582.1:0-3785 GCF_035712165.1 Actinophytocola sp. | reverse complement strand
GGCCCGGCGCCGGTGCCCGGCCGGCGCGAGCGCGTTCCGCTTTCCTTCGCCCAGCAACGGTTGTGGTTCCTCGAACAGCTCATCCCGGAGAACACCTACATCATCGCCGGCGCGCTGCGCCTGACCGGCGCCCTCGACGAGGCCGCGCTGTCCGCCGCGCTGTCCGCGATCGTGACCCGGCACGAGGCGCTGCGCACCGTGTTCGAGGTCGTGGCCGGCCAGCCGTACCAACGGATCCTCGACCCCGCACCGGTTCCGCTGCCGGTCACCGACCTGACCGCTGCCCCGCCCGGCGAGCTGGCCGCACTTCGGCGCCGGGCCGCCACCGCGCCGTTCGACCTCGCCGCCGGCCCGGTGCTGCGCGCCCAGCTGGTCCGCCTCGCCGGCAGCACGCACGAGCTGATCATCGCCGTGCACCACATCGCCTGCGACGGCGCCTCCCTCACCCTGATGCTGGACGAGCTGGCCGCGCACTACCGTGGCGAGGCGCTCGCCCCGCTCGCGGTGCAGTACGCGGACTACACGCTGTGGCAACGGGACTGGCTGGCCGGCGAGCGGCTGACCGACCAGCTCGACTACTGGCGCCGGCAGCTGGCCGGTGCGCCGCCGGTCCTGGAGCTGCCCACCGACCGGCCCCGGCCGGTCATTCCGAGCAACGCCGGAGCGAGCTACCGGCAGGAGCTGCCGGCCGAGCTGGCCGAGGCGATGCAGGCGCTGGCCCGCGCCGGCGACGCGACGCTGTTCATGGCGTTGGGCGCGGCCTTCACCGCCCTCCTCGGCCGGCTGTCCGGGCAGGACGACATCGTGCTGGGCACGCCGATCGCGGGCCGCACCGACCCCGCGCTGGAACCGCTGATCGGCTTCTTCGTCAACACCCTGGCGCTGCGCACAGACCTGTCCGGCGACCCCGGCTTCGCCACCCTGCTGGCCCGCACCCGGGAAACCACGCTGGCCGCCTACCAGCACCAGGACCTGCCGTTCGAGTATCTGGTCGAACACCTCGCGCTGGCCCGCGATCCGGGCCGCAACCCGCTGTTTCAGGTGATGTTCACCGTGGTGCACGACCCGCCGGCCGAGCGGGAGCTGCCCGGGCTACGGCTCGCGGCCGGTGAGCTCGAGACCGGGGTGGCCAAGTTCGACCTCACGCTGACCATCGCGCACCGGCCCGACCGCGGCCTGGAGGCCCGCTGGGAGTACCGGCGCGACCTGTTCGACGAACCGACCGTTGCCCGGATCGCCGGCTATTACCACACCCTGCTGGAAAGCATTCTGGCCGCACCCGACCGTCCACTGAGTACACTCGCGCTCCTGCCGGACGAGGAGTGGCTGGAGCGGGTGGACCAGCCGGCGCCGCCCGGGCCGGCCCGGTTCGTGCCGGACCTGATCGCCGAGCGGGCCGCGTCCCGGCCGGCCGCCATCGCGCTGGTCGCCGAGAACCTGTCCCTCACCTATGCGGAGCTGGACGGACGGGCCGCCGCGCTCGCCGCCCGGCTGCGGGATCGCGGGGTCGGCCCGGACGTGCTGGTCGGGGTGTGCGCCCGGCGCGGCCCGGAACTGATCATCGGCCTGTTGGCGGTGCTCCGGGCCGGCGGCGCCTATCTGCCGCTGGACCCGGACTATCCGGCCGCCCGGACCGCGCGGATCCTCGCCGATGCCCGGCCGGCGCTGTTGCTCACCCAGCGCGGACTGCTCGACGGCGAACCCGGAGCGATCCTGCTCGACGAGCCGGTGTCCGGCCCGGCGCGACCGGTGCCGGCGCCGCGGTTGCGGCCGGAGCACCTGGCCTACGTGATCTACACCTCCGGCTCCACCGGAACGCCCAAGGGTGTCGCGGTCAGCCACGCCAACCTGGCCGCGTCCACCGCCGCCCGGATGGCGGTCTACGACCGGCCGGTGCACGGCCTGGTGTTGCTGTCCTCGGTCGCCTTCGACACCTCGATCGCGTCGATCTTCTGGAGCCTGTGCGCCGGCGCCACCCTGCACCTGCCCGCCGAGGGCCGGCAACTGGAGTTGGACCACCTGGCCGGGCTGGTCAACCGGCCGGACGTGAGCCACCTGGTCTGTCTGCCCTCGCTCTACCAACTTCTTGCCACAAAACCGATCCGGCTGGACACCGTGGTGGTGGCCGGGGAGCCGGTGCCGCCCGGACTGGTCGACGCGCACCATGCCGCGCTGCCGGAGGTGCCGCTGTACAACGAGTACGGGCCCACCGAGGCGGCGGTGTGGAGCACGGTCGCGCTGTGCCGGCCGGGTGAGCGCCGGGTGCCGATCGGCCGGCCGATCCCCGGTTGGCAGGCCTACATCCTGGACCGGCACAACGAACCGGTCCCGGTCGGCGTGACCGGCGAGCTGTACCTGGCCGGCAACGGCATCGCGCGCGGCTACCTGGGCCGGCCGGCATTGACCGCGCAGCGGTTCCTGCCCAACCCGTACGGCCCGCCGGGCAGCCGGATGTACCGCACCGGAGACCTGGCCCGGTACCGGCCGGACGGACAGATCGACTTCGTCGGCCGCACCGACCATCAGGTCAAGATCCGGGGCTACCGGATCGAGTTGGACGAGATCGACGGCGTGCTGCTGCGCCACCCGGACGTGCGGGCCGCGGTCACCGTCGCCACCGACGGAACCCTGGTGTCCTATGTGGTCGGTGCGCCGGCGGACCTGCGCGACTACCTGAGCGAGCAGCTTCCGGCCTGGATGCGGCCGGCGCAGGTGGTCGAGCTGGCCGAGTTGCCCCGCACCCCCAACGGAAAGGTCGACCGGGCCGCGCTGCCGGCAGCCCGGCCGGCCATCCGGTCGGTGGGCTTCCGGGCGCCGGGCACCCCGACCGAACGCCGGATCGCCGAGGTGTGGCAGACCCTGCTGCGCGTGGACGCGGTCGGGCTGGACGAGAACTTCTTCGAGATCGGCGGCCATTCGCTGCTGCTGATCCAGGCGCACGAACAGCTTCGCCCGCTGAACGAGGAACTGCGGATCGTCGACCTGTTCCGGTATCCCACCGTGCGCACGCTCGCCGCGTTCCTCAGCGGCGCGGGCGCGCGGGATCCGGCCGGGGAACAGGACGAGTCGCGCCGGGCCGGCCGGGGCCGCCAGGAGCAGCGCCGCCGCCGGATGCGGGGTGCCGCATGACGCACGAGGACGCGGTCGCCATCATCGGCATGGCCGGGCGGTTCCCCGGTGCGCCGGACGTGCGGGCCTACTGGGCGAACCTGTGTGCCGGCGTGGACTCGGTGTCCGACGGGCAGCCGGCAAAGGGCGTGCTGGCCGGGCACGACCTGTTCGACGCCGCTTTCTTCGGCCTGTCCCCCAAGGAAGCCGAGCGCACCGACCCGCAGCACCGGCTGTTTCTGGAGTGTGCCTGGGAAGCGCTGGAGGACGCGGGCTACGGCAACGCGGCCACCCGGCCCGTCACCGGCGTCTTCGCGGGCTCCTCGATGAGCCGCTACCTGCTCGACGTGCTGGCCAGTCCCCGGCACCGGGACCTGCTGGACGACTCGCAGCTGCTCATCGGCTGCGACAAGGACTACCTGACGATGCGCGCCTCGCACAAGCTGAACCTGCGCGGGCCGAGCGTCGTGGTGCAGACCGCCTGCTCCACCTCACTGGTCGCGGTACACCTTGCCGGGCAGGCGTTGCTGGCCGGCGAATGCGACCTCGCGCTGGCCGGCGGTGTCGCGGTGCGGCCCGGTGGCGGGCTGGACCACAACTCCGCGCGGCCGGACGGAATGCTGTCCCCGGACGGGCGGTGCCGGGCGTTCGACGCGGCGGCCAGCGGCATGGTCGGC
>NZ_DASTBH010000581.1:0-7183 GCF_035712165.1 Actinophytocola sp. | reverse complement strand
AACTCCCAGCACTCGTACGGCGAGTCCGGGTGCACCGGGCGCCAGGTGATGAACCCGATCCGGTCCCCGTCGGGGCTTTCCGCGATCAGGGTCCAGCGCTCGCCGCCGAGCAGCCGGTTCTCCTCCCAGCGGCGCCGCCAGAACCGGGGGTCGTGGAAGCCGTCCCAGCTGAACTCCCCGATCGCCACCGGATCGGAGACCATCTGCTCGAGGTGCTCCAGGTCCTCCTCGATCACCGGACGCAGCCGAAACAGCTCACTCATCGAGCGCGGCGTCGAGGGTGATCTTGGTGCCGGCCAGCGCCTTGGAGACCGGGCAGTTCTGCTTGGCGCTCTCCGCCACGGGGGCGAAGCCCGCGGCGTCCAGGCCCGGGACGGTGGCCCGCACCGTCAGGTGAATGCCGGTGATCCCCGCACCCGGCTGGAACGTCACGTCGGCCCGGGTGTCGACCGACTGCGGCGGGGTGCCGGCCCCGGCAAGCTGGTGCGAGAGTGCCATCGAGTAGCACGTGGCGTGCGCGGCGGCGATCAGCTCCTCCGGGCTGGTCTTGCCGGCCGGCTCCTCCGCCCGCGACGGCCAGCTGACCTGATAGGTGCCCAGCCCGGACGAGTCGAGCGACACGGTGCCGGAGCCCTCCAGCAGCGAGCCGTTCCAGTGCGCGTTCGCTGTACGTGTTGTCGCCATAGGGAGATCACATCAGACCGGACTGTCGTCCAGCAGCGCGGGGTGAGCGGGATCATCCATCCGGAGGCCGGTGTCGGCGGTGTGCAGCGGGCGCACCTGCGCGTCGTACCGGGCGAACGCGGGCAGCGCCCAGGCGTCCTCCGCCGGGGTCCTGCGGGCCAGCGCGGGCGCGGACAGCCACAGGTGCACGGTGTGCTCGAAGGCCAGGCCCCGGCCCAGCAGCAGCTCACCGTCCAGCACCAGGACCCCGCCCGGCGGCAGGGACCGGTACGGCGCGCGGGTCGCCCGGTCGGTTTCGGGATTCCACAACGACGGCAGCACCCGGCCGGACCCGCCAGGGGCCAGCGGGTCGAGCACCTCGCGGGCCAGGCCGCCGGCGTCGAGCCAGTCGTCGTAGCGGGCGTCCGGATTCCACTTGCCGCGCTCGAACCGCAACGACGCCGGGCGCAGGAACCCGCCTGCGGAGACGCGCAGCACCGGCCGGCCGCGCAGCCGCAGCGCCTCGCCCAGCGCGTCGGCCAGGCGAGCCGGCTCGGCCACCGGCGCGCCGTCCACGGCCAGCCGTACCCAGGCCCGCGGTGCACGCGCGGCGATCATCTCGGCCAGTTCGGTGACCACCAGACCGGCGGACACGGGTCGGAACCGCACCGGCCGATTCTGTCAGTGCCAGGGTGTAGATAAATCAGGGTGAGTCGGTGTCCCAACCCCAGGGTGTTCGAAGCTAAGTTGGTGCCTCGTGGCGGCTGACTCCTTCGTTCATCTTCATGTGCACACCGAGTACTCGATGCTCGACGGGGCCGCCAAGGTCGAGCCGCTGCTGGCGGAGGCCAAGCGGCTGGAGATGCCCGCGGTGGCCATGACCGACCACGGCAACCTGTACGGGGCCGACGAGTTCTACCAGACCGCCCGGCGGATCGGGATCAAGCCGATCATCGGCATCGAGGCCTACCTGGCGCCGGTCAGCCGGTTCCACAAGAAGCCGGTGTTCTGGGGCGACGCCCGGCAGCGGGGCAGCGACGAGCTGGGCGAGGGCGGCGACGTCTCCGGCGCCGGGGCGTACACCCACATGACCATGTGGGCGGCCGACGCCGCCGGGCTGCGCAACCTGTTCACGCTCTCCTCGCTGGCGAGCATGCAGGGCTACTACCGCAAGCCGCGGATGGACCGGGAGCTGCTGGCCGAACACGCCGGCGGGATCATCGCCACGACCGGGTGCCCCTCGGGTGAGGTACAGACCCGGCTGCGGCTGGGCCAGACCGCCGAGGCCCTGCAGGCCGCGTCCGACTACCGGGACATCTTCGGGCCGGAGAACTTCTTCCTCGAGCTGATGGACCACGGGCTGCCGATCGAGCGCTCGGTCCGGGACGGGCTGCTCGAGGTCGGCCGCACGCTCGGGCTGCGCCCGTTGGCCACCAACGACTCCCACTACGTCACCAAGGACCAGGCGACCGACCACGCCGCGCTGCTCTGCGTGCAGTCCGGCAAGACCATCACCGACCCGAACCGGTTCAAGTTCGACGGCGACGGCTACTACCTGAAGTCCGCGGGCGAGATGCGCGAGTACTGGGACCGGCAGGTGCCCGGCGCCGCCGACACCACGCTGCTGGTCGCCGAGCGGATCGAGTCCTACGAAGAGGTCTACTCGCACGTCGACCGGATGCCGATGTTCGCCGTGCCCGAGGGCGAGACGCAGGCGACCTGGCTGCACAAGGAGGTCATGGCGGGGCTGCGCCGGCGGTTCCCCGGCGGCATCCCGGACGGCTACGTCGAGCGGGCCGAGTTCGAGCTGAACGTGATCAACCAGAAGGGCTACCCGGCGTACTTCCTGGTCGTGGCCGACCTGGTCAACCACGCCAAGGAGGTGGGCATCCGGGTCGGGCCGGGCCGGGGCTCGGCGGCCGGCTCGCTGGTCGCCTACGCGCTGGGCATCACCAACCTCGACCCGATCCCGCACGGCCTGCTGTTCGAGCGGTTCCTCAACCCCGAGCGGCCGTCCATGCCCGACGTCGACATCGACTTCGACGACCGGCGGCGCGGCGAGATGGTGCGCTACGCCACCGAGAAGTACGGCGTGGACAAGGTCGCGCAGGTGATCACGTTCGGCACGATCAAGACCAAGGCGGCGATCAAGGACGCCGCCCGGGTGCTGCATGGCCAGCCCGGGTTCGCCATCGCCGACCGGATCTCCAAGGCGCTGCCGCCGCCGGTCATGGCCAAGGACATCCCGCTGTCCGGCATCGTCGACCCGACCCATGAGCGGTACGGCGAGGCCAGCGAGGTGCGCACCCTGATCGAGACCGACCAGGAGGTCGGGAAGATCTTCGAGACCGCGCGCGGCCTGGAGGGGCTGATCCGCAACGCCGGCGTGCACGCCTGCGCGGTGATCATGTCCTCGGAACCGCTGATGCAGTCGATCCCGTTGTGGCAGCGGGACGACGGGTCGGTCATCACCGGCTGGGACTATCCGTCCTGCGAGGCCATCGGCCTGCTGAAGATGGACTTCCTCGGGCTGCGCAACCTGACCGTGATCGGCGACGCGATCGACAACATCCGGTCCAACCGGGGCGTCGACATCGACCTGGACACCCTGGCGCTGGACGACCCGGGCACCTACAAGCTGCTCGGCCGGGGCGACACCCTCGGAGTGTTCCAGTTGGACGGTGGCGCCATGCGGGACCTGCTGCGCCGCATGCAGCCCACCGGGTTCGACGACATCGTGGCCGTGCTGGCGCTGTACCGGCCGGGTCCGATGGGCATGAACGCGCACAACGACTACGCCGACCGGAAGAACAACCGGCAGAAGATCACGCCGATCCATCCGGAGCTGGAAGAGCCGCTGCGCGAGATCCTGGCCGAGACGTACGGCCTGATCGTGTACCAGGAACAGATCATGCGCATCGCGCAGAAGGTGGCCGGATACTCCATGGGCCGCGCGGACGTGCTGCGCAAGGCCATGGGCAAGAAGAAGAAGGAGGTCCTCGAGAAGGAGTACGAGGGCTTCGACGAGGGCATGCGCGCCAACGGGTTCTCCAAGCCCGCGGTGAAAGCCTTGTGGGACACCATTCTTCCGTTCGCCGGGTACGCGTTCAACAAGTCGCACGCCGCCGGCTACGGGCTGGTGTCGTACTGGACGGCGTACCTGAAGGCGAACTACCCGTCGGAGTACATGGCGGCGCTGCTGACCTCGGTGGCGGACAACAAGGACAAGTCGGCGGTGTACCTGTCCGAGTGCCGCCGGTCCGGGATCAAGGTGCTGCCGCCGGACATCAACGAGTCCGGGCTGCGGTTCGCCGCCGTGGGCACCGACATCCGGTTCGGGCTCGGCGCGATCCGCAACGTGGGCGCCAACGTGGTCGACTCGGTCATCGAGACCCGGACCGCCAAGGGCGCCTACGTCTCGTTCACCGACTTCCTGGACAAGTCGGAACTGGTCTGCTGCAACAAGCGGGTGATCGAGTCGCTGGTCAAGGCCGGCGCGTTCGACTCGCTCGGGCACACCCGGCTGTCCCTGGTGCAGGTGCACGAGGAGGCGGTGGACGCGGTCGTCGGGCTCAAGCGCCAGGAGGCGATGGGCCAGTTCGACCTGTTCGGCGACTTCGGCGACGGCGGCGGCGAACCCCCGGTGGACGCCTCCCCACTGGCCCACCTCAAGATCGGCGCCGAGGAGTGGCCGCGCAAGCAGTTGCTCGGCTACGAACGGGAGATGCTCGGGCTCTATGTTTCTGCCCACCCGCTCGACGGCGCCGAACGCCTGCTGCGCAAGCACGCCCCCAAGCCGATCGCCGAGATCCTCGCCGACCCGCCGAAGGAGGGCGAACTCGTGCTGTCCGGCATGATCTCCGCGCTGGAGCGGCGGGTGAACAAGCAGGGCGAGCCGTGGGCCATCTGCACCATCGAGGACCTGGACGCCTCGATCGAGGTATTGTTCTTCCCCAAGTCATACTCGGTCCTGTCAGTCGACCTGGTCGAGGACGCCGCCGTCGCCGTGAAGGGCCGGGTCAACTGGCGCGAGGACAAGATGTCGGTGTTCGGCTCGGGCCTGATCCCGTTGGACATCAGCGACATCGAGCACACCCCCGGCGCGCCCGCGCCGTTCGTGTTGCTGTGCAACCCGAACAAGCTCAACGACGATGTGGTGGGGGAGCTCAAACACACCCTGTCCGCGCACCGCGGCGACACCCCGGTGCACCTCAAGTTCGCCCACAAGGACAACGGTGTGACCCTCGCCCTGGACGACTACCCCATCCAGGTCACCCCCGCCTTCCTCGGCGAGATCAAAGCAATCCCCGGCATCACCATGGGCGCCTAACCCGACGCCTCGCCGGCCGGAACCGGCACCTCGCCGGCCCGGAAGTGGCGACTCGCCGGCCTACGTCCCGGATGATCGGCGAGTCGCCCGCCCCAGCACGCGAGTCCCCACCTCGGCAACCGATTCCCCGCCTCCACCCAAAGAGCCGGGCGCCTGCGGCGCCCGGCGCCGCAAGCGCCGGGTCCCGCCGCTGGCGTGGAACTCGCCGGGCTGGAAGTGGGAACTCGCCGGGCTGGAAGTGGGAACTCGCCGGGCTGAAAATGGGGACTCGCCGGGCGTGAAGGGGGGACTCGCGGGGGTGGGGCCTGGGTGATCGGCGAGTCGCTGGCTCGGGCACGCGAGGTTCCAAACCGGCAGCCGGTTCGCAGTCTCCGCCGAGTGCCGGGCGCCTGCGGCGCCCGGCGCCGACGGCGCGGGGATGGGAGGGGGGACTTGTGGGGGTGTAGTTAGCCTCTGGGCGTGGATGTGGCGGAGTTGGTGGCGCTGGACCGGGCGCATGTGTGGCATCCGTACGGGCCGATGCCTGGGACGGCGGAGCCGCTGGTGGTCGAGTCGGCGCGCGGGGTGCGGTTGCGGCTGGCCGACGGGCGGGAGCTTATCGACGGGATGTCGTCGTGGTGGGCGGCCATCCATGGGTACCGCAACCCGGTGCTGGACAAGGCGATGATCGACCAGGCCGGGCGTATGAGCCACGTCATGTTCGGCGGCCTCACCCACGAGCCCGCGGTGCGGCTGGCCACCCAACTGGTGCGGATCGCGCCGGAGGAGCTGCGGCACGTGTTCCTGTGCGACTCCGGCTCGGTCTCGGTCGAGGTCGCGATCAAGATGTGCCTGCAGTACTGGCGGTCCACCGGGCGACCGGAGAAACGGCGGCTGCTCACCTGGCGGGGCGGTTACCACGGTGACACCTTCCACCCGATGAGCGTGTGCGACCCGGACGGCGGGATGCACAGCCTCTGGCGTGGAGTGTTGCCCGACCAGGTGTTCGCCCGCATGCCGCCGCCCGGTTTCGACGCCGCGATCGACCACGACTACATCGACCACCTCCGGGAACTGATCGAGACCAACGCCGGCGAGCTTGCCGCGGTGATCGTCGAGCCGGTCGTGCAGGGCGCCGGCGGGATGCGCTTCCACCACCCGCTCTACCTGCGCGTGCTCCGCGAGCTCACCCAGGCCCACGACGTGCTGCTGATCTTCGACGAGATCGCCACCGGCTTCGGCCGCAGCGGCGCGCTGTTCGCGTCCGACCACGCCGGGGTCAGCCCCGACGTCATGTGCATCGGCAAGGCGATGACCGGCGGCTACCTGTCGATGGCGGCCGCGCTGTGCACCCGCCGGGTCGCGGCCGGCATCTCCGCCGGCAGCGTGCCGGTCCTCGCGCACG
Source organism: Actinophytocola sp. (assembly GCF_035712165.1). Lineage (GTDB taxonomy): Bacteria > Actinomycetota > Actinomycetes > Mycobacteriales > Pseudonocardiaceae > DASYTH01. The sequence continues at coordinate 806 of NZ_DASTBH010000581.1, read as the reverse complement.
GACCGACCTTCATGGCCAACCCGTTGGCCGCGGCCGTGTCCGCCGCCTCGATCGACCTGCTCCTGGAGTCGGACTGGCGCGGCACCGTCAAGCGCATCGAGTCGGAACTCGCCGATGGCCTGGCCCCGGCGGCCGACCTGCCCGGCGTCCGCGACGTCCGCGTTCTGGGCGCCATCGGCGTCGTGCAACTGGATCACCCGGTGGATCTGGAGCGTGCCACCCGGGCGGCGGTCGAGGCCGGAGTGTGGCTGCGCCCGTTCCGGGACCTCATTTATGTCATGCCGCCATATATCTGTGAAACTGGTGAAGTCCAGGCGATTGCCGGGGCTGTTGTGGCGGCCGCCGCGGCGAGCGGCTAAATGGTATTTGGCAATAACGCATCGGCAAGTTCCGCATCGGTCGGCTCGATCAGCACCGAGCCGTCCGGAAGAACGACAACAGGAATGTTGGTTCGCCCTTTGGCCAGTTCAATGGCCCTGTCCCGGGCTCCGGCGTCGTGTTCCACGTCCACGTCTTCGAATGGCACCTCGTTGTCCCGCAGCCATGCCTTTGCCTGCCGGCAGTCGCCGCACCACTCGGCCCCGAACACAACGACGTTATTGCTCCCACCTCGATGCACGGGTGGAAATATACCCATACCGGGGGGGCTGTGGTTGCTGCAAACGGAGGGACTAACCTAACCGTCCGTGAGTGTGCTCGTGCTCAGCGGTACCGATACCGAGGTCGGTAAAACGGTCGTCGCCGCCGCCGTGGCGGCGCTCGCACTGTCGGCGCGCCGCAAGGTCGCGATCCTCAAACCGGTGCAG
>NZ_DASTBH010000580.1:0-3601 GCF_035712165.1 Actinophytocola sp. | reverse complement strand
ACCGAGCCGATCCAGATCGGGAGGTAGCGCTCACCCTCGGTCTCACGGAGCAACAAGATCGGCTGGTTGGCAGGTAGTTCCACCCGCACACCCACGACCCGCATCTCGCTCATCGGGCTCGCCTCCCTCCTCCGGGCAGATCGACGATAGCCTCGTCAGTTCGAGGATCGCTCATCGCCGCCTTCGACGCTACCCGCCATCCGGGCACGACGCTCACACAATCTTCGGTGGAGTCCGGTTACGATTTGATGCGCCACGGGGGTATACCCCTGCTGTGCCTTCACCTTCCGGTGACGCCGCGCAGCCCTGCCTTGACCAGCAACGTATGTAGCGACACGCAGAGTGCGGCGAGCTCCAGCACCACCTCGTCGGCACGGCCCCGGGCGGCGCGGTCGGGGTGCCGGTACAGCGGCGTGACGATCTGCTCGAGCAGCCCGACCTCGCGGTCGGCCGACGCGCGGAACGCGCGCAGGTGCCGCGGCTCGATGCCGTACTCGCCCAGCGCCAGCACCGTGCGCGCCACGGTCGCGGCCAGCGAGTCGTAGAAGCCGGCCGGTCCGGGCCGGATCAGCCCGTACTGCTCGAGCTCGGCCAGGGTGGCCGGTTCGATGCCGACCTCGGCCAGGAGATCCTCCCTGGTCATCCGGATCTCCGGGTGTTCGGCGAAGGCCGCCGGGGTCGGCAGGCCCGGCACGGCCGGCACCGACACCAGTGCCCGGGGCGGCCGGGCCGGGCCCGCCGCCTCCTGGTCCGCCGCGTCCAGCTGCTCCTTGATCACCTTGAGCGGCAGGTAGTGGTCCCGCTGGGCGGACAGCACGAACCGCAGCCGCTCGACGTCGGCCGCGGTGAACTGCCGGTAGCCCGAGGGGGTACGGGCCGGCGTGACCAGACCCTCGGACTCCAGGAACCTGATCTTCGAGATGGTGACGTCGGGAAACTGGGGCCGGAGCCGTTCCAGCACGGCTCCGATGCTCAACCCGTCACGTTCCGGCTTCCCCGCCGCCGTCACGTCCGCTGCCTAGGAGCCCGAGCTCGGACCGGTGAGGAACACCAGGCGGAACTTGCCGATCTGCACCTCGTCGCCGCCGGCCAGAACCGCCTGGTCGACCGGCTCGCGGTTGACGTACGTGCCGTTCAGGCTGCCCACGTCGATGACCACGAACTCGCCGCCCTCCCGGCGGAACTCCGCGTGCCGGCGGGACACCGTGACGTCGTCGAGGAAGATGTCGCTGTCCGGGTGCCGGCCCGCGCTGGTCGTGTCCCGGTCGAGCAGGAAGCGCGACCCGGCGTTGGGGCCGCGCTTGACCACCAGCAGCGCCGAGCCGACCGGTAGCGCGTCGACCCCGGCGACCGAAGGCTCGGGAGCGGGGGTCTCGACCCCCTCGGCCTCGGCCAGGAAGTCGGCCCGGAAGACCGAGGTCCGCTCCGGAGACTGCTCCGGCGGAACCCCTGGTCCGTCGTTCGTGCTCACCTGAGCTCTCCTCCTGCTGATGCTGAACCCGACAACTGTGCAAGGTACCGTGCGCGATCGTCTGCCCGGATGGTGCCTCCCATTAGCTGACGATCCCTTACGGCTCATTACTCCTTGTTGATGGCCTGGTATGCCTCCGCGTCGAGCAGACCGTCGATCGAGTCCGGGTCGTCGACGGTCAGCTCGAAGATCCACCCCTCGCCGTAGGGGTCGCTGTTGATCAGATCGGGCTGCTCGTCGAGCGCGTCGTTGACGGCGGTCACCTCACCGGAGAGCGGCGCGTAGATCTCCGAGACGCTCTTGGTCGACTCCACCTCGCCGGCTGGGGCCCCGGCGTCGACCTGCGCGCCGAGCTCGGGAAGCTGCACGTAGACCACATCGCCGAGCTGCTCCTGGGCGTAGTCGGTGATGCCGATCCGAACCCTGTTGTCCCCCGTGTGCGACACCCATTCGTGCTCTTCGGTGTACTTGAGATTCTCAGGTGTCACCTGCACATCCCCTTCTGGCGGGTCGATATCTGTGGCGGAATCCTAGAGGGCGGCCGAGCGCAGCGCTGATCGCGTCTGCACTACGTAGAGCAGGCCGGACCACAGGAACAGCGCCGAGCCCCAGATCGCGAACGCGTAGGCGAACGGCCGGGCGATCGTGGCCGCCGTCGAGCCGCCCTGGGCGAGCAGCAGCAGGGGGAAGGCGTACATCAGCACGAAGGTCGCGGCCTTGCCGATGTAGGTCACCTCGGGCGGCCCGAAGCCGGCCCGGCGCAGCCGGGCGATACAGACCATGACCAGCAGATCCCGGGCGATCAGGACGGCGGCGACCCACCACGGGACGATGTCGCGGATCACGAACCCGACCACCGCGGCCAACGTGTAGAGGCGGTCGGCGAGCGGGTCGAGCAGGGCGCCGAACCGGCTGGTCTGGTTGAGCCAGCGGGCCAGTTTGCCGTCCAGCCAGTCGGTGACGCCGCTGGCCACCAGCACCAGCAGCGCCCAGCCGTCGGCCTGCGGGCCGAGCAGCAGCCAGAGGAACAGCGGGACGCCGGCGAGCCGGATGATGCTGAGCACGTTGGGTACGGTCAGCAGCCGGTCCGGAGCCTGCGCACCGTCTGTCCGTACCTCCGCCGCCCGCGCCATGCGGTTGAGCGTATTCGGGCCTCAGCCGGCCCGGCGAGTGCGGCTCCAGCCGCGCCGGGCCAGTTCGGCATTGGTCAACGCCTCCGGGCGGCCCCGCTCGTCCATCCCCATCCAGCGTGACCGGCCGGCGAACCCCTCGAGCACGTACGCGTGGTTTCCGCACCACACCACGCTGCACGGCAGCGTGGGCAGCGTCGTATCGGAGTCGACTGTGGAATCTTCCTCGATGTTCGTCATCATGCCTGCTCCCCTACCTCCATGAGGGGTTGTCGGATGCTCGCCGCACTCCGTTATCCGTTGCCGGATGCCGGACGGGATGCCTTGACGGGCAAAGGATCTCCGCCCACGCGGTGCGCGTCCCGGGGACGCGGCCGGATTTACCGCGCCGACACGGAGATGCAACGCGCGTTGACACGTCAGGTCTATGAGACGCGCGCACCGGGATCGGATGACGCGCGGCCGGTGAATGGAGAATCGCCGGGTGCTGGAGACCCGACTGGCGGCCCTGGTGGGGCCGGAGCATGTCCTCACCGACCGTGATGTGCTGGCCGGCTATGAGACGGACTGGACCGGACGTTACCGGGGACGGGCCCGGCTCGCCGTTCGGCCCGCGGACTCCGGCGAGGTGGCCGGCGTGCTGCGGGCCTGCCGGGCGGCCGGGGCGCCGGTCGTCCCGCAGGGCGGCAACACCGGGCTGGTCGGCGGCGGGGTGCCCCGCGACGGGGAGGTGGTGCTGAGCCTGGCCCGGCTGACCGGGCTCGGTCCGGTCGACCCGCTGGCCGGGCAGGTGACGGTCGGCGCCGGGGCGACCCTGGCCGCGGTGCAGCGGCACGTCCGGGCCACCGGTCTGGACGTCGGGGTGGACCTCGCCGCCCGCGACTCGGCCACCATCGGCGGCATGGTCGCCACCAACGCGGGCGGGCTGCGGGTGCTGCGCTGGGGCTCGATGCGGGCCCAGGTGGCCGGGCTCGAGGCGGTGCTGGCCGACGGGCGGGTG
>NZ_DASTBH010000579.1:0-4713 GCF_035712165.1 Actinophytocola sp. | reverse complement strand
CAGGTCCGCCGGCACCAGGCCGGCCTGATACCCACCGAGCCGGTCCAGCAGCCCGGTCGCGCCGATGGCGGCGGCCGCCGCCCGGACCTCCTCGACCGTCGCACCCGGCCGCAGGTAGGTCAGGTTGTCCCAGACGGTGCCGGCGAAGACGTAGGCCTCCTGGGGGATCAGCACCCGGATCCCGGCCAGCCGGTCGGGGGCGAGACCGGCGGCAGGCACACCGCCGATCTCGACACGCCCCCCGACCGGTCGCAACAGCCCGCACAGCAGCCCGGCCAGGGTGGACTTGCCGATGCCGCTGGGCCCGACGATCGCCAGATGGTCGCCTTCGGGCACGAAGAGATCGAGATCGCGCAGCACCGGTTCGGCGTGCGGGCCGTAAGCGAAGGTGACGCCGGACAGCGTCAGGTCCCGGGTGTCCGGCGGGGTGGCGAGACGCTGCGCCACCGCAGGCGGCGCGGTGGCGTCCAGGATGCGGCCGAGGGTCACCACGAACCGCAGCCCGCTGCCACCCAACCCGGAGAACACGTTGCGTAGCGCGGGTTGGAGTCCGAACAGGACATAGGTGAGCCCGCCCATGATCGCGCCGGCGGTCAGCCCCTGCGCCACCAGCCACGGGCCGGCGAACAGCAGGGTCAGCAGCGGCAGCCAGCCGCCGACGGCGAAGCAGAGCATCCGCAGGGCCGAAACCCAGGCCAGGGACCGTTCGGCCGCGGCCTGCGCGTCGATGGACCGGGTGACCAGCCGGGCCGCGTGGTCCTGGGTCCCGCTGGCGAACACGTCCCGGGCCCCGCGCAGCACCTCGCTCGCGGAGGTGGCCAGCCGCTCGTCGGCGAACACCGCCGCGCGCTGCCGGGCGGCCGACATGCCGAGCGTGCCGAGGAACAGCACGAAGCCGAGCAGGAAGGTCGGCAGGATCAGCAACGCCACCACCGGCGCGACGGACAGCAGCCCGATCGCCACGCCGACCACCGCGACCAGGAACCCGCGCACGATCACGATCAGGCCGCCGAAGGTGTCCCGGACCACCTCCACCTGCCGGGTCAGCCGGGCCAGCGCGCCCGACTCCGGCTGCCCCGCGACGCTGCCCGCCAGGGCGCCGGTCACCACCCGGCGCACCAGGTCGTCGCGCATCGGCTCGACCAGCGCACCGAGCTTGCGGTAGACCTGCCGGGAGCCGAGTGCGCTCACCGCGGCCGCGGCCATGAACCCGGCCAGCCACAGCAGACCGACGAGCGGGCGACCGGCCAGGAACCCCCGGTCGACGGCCCGGGCGATGGCGACACCGGACAGCGCGGCGGGCAGCGCCTCCGGCACCGACCAGGCGGCCAGCGCCAGCAACGGTTTGCGGCGCAGCGCCCCGATGCCGTAGCGCAGCTCGCGGAACCGCCTGCCGTCCGGGTCCCGGCTCATCCGAAGACCCCGCGATAGTCGGCTGACTCCCAGAGCCGCTCGTGCGGGCCGACCGCGCGTACCGCGCCGCCGTCCAGCCAGACCACCAGGTCCGCCCGCGCGGCGGTGGAGACCCGGTGCGTGACGATCAGCCGGGTGCGGTGGTCGCCGCCGGTGAGGGCCTGCCCGATCTGCATCTCGGTCACCATGTCCAGACTGGAGGTGGCGTCGTCGAGCACCAGCACCCGCTCGGCGGGCCAGGCCCGGGCCAGTCCCAGCCGTTGCAGCTCGCCGCCGGACATCGGCGCGTCGGCCAGCGCGGTGTCGTAGCCCTCCGGCAGCCGGCTGACGAACTCGTGCGCGTGCACGGCGGCCGCCGCCGCCCGGACCCGCTCCGGCTCCAGGCCCGGCCCGATGGCATCGGCGATCGTGTCCCCCACCAGCACCGGCCGTTCGAACGCGCAGGCCACCGCGCGGCGCAGGTCCGGTCCGGCCAACTCGGCGATCGGCACGCCGTCCAGCAGCACCTCGCCGTCGTCGGGATCGCGCAACCGGGCGATGACCGCCGCCAGCGTGGACTTGCCAGCGCCGGAGTGCCCCACGACGGCCACCGCGCAGCCACCCGGGATGGTGAGATCAACGCCATCCAGCAGGGTGACCTCACCGGCGCGGACGACGACCTTGCGCAGGTCCAGCCGTCCCGGGCCATCCGGCAGGGCGGCCGCGCCATAGCCCACCGGATCGACCTCCAGCACCTCACCGGCGCGGCGCGCGCCGGCCCGGGCCCGCGCGAGCGCGCCGAACACCCCGGTCAGCGCGCCGAGCCCGACCCCCATCACCGCGTACTGGCTGGCCGCGAACATCTCGCCGGGGGTGATCCGCCCGGCGGACAGGGCCAGCCCCCCGGCGGCGAGCACGGCGACCAGCACCAGCGGACCGACCACTGCGGCCTGGGCGCTGGCCCGGGACAGCACCGCCCAGGTCCGCCGGCCCTGCTCGTGCAGTTCGGGCAACGGCTCGAGCACCCGGTCCCGCTCGCGGTCGACGGTGCCGGCGGCGGCGATGGTGCGCGCGCCACCGAGCGACTCGGTCAGGCGCGTGGCGATCCGGCCCTGGATCCGCTGGTAGGCGATGACGATCTCGGCGGTGCGCTTGGTGAACGCCCGCAGCACCAGCACGACCAGGCCGATGCCGGCCAGGAAGGCGGCGGCGAGCCACGGGTCGATGACCGCCAGCAGCACCACCCCGCCGACCGGCGGCAGCACGCCGGTCACCACGGTCACCAGGACCGGACCGGCGTTGGCCGCGTCGGCGGCGTTGCCGGACACCCGGGTCACCAGGTCACCGGTGTCGAACCGGCGGGCGCCCTCCGGGCCGATCGCCAGCAGATGGCGGACCAGCCGGGTCCGCAGCCAGGCCGTGGTGTTCGCGGTGCAGATGACGCCGGCGAACGCGCCGGCCAGGTCGGCGACCATGCTGAGCAGCAGCAGCCCGGCGGCCGCGGCGATCCAGGTGCCGGTGTCGCCGCCGGTGACGATCTCGTCGACGGCCCGGCCCAGCACCGCCGGCAGGGCGAGCATGCTCAGCGTGCCGGCGAGCGCGCTGAGCCCGATCAGCGGCAGCCAACGGCCGGCCCGGCGGGCGGTCGCGCCGAATGCCGTCACGACGGTCTCCCTCTCAATAGGGCCTAAAGACTCCGGTGCCGGGCCTGGCCCCTCGTTACGATGGAGATAAGGGCGCGGCCCCGGACGAACGCGACTCGTCCGGGACCGCGCCTCTGGTTTATCTCAGTGCCAGTGAAGGCGTCAGTGGCAGATCAGCACGGACAGGCCGGAGCTGCCGTCGCAGAGCGTCACGGACAGGTTGCTGGGGCAGCTGTGGCCGCTGTTGCTGCTGCCGCCACCGGTGGTGGACTCAGGCGCGGACTCCATGCCCTGCAGGTCGAGAACCGACATTGTGACTCCTTCGGATTGTTTGTTCACCTACCCACACCGGTGGGTGCGGGAGTCTGGGGTTCCGCGGTGGCCGGACGCCGGACCGGCGCCAGCAGCGGAAGGGAAACGGGCTGGTCGTGCAGCGCGGACGCGAGCGCGAGCAGCACGCCGGCGGTGCCGGTGGCGAGGTCCATCGACAGCCGCATCAGGCCGCTACCGGGGAAGGCGGTGCCGTCGCCGTAGGGCAGCGCATGCCAGCTCAGGTTGCGGACCTGGGTGGTGACCAGCGGGTCGACGGCCGGGTTCGCCGACCGGCCAGCCAGGTAGTGCAGGATGCCGGACCGACCCTGGAACAGTCCCGGCAGGATGTACATGGGCAGCGTGCAGACCAACTCGATGCCGGGCAGCACGGCGGTGAACTGCTCGTCGTGGCGCCGCGCGAGGTAGGCGTCGATCGCCACCCCGATCCCCACGCTGCCGGCGGCCAGGTAGGGCATGGTCCGCCAGCCCTCGTTGATCTCCAGTGTCCCGTTCGGACGGACGACGGTGCGGCGCAGATCCCAGCGCAGCGCCTCGGCGGCGGCGTCCAGGAAGGTCACGTCGCCGGTGTCGTCGTAGGTCCGCATGAGCAGCAGTGCGGCGCCGGACCGGCCCTGCATCAGGCCGGCGAAGGGATGCACGCCGCCGCTGATCAGCGGCGGTTCCTCGGCGGCGGTTGGATCCGGGTCGCGGAGCCGTGCGGCGACCAGCTCCGCGGCCCGGTGCGCGGCCAGCCGTAACACGGGTTCGCCGGTCTTGTCGGCGAAGTGCAGCAGGTTCAGCCCGATCCCGGCCAGCCCGCTCGACAGGTTCGAGCCGAGCGACTCCCAGTTCTCCCGCAGGCAGATGTCGATGACATCCAGAGCTTCCTGCCGGTGGCCGAGGTGATCGAGCACGAACGCCACTCCGTGCAGGCCGTCGTAGAGGCCGGGGCGCGTGCCGTTGGCCGGGTTGATCGCCCGGCGCAGCAGCCAGTCCTCCAGCCGGGGTTGGCGGTCCACGCCCGAGACCGAAAGGGCGTAGAGCACACCGGCGGCGCCGTAGGCGAGGCCCAATCCGCCCACCGAGAACTGCTCGATGTCGCCGGGGAAGAGCCGGTCGTCCCGGTCCGGCGTCGCGCTGGCCAGGATCGCCCGCACCAGCGCGTCACGCTGCTCCGGCCAGCCAGCCGGCTCCGGGTCGATCCGCGGAGAGGGTGCCGACCGGTGTTCCGCCGGGATGATCACCTCCACGGCCTTGTCGAGAAACTCGCGCGGCACGGGGAAGTGCTCGGTGATGATCTCGGTGAACTGCGTTGCCTTGGGCCGGTGCAGCCAGACCAGGTTGGTCATCGGCAGGAACAGGGCCA
>NZ_DASTBH010000578.1:0-2212 GCF_035712165.1 Actinophytocola sp. | reverse complement strand
CCGATTTATTAACCAGCGCAACTCCAAGATCGCGGGGAGAAGGGTCGTGGGGAGAAGGGTCGCGGGGAGGGCGGGAGAACAGGCTGACGATCTCGTCGGCGGTCCTGGGCGGGGCCAGGTGGAATCCCTGGCCCAGGTGGTAGCCGAGTTCGGCGAGGAACGTCGCCTGCGCCTCGTTCTCGATGCCCTCGGCCACGGCGTCCAACCCCAGCGCCTGCGCCATGCCGATGACCGCCGTGGCGATCGCCGCCTGCTGCGTGCCCTCGGCGATACCGTCCACGAACGACTTGTCCAGCTTCAGGATGTCCACCGGGCAGGACCGCAGCAGCCCCAGCGAGGACTGGCCGGTGCCGAAGTCGTCCAGGGCAATCTTGACGCCGAACTCGTGCAGTTCGCGCAGCGTGTCGATGACCTCCCCGCCGGTCAGCACCGAATCCTCCGTCACCTCCAGCACCACGTTGTGCGGCTCCAGCCCCGCGTCCAGCACCGCCGCCGCGGTGTCGGCCGCGAACGACGGCTCGGCCAACTGCCGGCCGGACACGTTCACGCCGATCGTGAACGGGCCGCCCGTGCCGTACTCCGCCCGCCACGCCGCCAGCCGGCCGCACGCCTCCGCGAGAAGCCACCGGCCCAGCGGCACGACCAGGCCGGTCCGCTCCGCGGTCGGGATGAACCCGCCGGGCGGTACCACCCCGCGCACAGGGTGGTTCCAGCGGACCAGCGTCTCCATCCCGATGATCCGGTGCTCGCGCAGGTGCATCACCGGCTGGAACACCGCGAAGAGGTTCCGGCGGTCGATCGCCTCCCGCAGTTGCGCGCCGAGCCGCGCGTGCTCGAGCACGTTGGTGGCCATGCCGGGCACGTACCGCAGGTAGGAGCCCTTGCCGCGCTCCTTGGCCGCGTACATCGCGATGTCGGCGTTGCGCAGGACCGTGCCCGAGGTGTCGTCGGGCTCGGGCACCGCGATGCCGATGCTGGCCCGCACGAGCAACTGGTGGTCGTCGGCGAGGATCGGCGGCGCCAGCGTGCCCAGGACCCGGCCGGCGACCGCGTCCGGGGTCCCCAACTCCGCACCGCACAGCAGCACGCCGAACTCGTCCCCGCCCAGCCGAGCCACCATGTCGCCGGGCCGCACGCAGGCCCGCAGCCGGGCCGCCACCTCCAGCAGCAACTGGTCGCCGACCGCGTGGCCCAGCGTGTCGTTGACGCTCTTGAAGTCGTCGAGGTCGATGAGCAGGACGGCGATCCGTTCGGCGGCGTGACCGGCCAGCGCCTCGTCCAGCCGCTCGGCGAAGACCGCCCGGTTCGCCAACTGGGTCAGCGAGTCGTGGTCGGCCTGGTGCCGCAGCCTGTCCTCCTGGCTGCGCAACTGGCCGACGAGCCGGGCGTTGTCGGTGAACGCCGTCACCTGGCGGATCGCCACCACCAGCGTGATCGTGACCGCCCCCAGCACCACCACCCGGCCGCGCAGGCCGATGGCGGGCATCGTGGCGATCAGCAGCAGCGTCTCGGTGGCCAACAGCGCGGCGTACGGGAGCAGGCTGAACTGCCGGCGCTGCCGGCGCGGCAAGGCCAGCGGTGCCCGGCCGCCGGCCGTGACCAGCGCCTGCCGCCGGGCGCCCGCGGCCATCAGGGTGGCGATCACCGGTACGGCGATCTGGCCCGGCACGAATGACGAGGTGTCCGCCAGCAGCGACGCGCTGCCCGAGCTGAGCCCGCCCACCAGCAGGCCGATGCCGATCAGCCGCAGCGCGCCGAGGTCGACCGGCCCGGCGCCGGCCAGGATGATCTTCGCCACGGCGGACAGCCCGACCAGACACAGGCCGGCGACGAACAGCGGCCCCCACACCGGGCCCGTCCGGTCCGGCGCCAGCATCTGCGGACCGATGGTGGCGTACCAGATCACCAGCCCGGCGCCGAGCACCACGATGAGGGCGTCCAGCAGCAGCCGCAGCCAATCGCCGGCGGTCAGCCTGCCCACCGGCACCCGCAGCAGCGCCCAGACGCCCAGCACCACCGCCGTGTGGGTGAACAGCATCGTCGCCATCGGCAGGTAGGAGGCCGCGTGCGGGCCGGCGCCGAGCGGGACGATGTACACCGCCCGGATCGCCAGCCCGACAGCGCTGAACCCCGCCACCAGCGCCATCTGCCGCCAGAACCGGACCGCGCCGCGGCTGAGGCCGGGTGTGCCGGCGGTCGCCCAGCAGCCGAC
>NZ_DASTBH010000577.1:0-10646 GCF_035712165.1 Actinophytocola sp. | reverse complement strand
CGACGAGCGCTCGCCGATGCGGCAGTACGCGATCGTCGACTTGGACTCGTCGATGCCGGCCGCCCGGTACAGCTCGCGCAGCTCGTCCTCGCTCCGGAACGTGCCGTCCTCGTTGGCCGCCTTGCTCCACGGCACGTTGATCGCGCTGGGAATGTGTCCGGCCCGCTGCGCCTGCTCCTGCGGCAGGTGCGCCGGGGCGAGCAGCTTGCCGGAGAACTCGTCCGGCGAGCGCACGTCGACCAGGTTCTTGGCGTTGATCGAGGCCACCACCTCGTCGCGGAACGCCCGGATCGCCTTGTCCTGCTCCTTGGCCGAGTAGTTCGTCTCGTCCCGCTTGGCCGGGTCGGTGTTCAGCGGGCGACCGTCCAGCTCCCACTTCTTGCGGCCGCCGTCGAGCAGCTTCACCGCGTCGTGCCCGTACAGCTTGAAGTACCAGTAGGCGTACGCGGCGAACCAGTTGTTGTTGCCACCGTAGAGAATCACCGTGTCGTCGTTGGAAATACCCTTGGCGGACAACAGCTTCTCGAATCCGGCCCGGTCGACGAAGTCGCGCCGCACCGGGTCCTGCAACTCCTGCTTCCAGTCCAGCTTGACCGCGCCCGGGATGTGCCCGGTGTCGTAGGCGGCGGTGTCCTCGTCGACCTCGACGAACACCACGCCCGCAGTCTCCAGGTTCTCCTCGGCCCACTGGGCGGTGACCAGGACGTCTTCGCGGCTCATGGGGTTGTACTCACTTCCTTTGTCTCGTGACGGTGGAGCAGCAGGTAGGTCTCGCAGCCGAGGCAGAACCCGAAGGCGGCGTTGAGGAACGCGGCGGCGAGCGCGAACGCCGTGGCGAGCGCGCCGACCCAGCCGGCGCCCGCCGCGTAGCCGAGCACGCCGACGACGGCGAAGCCGAAGCCGACCGCCTGGGCGAACCGCAACGGCGCCGCGTCCTCCCGCTCGCCGGTGCGCGGCAGCCGGGGAGCGATCAGCGCCCGATAGAACAGCGAGTACGGGGCGTAGCGGAGGCCGGCGAACGCGCCGATGCCGAACACCACGGCCTGCGCGGCCAGCAGCGGCCACCAACCGGTGAGCAGCACCACGGCGAGCACCAGGGTGGTCACCCAGGCGGCGAACCGCGGACCGCGCGGATCGACGGGCGGATCTGTGGACATGTGCGGCCTCCTGACCCTGACACCGGAAGTGGTTCTGGCGCACCGGGAGGCGCGGTGCAGCGCACCCGGTCAGTCAGTCGAAGGACACAGGCTGCTGTCCACGCGGCAGTAGTCCACCGCGCGACGCCTGGTCAGCAACGCACACACGTCAGGCAGGTTACCGCCGATTTCAGGCTTCGGGCCGGGTGTCCAGTCCGTGGGACAGATGCGGGCGCAGCGCGTCGAGCAGCGCGTCGGGCCGCGGCACCCCGCCGACCCGCAGCAACTCGGTGCCGCGCGCGTCCACCGCGATGGTGGTCGGGGTGCGCAGCACGGACAGCTCCCGAGCCAGGCCGGGCCGGTTGGTCAGGTCCAGTTCGGCGTGCCGCAGCCCGTCGGTGCGGTCGGCGAGGTCGGCCAGCAGCACCCGGGTCTGCCGGCACGGGGCGCAGAACGTGGTGGACATCTGGACCAGGGTGACCTCGGCGTCAGGGTCCAGCACCGCGGCCACGTCGGCGGGCAACGGCGCCGCGCCGCCGGCCCGGACCCGGCCGGCCCGGGCCCGCCACCACAGGCCGGCCGCGGTGGCGATCACCAGCGTGGCCAGCAGGATCAGCGCGCCGGTCATCCGGTACCGCCGCCGAACGTGACGTTCTGCGCGATGCCCGCCACCACCAGCGCGCCCTGCTCGACGATCACCGCGGTCGGGGTGACCTGGAACGGCAGTGCCCCGGTCGGCACGGTGAACGCCAGCAGCTCCATCAGCGCCTGCTGGGCCTGTGCCGGAAGCTTCGTGTTGCCCAGCCCGCGGGTCTCCAGCCGCTCGGGCTGGAACGCGATCGACTGCTCGCCCAGCGAGATGATCCCGAACACGCACGGGTTGACGGACTGGCCGAGCACGTCGGCGGTGATGCAGATCCGCGCGCCGGCCGTGCTGTCCTCGGGGTCGGGCTTCTTCGGGGCCGGCGCGTTCGGGTCGGCGACCTGCGCCTCGCTGACCGGATCGATGGACAGCTGGGTGAACGTCTTCACCACGTTGTTCTCGTTCTGCGAGATGGCCCGGTTGACGTCCCCGGCCTTCACCCGGACCTTGCCCTTCACCTCGCGCACCTGCACGGTGGCCGTGCCGGAGATCAGGTCGCCGAGCGGGGCCTGCACGCCGTGCAGCTCGGCCTCCACCTCGACGTCGCGCAGGTCCTTGACCGGGACGCCGGTGGCCTTCACGTCGACCTGCTCGTACTCACCGGAGATCGCCTGCAGCAGGAAGGAGAACCCGTGCACGTCGACGGAGGGATCGTCGGACAGGCCGAACTCCTCGCGGGCCCGTTTGGACACCTCGTGCTCGAAGATCGCGGCGGCGGCGAAGTCGGCGACCACCAGCAGGCCGACCAGGACGACGAGGGTGATCACGATCCGGCGGACCGCCCGCGATCGTCGGCGTGGCGCCGGTGGGGTGTGCCGATTTGCCATCGTGGTCATTCCGCCCCGTCCTGGTGTCGGCTCGATGTCATGTATTGCCTGCCCGTTACGTTAGTGTTTCGGTCCTCACCAGCAGTCCCTGCAGCCTCAGGACGCCCCGTCCGGCCTGTGACCAGGGCGTCATGACCACGACATCTGGCCGGTATCCGGCTATTCTCCCGGAAAGCCGTCGAGCGTATCGAGAGGCGGGCCCATGAGCCTCGACCTGCTACTGCTCACCGCTGACCCAGCGCCGGGTTCGGTGTTGCCATCCCTGATGTTGTTGCCGCACAACGTGCGCACCCAGGCTCCGGAAGTGACCGCGTTGCTGGACGCCGGGTCCCGCGACGCCGTGCTGGTGGACGCCCGGATCGACCTGGCCGCCGCCAAGAGCCTGTGCCGCCTGCTGTCCAGCGGCGGCGACAGCGTGCCGGTGGTGGCGATCGTCACCGAGGGCGGCCTGGTGGCCGTGACCTCGGAATGGCGGGTCGACGAGATCATGCTCCCCACCGCCGGACCGGCCGAGGTGGACGCCCGGCTGCGGCTGCTCACCTCGCGCGGCGGGCCCACCGGGGCCGGCGCGGACGGCGCGCTGCGGCTCGGTGAGCTGGTGATCGACGAGGCCACCTACATGGCCCGGCTGCGCGGCCGCCCGCTCGACCTCACCTACAAGGAGTTCGAGCTGCTCAAGTACCTGGCCCAGCACGCCGGGCGGGTGTTCACCCGGGCCCAGCTGCTGCAGGAGGTCTGGGGCTACGACTTCTTCGGCGGCACCCGGACGGTGGACGTGCACGTCCGGCGGCTGCGCGCCAAGCTCGGCAGCGAGCACGAGCAGATGATCGGCACCGTGCGCAACGTCGGCTACAAGTTCGTCCAGCCGCCCAAGTCCGGCGCGGCGCGGCGGGAGCCCCGGTCCACCGGGGACCGCATGCCGGTGGACGCGCTGTAATTTGGCCCTTGTGGGTGCGGTGCTCTGGTTCGACCGGCTGTCCGGCGACGATCTCGAGCGGGTCCGCGGGCTGCTGCGCGCGGCGCATGACCGGGACGGCCGGCCGGAGGTGGTGGCGCGGACCGGTCCGCTGCCGCGCGAGTTCCGCGCCGGTATGCACGGGCTGCTCAGCGGGCCCGATGCCGCGCTGGCCGGCTACGTGCACGTGGACACCGAGGGTGACGCGCGGGGCCGGCCGGTCGCCGAGCTGATCGTGCACCCGGACCGGCGCGGCCAGGGGCTGGGCTCCGTGCTGGCCGAGAGCCTGGTGTCCCAGGTCACCCGCCGTCCGCTGCGGGTCTGGGCGCACGGCGACCACCCCGCGGCCGCCCGGATCGCGCACCGGCTGGGCTTCGCCCGGGTCCGCGAACTGCTGAAGATGCGGCTCGACCTCGCGGCCGGCGAACCGCCGCTGCCGGCGCCGAGCTGGCCGCCCGGGGTGCGGCTGCGCACGTTCGTGCCCGGGCAGGACGAGCCGGCCGTGGTCGCGGTCAACCGGCGGGCCTTCGACTGGCATCCGGAACAGGGCGCGCTGACCGTGGCCGACGTCGCCGCCGCCGAGGACGAGCCGTGGTTCGACCCGGAGGGCTTCTTTCTCGCGGTGGACGGCGAGGACCGGCTGCTCGGCTTCCACTGGACCAAGGTGCACAGCGGCACGCCCCCGGAGGGCGAGGTCTACGTGGTCGGCGTCGACCCGGACGCGCAGGGCGGCGGGCTGGGCCGGGCGCTCACCCTGGCCGGGCTGCACCACCTGCACCGGGCCGGCCTGGCCACGGTCGTGCTCTATGTGGAGTCGGACAACGCACCCGCCGTCACCGTCTACAGACGACTCGGGTTCGGCCTCCTGCTCACCGACGTCCAGTACGAGCACGGGTGAGCACGCTCACGCACTTTGCGATGCCATGTTCACCCCGCGTTCACCCCTAGACGGCCGGGTGTCCACCGGAGCTGCTTAGCGTCCAGCGCGACATAGGCACACACTCCAGGTGCGGAGGATCACGTGAAGATCAAGCGGCCCGCGGCCGTGCTCGGCCTCGCCGTCGCCGCCGCCCTCGCGCTCAGCGCGTGCGGCAGCGACGAGAACACGCCGTCCGATAGTTCGCCATCCAACGCCGGCACCGCTGTGGACTGCGGCGGCAAGAAGGCGCTCTCCGCCAGCGGCGCCACCTCGCAGACCAACGCGATGACCCGGTACGTGACCGCCTACGAGGCCACCTGCGACGGGTACACGCTGAACTACAACGCCAACGGGTCGGGCGCCGGCATCAAGGACTTCAACGGCAAGCAGAGCGACTTCGCCGGCTCCGACTCGCCGCTGAACAAGGACAAGGGCGAGGTCGACGCGGCCAAGACCCGGTGCGGCAGCGACGCCTGGAACCTGCCGACCGTGTTCGGCCCGATCGCCATCACCTACAACGTCTCCGGCGCCGACGGCATCGCGCTGGACGGGCCGGCCCTGGCCAAGATCTTCCAAGGTCAGGTCAGCACCTGGAACGACCCGGCCATCGCCGCGCTCAACAGCGGCAAGACGCTGCCCGGCGACAAGATCGTGGTGATCTTCCGCAGCGACGAGTCGGGCACCACCGACAACTTCCAGAAGTACCTGAAGACCGCGTCGAAGGGCGCCTGGGCCAAGGAGACCGGCAAGGTCTTCAACGGCGGCGTCGGCGAGGGCGCCAAGGGCAACGAGGGCACCTCGGCGGCGGTGAAGAGCACGCCGGGTGCGATCACCTACAACGAGTGGTCCTTCGCCAAGCAGCAGAAGCTGCAGATCGCCAAGATCGTCAACAGCGGTGGCGGCGAGGCGGTCGAACTGACCACCGACAGCGCCGGCAAGTCCATCGAGGAGGCCAAGCTCAAGGGCAGCGGCAACGACCTGGTGCTGGACCTGGACTCGATCTACGGCGCCTCCGCCGCGGGCGCGTACCCGATCGTGCTGGCCACCTACGAGATCGTCTGCTCGAAGTACCCCGACGCGGAGGTCGCCAAGGCGGTCAAGGCGTTTCTGACCGTCGCTGCCACCGACGGGCAGAAAGGCCTGGCGGACAACGGCTATATTCCGATGCCCAAGTCATTCCAGGAGAAGCTGCTCAACTCCGTCGCGGCGATCTCCTGATCGTCCCGCACCGGGATGAGTGACCGTAACCGGCGGACCGCTCGCCCGGATCGCCCAGGCACCCTGGACGATCCGGGCGAGAACCGTGAGATTGGTGCCATGACTGACGATGCCCCCGGCGATGTCACAGGCGGTGCCGGAGCACCCGCGCCGGTCCGTGGCGGCGGGCGCCGCCACGGCGACGCGGTGTTCCGCGGCATCGCCACCGGCTCCGGCCTGGCGATCGTCGTCGCGATCGTCCTGATCGGCCTGTTCCTGCTGATCCAGGCGGTGCCCTCGCTGGCGGCGAACAAGGCCAACTTCCTGTTCAGCCCGCTGTTCGAGACCAACGACCCGGACAACCTGATGTTCGGCATCCGGGACCTGCTGATCGTGACGGTGCTGAGCTCGCTGCTCGCGCTGGCCATCGCAATGCCGATGGCGTTGGGCATCGCGCTGTTCCTCACGCACTACGCGCCGCCGGTCCTCATGCGACCGTTCGCCTACCTCGTCGACCTGCTGGCCGCGGTGCCGTCCATCGTGTTCGGCCTGTGGGGCATCCGGGTGCTCGCGCCGGAACTGGAGCCGGTCGCCCGCTGGGTCAACGACACCTTCGGCTGGTTCTTCCTGTTCGACGGGGGCAACGTGTCGATCGCCGGCGGCGGCACGATCTTCACCGCCGGCATCGTGCTGGCCGTGATGGTCCTGCCGATCATCACCGCGGTGACCCGGGAGGTGTTCCGGCAGACCCCGACCATGCAGATCGAGGGCGCGCTGGCGCTCGGGGCGACCCGCTGGGAGATGATCCGCACCACCGTGCTGCCGTTCGGCCGCAGCGGCTACATCGCCGCGTCGATGCTCGGCCTGGGCCGCGCGCTCGGCGAGACCGTGGCCGTCCTGGTGATCCTGCGCGCGTCGACCAGCCCGGCCACGTTCAGCGTGTTCGACGGCGGTTACACGTTCGCCTCCAAGATCGCCTCGGCCGCCTCGGAGTTCAGCCAGCCCCTGCCCACCGGCGCCTACATCGCCGCCGGCCTGGTGCTGTTCCTGCTGACCTTCGTGGTGAACGCGATCGCCCGCAGCATCGCGGGCGGGAAGGCCCGGCCCGAATGACCACCACCGAGTCCCTGGTCGACCGGCCGGCCGCGCCGCCGGCCTTCCAGCATGTCAGCGCGGTCCGCAAGACCAAGAACATGATCGCGACGGTGCTGGTCACGCTGGCCTTCCTGATCGCCATCGTGCCGCTGGCCTGGCTGCTGTACACCGTGGTGAGCCGGGGCATCGAGGCGATCTTCTCGGACGGCTGGTGGACCCACTCGCTCAAGGGCGTGCTGCCGGAGGAGTTCGCGGGTGGCGTCTACCACGCGCTGTACGGCACGTTCGTGCAGGCTTTCATCTGCGCGCTGATCGCCGTCCCGATCGGCATCATGGCCGCGGTCTACCTGGTCGAGTACGGCCGGGGCCGGCTGGCCAGGGTCACCACGTTCATGGTCGACATCCTGTCCGGGGTGCCGTCCATCGTGGCCGCGCTGTTCATCTTCGCCCTGTGGATCTCCACGTTCGGCTTCCCGAAGAGCGCGTTCGCCGTGTCGCTGGCGCTGGTGCTGCTGATGCTGCCGATCGTGGTCCGCTCCACCGAGGAGATGCTGCGCCTGGTGCCGGACGAGCTGCGCGAGGCTGCCTTCGCGCTGGGCGTGCCGAAGTGGAAGACGATCATGCGGATCGTGCTGCCCACCGCCATGTCCGGCATCGTCACCGGCGTGATGCTGTCGATGGCCCGGGTGATGGGCGAGACGGCGCCGGTGCTGGTGCTGGTCGGGTACAGCCGCTCGATCAACTACGACGTCTTCGAGGGCAACATGGCCTCGCTGCCGCTGCTCATCTACAACGAGCTGGGCAACCCGGAGGACGCGGGCGTCCTGCGGGTCTGGGGCGCGGCCCTGACCCTGATCCTGGTGATCATGTTCTTCAACCTGCTGGCGGCCGTGATCTCGCGGTTCTCCGCCATCAAGACGAAATAGGCGGCGGTCATGGCGAAACGGCTCGACCTCAAGGATCTCAACCTCTACTACGGCAAGTTCCACGCCGTGGAGGGGGTGTCGGTGTCCGTTCCGCCGCGGATGGTCACGGCGTTCATCGGGCCGTCCGGCTGCGGCAAGTCCACGGTGCTGCGCTCGCTCAACCGGATGCACGAGGTGATCCCCGGCGCCCGGGTGGAGGGCAAGGTCCTGCTGGACGGCGAGGACATCTATGCGTCGTCGGTGGACCCGGTGTCGGTCCGGCGCACCATCGGGATGGTGTTCCAGCGCCCCAACCCGTTCCCCACCATGTCCATCCGGGACAACGTGGTGGCCGGGCTGAAGCTGGCCGGCACCCGGGACCGCAAGCGGCTCGACGAGGTGGCCGAGCGGGCGCTGCGCGGGGCGAACCTGTGGACCGAGGTCAAGGACCGGCTGAACAAACCCGGCGGCGGGCTGTCCGGCGGGCAGCAGCAGCGGCTGTGCATCGCCCGGGCGATCGCGGTGCAGCCGGACGTGGTGCTGATGGACGAGCCGTGCTCGGCCCTGGACCCGATCTCCACGCTGGCCATCGAGGACCTGATCGGTCAGCTGAAGCGGGACTACACGATCGTCATCGTCACGCACAACATGCAGCAGGCCGCGCGGGTCAGCGACCAGACCGCGTTCTTCAACCTGGCCGGCGTCGGCCAGCCCGGCCGGCTGATCGAGGTCGACGACACCGAGAAGATCTTCTCCAACCCCAGCCAGAAAGCCACCGAGGACTACATTTCCGGCCGCTTCGGCTGAGAACTTCCGCGCAACGCGAGCAGCACCGCCGGGCCCAGCGCGACCACGGCGAAACCGACGATCCACCACAGGCTGCCGGCGAACACCCCGGTCAGCGTGTCCCGGCTGGCCGGGTCGGTGAGGCGGCCGACCGCGGCCAGGCTGCCGCCGGTGGCCGGGAACGTGTGCACCAGGGACAGCTGCAGCACCACCGCGAGCACCGCGGTGCCCAGCGACATCCCCACCCGGACCACGATGTTGGCCACCGTGGTGCCGGAGGCGATCTCGGCGCGGCCCACCGCGGCGTAGGCGGCGGCCTGCATCGCCGGCAGCACCAGGCCGTGCCCGAGGCCGCCGAGGAACAGCAGGGCGGCGAGCCCGGCCAGGCTGGTGTCCGGCTCCAGCCGGGTGTACAGCGCGACGCTGGTCGCCATCGTGACGACCCCGGCGACCGCGACCCCGCGCGCGTCCCGGCGGTCGGTCAGTCGCCCGGAGATCGGCATGGTCACCATCGCGCCGAGGCCGAGCGGCGCCAGCATCGCGCCGGCCACCAGCGGGCTCTCCCCGCGCACCAGTTGGAAGTACAGCGGCAGCACGAACGACAGCCCGGACATCACGCCCGCGTAGGCGAACAGGCCGGCGCAGGACAACCCGAACGACCACCGGCGCAGCAGCGTGATGTCCAGCAGTGGCCGGGCATGCCGGGTGGCGCGCAGCCCGAACCCGAGGATCAGCACGGCGCCCGCCGTGCCGGCCAGCAGCAGCCGGGCGTTGTCCTTGCCGGCCTCGGACAGCCCGTAGACCAGCAGCGCGATCCCCGGCGACAGCAGCGCCAGGCCGCCGAGGTCGAGCCGGTTCGGCACCCGGTCGCGGTCCCTGGGCAGCATCAGCATCGCGAGCACCACGGCCACCGCGCAGATCGGCACGTTGACGAAGAACATCCAACGCCACGAGCCGCCGCTCACGATCAGTCCGCCGAGCACCGGCCCGAGCACCGGCGCGAGCATGGCCGGCACCGCGATCACCGCCATGATCCGGCCCATCCGCTCCGGGCCGGCCGCCCGGGCCAGGATGGTCTGCCCGACCGGCATGATCAGGCCGCCGCCGAACCCCTGCAGCACCCGGAACGCGATCAGCGCGCCGATGGACCAGGCCGCACCGCACAGCACCGACCCGGTGATGAACAGCAGCAACGCCACCAGCCACACCCGCCGGGTGCCGAACCGGTCGGCCGCCCAGCCGGTCACCGGGATGCTCATGGACAGGGCGAGCAGGTAGCCGGTCATCACCCACTGCACGGTCGCCAGCGAGGTGTGGAACTGGTGGCCCAGCTCGTTGATCGCCACCACGACGATCGTGGTGTCCAGCAGGGTCATCACCGCGCCGGCCAGGACGACGAGCGTCAACCGGCGCAGCTGCGGATCGATGGCGGTGCGCGATGCGGCGACGGTCATTGCGCAAGGGCAGCACGGTCGCGTGGAGGACCGGTCGAAACCATCGGCCGGTATCTCTTCGAGACCGGTTGGTGGCAGGCTGTGCCGGGTGGTGGCCCTGCCGAGAAGGCTGACCCTCGCGGTGTCGTTGGTCCTGCTGCTCACCGGCTGCTCCGGACGGCCGATCCAGCTGCCCGACCCGGCCACCGACACCCCGCTCCTGGAGCGGGACGGCCCGCTGCGCACCGTGCGGATGAACGCCGGCCGCGCGCTCACCTACGTCCAGCCGGAGACGGCGGCGCAGATCCTCTGCCAGGCCGTGGACCGCCACCGCCTGGACCGGTTGTTGGACGACCAGGTGAGCCTGCGCCCCGAGCGGCCCCCGGAGGCGGCCTGCACCCTCGGCGGCGCCC
Source organism: Actinophytocola sp. (assembly GCF_035712165.1). Classification (GTDB taxonomy): domain Bacteria; phylum Actinomycetota; class Actinomycetes; order Mycobacteriales; family Pseudonocardiaceae; genus DASYTH01. Next base: position 337 of record NZ_DASTBH010000577.1, on the reverse strand, counting down.
GGGTCGCCCTGCGCCTGAGCCTGCAGCCGGCCGACACCCCCTTCGCCCCCACCGCCACGATCGCCGGCCGCCCCGCCATGCCGCTGCCCGACAACGCCGGTGAGGTCGGCGTCCGCGTCGCCCTGACCGACGACCTCCCCACGCTGCGTCCGGCCAGCCCCGCCCGCCCACTCCTGGACGTCACGGTCGTCCATGGTCCGGCCCTCGACCCCACCGCCCGCCGCGAACTGGCCATCCGCCTGGCGATCGAAGCGGTCCCCCTGCTCACCCTCGCCGGCGACCCCCTCCCCGACATCGACCCCACCGGCCGGATCCCCTACACCGAGTCCCCGCTCAT
>NZ_DASTBH010000576.1:0-12480 GCF_035712165.1 Actinophytocola sp. | reverse complement strand
CTCGAGGAGGAGCGGGAGGCCAAGATCATAACGCGCGAACCTCCTGGTCAGTCACGACGACCTAGGCCGCCGACATCTGGATGGGTGGTTGGTGGCTCACCTCTCGCGCAAGCGCAGTAGTGACAGGCCTGGCCGTGATCCTCGGTGGCCGGCGTCGCAGAATCGGCCATTGTCAGCGCGACGTCGCGGCCGGTACCGGTCAACCGGTGGTACCGGCGTTCGTGTGCGGTTCGCAACGTGGACACGCGGCCGCCCGCGGCAGCGTGCTGCCACCGACGCGCTGCTGCGCTTCCGCGGCGGCCGGCCTCTGTCTTCCCGGCGCTACGACCATCTCTGGAAACGGCTCGGTCAATGCCTGCCGTGGGTGGCCGAACACGGCATCTCCACCCACTTGCTGCGCCACACCACCCTCACCTGGGGTCGACCGCCACTACGGCTACGGCATCGCCCGCGCCTACGCCGGCCACACCGACACCATCGGACCACCCACCGCCTGCATCAAAGCCAGCCTGCAAGAAGTCGCCACCGCCTTCGCGGCCATGACCGGACCTGTTGGTGATGGGCATTGGTGGCCTCGTAGGGGTGCTGCTCGCCGGAGTTGTCGATCGTGGTGGGTGCAGACGATCTGAAGGCCTCGCTCGCGGAGGACGTCGACGGAATCGTGCTGTGCTGGGTAACCTTGCGTGACCTCGCCGAGGGCATTGGCCTGCTCCACCGCGCTGGCGGCGGCTTGCCTGACGGCACCTCGCCGCCGTCGGCCATGCGCCGCCCCAGCACATACGCCCGGCGGCCCCGAACGACTCGCGGACGACGTTGGAGTTGGTGTACGGCTCGCCACCGGCGAAGCCCCGCCGAAGATCTTACGTAAGATGTCTCGGGACACCTCTTTCGCAACGTGGAGGCACAGGGGTATGGAGCAACGGCTCAGAGTTGTGGCCATCGCCGCGGTCGGCATTATAGTCGTCGTTCTGCTCATCGCCATTCCGCTAATGAATGCTGGGCAATATCAGGCTCTCGCTGGCGGTATTCAGGCGGTGGGCGTGACAGCGGCACTGATATTTGGTGCGTTCACGCTTCAGCACGATCGTCACAGCAAGAAGGTTGACCGGGTCCTTGAACTGCACCAATCGCTGACGAGCGGTGACCTGCAGGCCTCGAGAATCCGCCTGATGCGTCACCTCGTGCGTCATTCCGACAAGTCCTCCGCGCGCGTAAGGTCGACCAGTATCAAGGAGCTTCGTGACGACGGCGGCGCGCTGTCCGCATACGACGACGACGCGCTCAACGCCCCGATCGTGGATCTGAATCTAGTACTGCGATTCATGGAGCGGTCAAACATCGCGCGGCGAAGTGGTGTCGTCGACCTCCGCTATTTCACGAACTAGTCGGCGGTCATGCGCTCTGGTGGAACCGCGCAATCAATGCGGATCTGAACGAGCCGCTTTCTCTACGTCTCATTGACCTTGCCAGGTGGACCAACGAATACCGGGTCAGGCATCATCCGTCGTACTGCGATATCTGGGACGTGAACATGCGGCGCGACTTCGGCCCGGTAACTACCGAGAAATCCGACCAGCGGCCGAGCAACGTTCCCTGATCAGATCCCGACATCCGGGATTCACGGCCCCGCCGGTGTGCCGACGCTTGACGGCGGCCTCCACTTCGACAGCGGGGCCGACCGCAAGTCGCTCAATCTGGGGGCGAACCCGGCCTTAGGGCAATATCCATGATGGCGTTGGTCGTCCTGAAACTCGCAGGTCGACATCCGCCCATAGGAGGCAAACCGCAATCCTTCCCGTGGTGCTCCGGGCGGGCTCGATCGCCGATCACGCAGCCGCTCCTCTACCGCCGTCACGAAGTCCACCCCGTTCAACACCGCCATGCCCATCGCCTTTCCTGGTGTGCCCAGCAGCAGAGACCGCCACCGGCATGGCACATGACACGACCACAAGGGGAATCACTCGAAAGGGCACCGCTCGCCAGCTCACTGGCGGCGGCCGCACAGCCACCGATAATCGATGCAGTCCAACCCGGACGGCGGATACATCGTCATCGGCGCGGACAACAAGGGAAAGGTCGTGGCCGGACTTACGGCGGAGCTCGCGCGACACTTCGACGAGGCCACGCTGCGCCCAAGCTGGCGAAGTACCTCACCGCGCCCGTCATTCCGGGAGCGGAAGGAGATCAGCTGCCGTCGAGCCGCGAGTGAGGGAGTGCGGGCGATCGCGCGGGTGTTGGGCGCGCGCCGTCGACGGTGAGCCGGGAACTGGCGCGCGGAACGGTCCGCCGAAAGTCGGTTTACCGAGCGTCGTGGCCCAGGCCTTGGCCGATCAGCGGGCTCGGCGGCCGAAGGCGCGGCTATTGGCGGTCGACGACCGGCTGCGGAAGCACGTACAGGATCGGTTGCACGCCGAGGACAGTCCTGAGCAGATCAGTCGGCGGCTGTTGTTGATGTTTCCCGATGATCCGGGAATGCGCGTGAGTCACGAGACTATCTGTCGCAGCCTCGCTAGGGCGAGCATGTACTGCCGGACCGCACAGCGACAACCCAGCCAGGCTCTTGCCGATGCCTCAGCCCATCCCGTTCCCTCGTATGGGGCCGACATAGCGGATGAGGATGGCAGTGGATGTCGGATGCCATGGGCCGGACGAGGGTGGATGGGCGAGCAGGAAGGCCGCCCCGCGGTCGCCGTCCATACGGGACTCAACGGCCCCGCAATCGGAATATGCGGAGACAATCCCGGTGAGCGATCTGCTGCCACCCGGCCAGTTTGAGCCCGCGAGACCGAGCCGCGTGCGCCGAGTTGAAATCACCCGCCTCGGGGGACGGCTCCGCCGGGTGAGTCAGGCAGGTTGACAACCGGACTCGGAAGCCGAGCGCCCCTTGGAGGCCGAGTCCACCGTCGGTACCGGGCGGAACGGAACGTGGGCTGGTGATCGGCGTGGGTTCGGGGCCACGACGACGGGGAGCCGGAGCGCGGGTCGGGCTACCGGTCGGCCCGGTACCGACCCGGATCGAGGTCTCGGCCTGACGGTCGGGCCCGAACGTGGATCGGAAGGGATCGCGGCCGACGTCCCAACCGCACAATGCCACAACCGAGGCTGAAACCGGGCAGGATGCTGTCGTTGCCCCCGGGTGCGGCCGAACCCGCTCCCATCGGCTCCTCCGTGCGCTGACATCGCTGAGCGGGAGAGCCGGTGGGAGCGGGCCGTGGCGGCCCCTGAAACAAAGTCCGTGATGCGCCAGACAAGCCCGGACACACCTGCTCGCGGGTGGCGTTGCGCCGCTGCCCGAATAGCAGATTCGGTTCCGCTCGACCGTCTCATCCTTTTAGGACATTGCGGAACACTCAGGACTGGTAGACGGAGGACACCGGAGGCCATGGCTGGGTGCAGTCGGGTTCCCGAGCGCAGCGCCGGCGGCTGGTCAGCTGTGGCTGGGTTCCGGCTCGGGCTCGCCGGCATCGAGTAGTAGTCCGGCCCGCGACGCCGCGGCGACGGCGTCGCGGCGGTTGCCGACACCGAGTTTGCCGTAGAGATGGTGGATGTGGGTCTTGACGGTGTTGACCGACAGGGTCAGATCGTCGGCGATCTCCTGTACTGACCGGATGGTCTGCAGCGCTTGCAACAGGGTGCGTTCCCGTTCGGTCAGGGCGACCGGTGCTGGCCGAGTACACACTGCGGCCCGGATGGCGTGGACGTTGGTGGCGTAGCCGCTCCGAGGGAACCTGACGGCGAGGGTGGGTGCGGCGAACACCAACGGATACAACACATCCATCGATTCGGCCAGCTCCAGCGCCCGGCCGATCGCCCGGCGCAGCTGGGTGTCCTCCTGGCCGGCCAGCGAGATCTCCGCTTCCAGCAGCCAGGCGTCGATCATCGACCAGGCCAGCAGGGGCGACACGGTGCCGTCCAGTACCGGCCGGAGCAGGTCGCGGGCCAGGCGGTGCCGCCCGCGCAGCAGCCGCGACCGGGCGTGCATGATCAGCAGCTCACCGGAGTCCGGGATGATCCGCCGGGCCCAGCCCAACACATCCCGGCAGACCTGGGTGTGGCCGACCAGGCTTGCCGCGCGATGCTCCAGCAGCGCGGCCACCGCGGCCTGGCGGCTGGAGAACCGATCCGGCTCGGCGCCCAACCGGGCCGCTCGCAGCCGCCGCAGCCCGGCCGGCCGCATCCCGGTGTCGAACAGCGCCGCTCCGGTCAGCACGCCGACCACGAGTGTCAGCCCCGGATCATCGGGCTGGACGTCGTCGTCGATCAGGTGCGCGGCCCGGTCGGTCTGCCGCAGGCAAGTCTGCGGCTCGGCGCGCAGGAACGCCCCCTTGGCCATCAGGGTCGCGGCCGCTGTGGTGGTCTGCTTCCACATTCGGGTCCCGATCAACTCCTGTATCTGCCGGGCCTTGGCGTTCATCGCGGCGTAGTCGCCACGCGCCCGGGCCCGCCGGGCGAGTGCGATCAGGCACCGCGCGGCCAGGTAGTCATGGCCGCGCTTCCTGGCGGTGGACAGCGCCGCGCGCACCACCGGCTCGTCCTCCGGTATGGAGTGGACCAGCCGGTGCAGCACCTCCAGCGTGGGCGTCGGGTCGGCAAGCCAGGCCGCGTCAGCGTGCTCGAGCAGCACCGCCGCCGTGTCCGGCGCCCCCGCCTCCAACTCCATCTGAGCCCCCACCAGCGCCAGCACCGGATCGGCCGCGACCGCTCGCTCGCCCAGCCCGACGATCGCCCGGCGGAGCACGTCGTGCGAGCCGGACAGCACCAGCGCCGGCCCATGCCGGCGCACCAGCCCGGTCAGGTGCGCCGCGTCCGCGGCGTTGATCGCGTGCTTCAGCGCCGCCTCCGGCTGCCGCTGCGATTCCAGCCAGTCAGCGGCCCGCCGGTGCAGCACCGGCACCAGGCCCGGCGTGCGGCGGCGCAGGTCGGCCAGCAGGTGCGTCCGCAACAAGGCGTGCACCCGGTACCACCGCCGCTCGACGTCGACGCTGAGCACCATCGAGGTCTGATGCTCAAGGGTGTCGAGCAGATCCCCGGCGTCCTCCCGCCCGGACAGCATGGCGGCCAACGACGCCGACACCTGATCGCACACGCTGATCACCCGCAGGAACTCCCGGGTCTCATCCGGCAGCCGGGACAGGATCTCCTCGATCAGGAAGTCGGTGATCGCTCGGTCGTTGCCAGCGAAGTCGGCCAGAAACGCATCCGGGTCGTCCGCCTCGACCAGCGACAACGCGGCCAGCCGCACACCCGCAGCCCACCCGTCGGTCTGCTCGACCAGCACACCCACCTGCGCACGCTCGATCGACACCCCGGCGGCCCGCAACACAGCGGCCGCCTCATCCACGGAGAACCGCAGATCGACCGCGCGCAATTCCCGCAACTCACCGGAGATCCGCAACCGAGCCAGCGGAAAGGGCGGATCCCGCCGGGTCGAGATCACCAGCCGCAACCCGGCCGGCTGATGCCGCACCAGCAACTCCACACCACGCAGCGGATCCGGATCGACCAGCTCGTGCAGATCGTCGAGAACCAGCCGGATCGGTACCGGCAACGCCGCCAACCCCTCGACCACCCCGGCCAGAAAATCGGGATCGCGGCTGGGCCGCGCCGGAACCCGCACCGAGCGCAGCCAACTGCCTTCCGGCACCGCCGCGCAACCGGCGACCGCCTCCAGCACACCCGACCAGAACCGGTGATCATCGTTGTCACCGTCGTCCAGCGACACCCACGCCGTTCGACGTCCCTCGCCGCGGCGGACCCACTCGGTCAACAGCAACGTCTTGCCCGATCCCGCCGGAGCGCAGACCAGCGTGACAGCCGCACCCCCCGCCGCCTCAAGAGCGGCCAGCAGACCCGGCCGCGACACCAATCCATCCGGCAGACTCGGCACCGCCACTTTCACCCGCGGCACCCCAGGCCGCGACACCCGCCGCGGTGCCCGCAGCCCGGCGACGGCCCTCCCCCACGGCATCGGCACCCGACCGGACGAGGGTTTCGCCATGTCAATCCCCCGCCAAGATCGTCGCAAGTGGACCATCATCGTCACACTTCTCCTCCCCCAAAGTCACGCGGCTTGCCTGTGAGTTTCCTCGCCCGAAAGCCCACAACAGGACGAAACACCCACGCACCGAGCAAGGCGCATTGGCCGCCTCCCCGGCTGGCCGACCGGGCAACCCCCAACCACTCCCCCACGGTGAAGCACGAGCCCTCAGGTGCCACCGAGAAGTGGGCGTGCCTAACAGTTCCCGAGCGTCGCCCGAACACGACGCGATGCCCACATCCGGCAACGTTGCGCGCTGTGGAGGTCCAACTCCGAACAGTGAAGGGCAACGACATAACGCGTCCGCACGGCATGCGCGGATCTGCGCCTCGCCGAGCCGGCTGCGCACACCGTGGCACTGAACCGGCCCGGGGCATCCGCCGCCGTGCGGGGCTGGCGCCGCGGTCGAGTCGGCGGCGACTGGTCGCACACGGACACCACCTCGCCACTGCACGTCACCGTCCACGTCGCGGCGCAGCCGCCGTGGCAGGTCTTCGGCTCGACCCTGCGCCGCATGCTCACTCATCTGGAGGCCGCCGGCCCGCAGCGCCAAGCCGTGGTGCTGGAAGCTTCGGCCGGCTTGTTCCCCGGTGCCGCTGCGCCGCCCGGCCGCCGGCAGTGTCGTTCGAGACTGTCGCTGCTTGGCTCCGCGGGCGCGGGATATCGCCATTCTGGACAATTCTATGCTGAATTGATCCTGTGAGGCGGCCGGTATTTTTCGGGTGAATTATTAGAGTCTTTTGGTCTCTTGCGGCGCGATTGGCACCGTGCTTGTCTTCTGGCGTCCCGGCTACGAAGGGAACGTCATGGGCCGGCACCGGACGCTGTTGTCACTTGTTGTTTGCAGCCTGTTGGGTGTGGTGGTGCCGGGCGTGGTCGCCGTTCCTGCGCAGGCGGATCCGGGTGGCGGCGGCGAAGCCGGGGTGGAGCGTTTTCTGAACTCGGTCCGGCATGATCCGGCCAGGTTGCGGTCGTTCCTGCTGGATTTGCCCAAAGGCGGCGATTTGCACAATCATCTGTCCGGAGCTGCGTCGACCGAGCTGCTGATCTCCCTGGCCGCACAGGACAATTTGTGCATCGACAGCACGACGTTCGTGGCGGCCGGCGGGCCGTGCGGGGCTGGTCAGCGTCCCGCGACGGACACCTCGAGTGATCCGGCGTTCCACCGGGCCGTGCTGATGGCGTGGTCGATGGAGGGTTTCCAGCCGGGACTGGGCGAGTCCGGGCATGACCATTTCTTCAACACGTTCGGCAAGTTCGGTGCGGTCACCGGCCCGCACCGGGTCGAGCTGTTGGCCGACGTGGTCGACCGGGCCGGCCGGCAGAACGAGCAGTATCTGGAGACGATGCTGACCCGGCAGGGCGGCCCGCTGTTCACCCTGTCCCAGGGCGTCACCTTCACCGAGGATTTCGCCGCGATGCGGGCACAGGTGCTCGCCGGCGGCACCATGGCCGGCATCGTCGCCGCAGCCGGCGCGGAGATCACCGCCGACGAGGCCCGGCTGCGGTCGCTGCTGAGCTGCGCGACCCTGGCGGCCTCCCCGGGGTGCGGGGTGACCGTGCAGTACATCCAGCAGATCAACCGGAACAACCCACCCAACGTGGTGTTCACCTTCATGGTGTCCGCGTTCGAGTTCGCCGCGGCCGGCCACCGCACGGTCGCGCTCAACATGGTCTCGCCCGAAGAAGGCGAAGTGTCCATTCGGGACTACCGGCTGCACATGCGGATGCTGGAGTTCCTGCGCGGCGTCTATCCCCAAGGCCACATCACCCTGCACGCCGGGGAACTGGTCGCCGGGCTGGTCAAGCCGGAAGAGTTGACCTACCACATCAGCCAAGCCGTGCGCATCGCGCACGCCGAGCGCATCGGGCACGGGGTGGACGTGCTGGGCGAGGACGACGCGCGAGAGCTGCTGCGCGCCATGGCCGACCAGCACGTCATGGTGGAGATCAACCTCACCAGCAACGCCCAGATCCTCGAGGTCTCCGGGCCGGACCACCCGTTCCCGACCTACCGCGACTTCCGGGTGCCGCTCACCCTGTCCACCGACGACGAAGGCGTCTCCCGGATCGATCTCACCCACGAGTACCAGCGCGCCACCACCGACTACCGGCTGCGCTACCGCGACCTGAAGACCCTGGCCCGCACCAGCCTCGAGCACGCCTTCCTGACCGGGGCGTCGCTGTGGCGCGGCCCCGACACCTTCCGGCCGGCCGCACCGTGCGCACACGACCGGCTCGGTGAGCCCCGGCCGAGCGCACCCTGCCGGGCACTGCTCGCCAGCAGCGCCAAAGCATCCCTGCAATGGCAACAGGAAGCGAAGTTCACTGCCTTCGAGCGCCGCTACGGCTGAGCCCGCACCGGCGTGCTGCTCCCCGTCCATCCCGTCGTGAAAGGAAGCCCCGAATGACCTCGTGGCGGCGTATTGCCGTGATCATGTTGGTGCTGCTCGGTTTCGTCGGCCTCGCGGTACCCGCGCAGGCGGCGGAAGCCGCACCTCGCGCGGTGCCCATCGCGGTGGCGCGGACCCTGCCGCTGGAGACGGTCGTCACCGTCGACGGCACGGCGACGACCCCATCGGGCGCGTTCGAATCCAGCTTCTTCGACAAGGGTTTCGCCGTGCAGGACCGCACCGCCGGAATCTACGTCAGCGTCGCGGTAGACCTGCACATCACCCCGGGCACCCTGGTCCGGGCGACCGGTGTGCTGCGCGACAGCTTCGGCCTGCTCATCCTGGTTCCCACCGACCCTGCCATGGTCCGCACGCACGGCACAGGTCCCCGGATCCGGCCGACCCCGCTGCGCACCGGCGCCGTCGGCGAACGCTCCGAAGGCCTGCTGGTGCGCGTGATCGGCGCGATCACCCAAGCTCCGGCATCAGACCCGCCATTCGGGTTCAAGTTCTTCGTCAACGACGGCTCGGGCGAGCTCACCATCTTCGTCAACACCCAGACCAACATCGACCTCTCCGGCCTCGCCCTCGGCCAGATCGTCAGCGTAACCGGATTCAGCAGCCAGTTCGACACCCACTACGAGATCGACCCACGCTTCCCCAGCGACATCACCGTGCCACGGCACTAACTCTCGGGGGATCTTCCTGCTCGCCGTCGCCTCGAAACAGGAGGCGGCCGAGTGGACCCAACAGAGCCCGATCAGCCAGCCGCATCAGGATCGGATACATCGAACCGGGTTTGATCACGAGCCAACGCACCCGTGAAGGAAGGCCCAGCAATGGAACTCCTCCAAAGAAAATAAGCTCGCTACTTCAGCGATCTCGATTCCAACAACAACGGAGTGCTGCAAGCGGAAGACCTGGCCGGTACAGCCACCCGGTTCTGCGCCCGGCTCGGCTACAGCGAGGATTCGCAGCAGGCCAAAGATCTACTGAATTCCTGCCTCGCTCTGTGGCACAACGTCATCGGCCCAATGGACGGCGATGGAGACGGCAAAGTCACACCCGAGGAAATGGCCGCGGCCTTCCTCGGGCAGCTCTCCCTGGACTCGGACGGATTCGAGGCCAACATTCGCGGCATCGCCACCCAGTTCTTTGCCATGTGCGACCGGGACGGCGACGGCTGGATCAGCCAGGACGAGTGGGTGGCAGTGTTCTCCTTCGCCGCCGTAGGCCAGCAAGGAGTTCTTCAGCGGCACCGATCCGGACGCGCCCGGCAACCTGATGTTCGGCAGCTACGAACCCACAACTTGCGACAGAATGAAGATCGATCCAAGAGCTGCGGTGAAAGGCCGCACCTTGGCGGATTCCTGTTCTACGCCGTCTGTGCCAGATAATCCACAATGGACTCACTCGGCTATGCCCCGCTGCCCACCCAACCTGGCCCGGCCGCGGCCACAGAGATCGTCCGCATCCCCGGCGATCAGTCCCACCCGGACTGTGCCATCTCGTCGGGCACCGACCAGCAGGAGATCACCATCACCGTCTCCAACCCCGAGGTCACCCTCCCGCCGCCGGCACTAACCCCCGACGTGGCATGTTCACCACCGGCGGACGGCTCAACCCGATCCGCGTCACCGACACCCGGGCCGGCAATCCCGGCTGGAACCTCTCCGGTCAGATGGACGACTTCACCGACAACGCCGCCCATTGGATCAACGGCGCCAACGTCGGCGTCGGGCTGCGCACCAGCCGAACCCTTGCCACGGCTGCACCGGAGCAGGAACGGGCACCGCCCTTGCCCTCACCGTGCCCACCGCCGGTACCTACGCCGCCACTCTCACCCTGACCGTGATCTGACCAGTCCGGGTCGGGGTTGAGATGGGTTCTGCCATCACGGATACGGCCCCGCGAGTGTCGCTTGAGGACTAGTCTCGGGTCTTTGTGGTGGTAGGCGACAGGATTGCCGCTGCGCGAAGTGACTCCGTTCGGCCGATTGGCGCCGGACGACCGGTGATCCACGGCGCGTGGTGCTCGGCTCGGCGTGAGACTCCCATTATGTAACCGATTTCCGATGATGAAGCGGACTGCACCCATGTGGGTGATGACCGACGGGTGCATGAAAGGGCACTCTGAGTAGAGGAACCCACATCATGGCTGCCGCTCGACAGAAACACCTCAACCAGGCGCTGATGCGCATCCCGCGCCGTGCGGAGAGCACGGATCGCCATACCCTGGCGACGACGTATGTCGCCGCCGGCTCATTCGCCGCCATGCTCAACTCCGCCGATCACCAGATCCTTTACGGTCGTCGGGGCACGGGAAAGACCCACGCGCTGCTCTATCTGTGCAACCTCGTCGAGGAAACCGGCGACGTGGTGGTGTACATCGACTTACGCACCATCGGATCAGCGGGCGGCCTGTACGGCGACAGTTCGGTGAGCCCCACCATGCGTGGCACCCACCTCCTCGTGGACACCCTCGAGGCGATCCACGAGAAGCTGCTCACGATCGCGATCGAGGGCGAGGTAGCCGATCAAGACGGTCTGCTCAAGGCGCTGGACGCGTTGGGGGAGGCCGCAACCGCGGTGGAGGTGGTCGGCCAGGTCGAGCGCGAGATCAAGGTCGGGGGTTCACGTGAGTACTCGGATGTCGCCGAGGCGAACCTGTCCACCTCACCCACGGCCAGGATCTCCACCACCCGCCGCCGGACGGTGGCGGCCGAGAGTCGGCTGCGGCGAACCGGAGTAGAGCACCGGCATGTGGTGTTCGGGCCGCTCCACCGGGCACTGCGAGGCATTGCCGAATCCCTCGCCCCAGCCCGGTTGTGGCTGCTGCTCGACGAGTGGAGCAGCATTCCGATGGACCTGCAGCCGTTGCTGGCCGACCTGTTGCGGCGCAGTGTTCTTCCGGTCCCCGACGTGACCGTCAAGATCGCCGCGATCGAACGGCGTTCCCAGTTCGCCCGGCCGGCCGCCGAGGGTGACTACCTCGGAATCGAGGTCGGATCGGACGCCGCGTCGGCGGTCAGCCTCGACGACTTCATGATCTTCGACCACGCCCGGAGCCGGGCTCAGGCATTCTTCGGGCAGCTGTTCTACAACCACGCGAGCATGCGGCTGGCGGCGATGATCCAGGACCCGCCGCCGGACCCGGACAGCTTCATCACGGAGGTCTTCCGCGGCGCCGCGTTCACCGAACTTGTCAGGGCCGCGGAAGGCGTGCCCCGAGACGCGATCAACATCGCCGCGCTGGCGGCACAACACGCATTCGGCGAACCCATCGGGCTGGCCGACGTGCGCCGCGCGGCCAAGGACTGGTTCGTGCGGGACAAGCAGACGGCCATCAGCGCCAACGACCCCGCCCGCCGCACTCTGCGATACCTCGTCGACGAGGTCGTCGGCCGCCGCAACTCCCGCACCTTCGTCCTCGACCAGCAGACCGGGGCCCACCTGCGGACGATCGAGGAACTCTACGACGCCAGACTGCTGCACCTGCTACGCCGGGGTATCGCGGACCGGCAACACCCCGGCCGGCTCTACGATGGCTTCGCCATCGACTACGGCTGCTATGTCGCGCTGCTCCTCGAAGGCGACCGCCGGGTGCGCAACCGCGGCGACTGGCTCAACTCACCCAAGGGCGTCCCTCCGGACGGGTTCAACCTCTCCACCGCTGCCATCGATCTCACCACCCTGGACCACTGAGCCAGGGTTTGAGCGCTCATCGGTGCGGGGCGTTCTCGGACGTGGAGTAGTCAGCCGGCTCCGCTGCGTACCGAGCCGATCGCGGTCCCACCGCCAAGGGCAGCACGTCGCCGCTGGACGGGACGAAAGACCTCCCGTCCCCGGACGTCGGTCCCTACTCCTGCTGGGAACCCGACACGCACGATGGGCCAGGCGCCGGCATATCGGTGAAGAAGGCCGCGGTGGGCAGAGCCGCCGTCCGTGACGGAGCCATTGACGAGAAACGAGCACAAACATGAGCACGCAAGCCCGGACCAGGGCCCGTGAGGTGCGCCGGGCGCAGGCCGCCGCGGCGCGGCGCAGGCAG
>NZ_DASTBH010000575.1:0-4799 GCF_035712165.1 Actinophytocola sp. | reverse complement strand
TGACGGTGGAGCCGGGTTTGCTGGCGGTGGTGAGCCGTTCGAACGCGTCGAAGGTGTAGCTGTCGGTGGCGGTGCCGAGTGTCCGGCCGGCGAGGGTGCCGCGGGGGGTCCAGGTCCACGTTTCGGCTGCCTGTCCCGCGCCGTTGGCGGCCGACGCGCGGTTGCGGGCGTCGTAGGTGGTGGTGCGGGTGCCGGTGGGGTCGGTGACGGTGGTGCGGTTGGACGCGCCGTCGTAGCCGTACGTGGTCTGGATGTTGCCGGGTTTGGTCCAGGCGGTGAGCCGGTTCAGGCCGTCGTAGGCGTAGGTGTGGGTGCCGGCGCCGGCGATGCCGGCGGTGGTGCGGGTCGTGAGCTGGTCGTCGCGGTCGTAGCCGTAGGTGACCGAGGCGGTGGTGGTGCCGTTGGGTTTCTTCAGGACGTCGGTGGCGGGGCGGGCGAGGTTGTCGTAGGTGTAGGTGCGGGTGGGTCCGCCGGTGCCGTAGGTGATCTGGCCGACCTGGCCGCTGTTCTTGTAGGTGTAGCTGGCGGTGACGCCGGTGAGCGGGTCGGCGACGGTGGCGGGCATGCCGGCGGCGTTGTAGGTGAAGGTGGCGGTGCCTGCCGGGTCGGTGCGGGTGGTGAGGTTGCCGTCGCTGTCGTAGGTGTAGGCGGCGGCTCCGGCCGCGCCGGTGGTCGACAGCAGTTGTCCGCGGTCGTTCCACGCGTAGGTGGTGGCGCCGCCAGGCCCGCCGACGGAGGTGGTCCTGCCCAGCGCGTCGTAGTCCAACTGGCGGGCCGCCGTCGCGCCGGTTCCGGTGCCGGTTTCGCCGGTGAGGTTGCCGAGCCGGTCGTAGGTCAGGGTGCGGGTGACGCCGCCGGGCAGCAGGTAGGCCACGGGTTGGCCGGCGGCGTCGTAGCCGGTGGTCCAGGTGCGGTCGGCCGGGTCGGGATGGGTGGTGGTGGCGGGTTCGATGACCGAGGCGGTCTGTCCCCACGGGGTGTAGGTGTAGGTGGTGGGGTTGGTGTTGCCGTCGACCATGCGGGTGCGCCGCCCGGCGGGGTCGTAGCCCAACTGGACGGTTACGGCGGTGGCCGGGTCGGTGGGGTTGCGGCGCTGGGTGATGGAGGTGAGCTGCCCGGCGGGGTCGTAGCCGTACTGGGTGAGCCGGCCCTCGGGGGTGGTGGCGGTGGTGGGCCGGCCGGCGCCGTCGTAGGCGGTGGTGGCGGTGCGCAGGACGGTGCCGCAACCGCCGGTCGTCGTGGCGGTGCAGTCGGCGACGGCGGTGCGGCGGCCGGCCAGGTCGTAGGTGTACGTGGTGACCGGGTCGACGTAGCTGCTGCCCTTGCCCTTGACGGTGGTGGCGGGCCGGCCGGCCAGGTCGTAGCCGGTCTGGGTGAACCGGTCGGTGGGGTCGGTGACGCGCAGCGGCTCGCCGGCCTTGTTGTACGAGGCCGTGGTGGCGTGCCCGAGCGGGGTGGTGACCGTGGTGAGGTTGCCGGCGTCGTCGCGGCCCAGCGTGGTCGTCAGGTAGGCGGTGGTGCCGTTGGCGCGGTCGGTGACGGTGGCGGTCACCTGGTGGCCGAGGTCGTTGTAGGTGGCCGAGGTCGCCCCGCCGGTCGGGTCGGTCGTCGACAGTGGCGCGCCGACCCGGTCGTAGCCGTACCGCCACACCGGGGCAGGCTTGGGGCCGTCGCCGTCGGGGTCGGGCAGGGTACGGGACACGAGGTTGCCGTGCCCGTCGTAGGCGTGGCTGGTGACCCGGCCCAGCGGGTCGGTGACGCGCTCCACCAGCCCCTGGGTGTTGTACGACAGGCGTTGGGTGGCGATGATGGCCACGCCGCCGGGCGGGGTGTAGGTGGGCAGGGTGATCGCGGTGGGCCGCCCGCCTGCGTCCATGGTGGTGGTGGTGACGAAACCGTTGGGGTCACGCTGGTGGGTGGCCTCACCGAACGTGTTGTACCCGACCGTGGCGACCGGCTCCGCCGAACTGCTGGTGCCGCCGGTCCAGACCGTGCGGGCCTCGCCGGTGGCGGTGGACGGGTTGCCGGCGATGTCGTGGGTGAAGCGGGTCTCGGTGCCGGCCGGGTCGGTGACCTGCGTAACCAGGCCGCGGGAGTCGCGCTGGTACGTGGTGGTCAGGGCGGCCGGGGCGCCGCCGGTGTTGGCGACGGTCTCGGTGAGGACGCGGCCGGCGTCGTCGTACGTGTAGCCGGTGGCCTCGGACCGGCCCGGTGAGGCGGCGCCGGTGCGGGTCGCGGTGGCCACTGACCCGTCGAGGTTGCGGGTGTAGACGGTGGCCCGGTCCAGGCCGGCCGGGTCGAGGTGTTCCTCCTTGACGTGGCCGGCCTTGTCGTACACGAAAGTGGCCGTGACGCCGCCGGCGGTGGTGCGGCGGTTGACCTGCCCGGCGGCGTTGTAGTCCAGTTCGGTGAGCATGGTCTGGCTGGTGACGTCGCCGTCGGCGTTGCGTCGCAGCCGGGCGGTGCCGGCGGGCAGGTTGTCGCCGTAGTACGTGTAGCCGGTCTCCCGGCCCATCGCGTCCACGACGGAGGCGAGCCGGCCGGCCGGGTCGTACGCGCGCGACTCCATGACCAGGCTGCCGGCGTTGGGGTTCATCGGATCCACGTCCACGCCGGTGGCGACCGTCTCGATCAGCCGGTGCCCCTCGTCGTAGGCGTGCTGCAGCAGCATGCCGTGGGGCAGCCGGCGGGCGACCAGGTCACCGCGGGAGTCCCAGTCCAGGTCCGTGGTGAACATGTCCGGGGTCCGGATCGTGTCCAGCCGGCCCAGCGCGTCGTAGGTGCGCGTCCAGACGCGCATCGTGTCGGCGCCGGCGCCCGCGCCGCCGGTGTCGTGGACGGTGGTGCGGGTCGGCTGTCCCGCGGCGTTGTACTCGTGGACGGTCGTAGCGCGGTGGGCCTGCCCGCTGACCGGGTTGGTGATCGACGGTGCCGTCACCGAGGTCGGCAACGACGCGGCGTTGTACGCGTAGCTGGTCGTGCCGTACGCGTCGTCGTCCGCCGCGGTGCCGGTCGTGGTGGACGTGGCCCGGCCCAGCGCGTCGTGGGCGTTGCGGACGGTCAGCCCGACCGGGTCGACGGTGCGCACCAGGTCCCCGGCGGTGTTGTAGTAGTGGTGGCTGGTCTTGCCGTTGCGGCCGGTGGTCGACAGCAGCAGCCCGGGCGGGACGGGGCCGGTGCCGGCGGGTTCGGCGGCCTCGGTGCCGGTGGAGTAGGCGAATGTCTCCGTCGGCGCGGTGGCCTGCCCGGACGGCGGCACATACGTGACGGCGGTGACCCGCCCGGTGGTGTCGATGGTGTACGTCGTGCGGTAGGTGGTGTCGGTCGCCGATGCCGAACGGGCGTCGGCCGCCCAGATCCGCACGTCGTTGCGCGGGTCCAGCGGGTCGGCGGCGTTGAGGTAGTAGCCGGAGTAACTGGTCAGGCACTGCGACGCCGTGCGGCAGGTGGTCTGGCCGAGCACGTTGCCGCGCTTGTCGGTGTCGTAGCTGACGGCGTTGCCGTTGGCGTCGGTGTGTTTGGACACGAATCCGCGGGCGTTGTATGTCCACGCCTGCTCGCCGAACGTGTCGGTGCGGGACTTCAGGCGGCCGCCGTGCGTCGTGTCGTGCCGGTACGTGACCGGCTCGGCGTTGTCCGGGGCGAGCACGACGACCCGGTCGCCGTCGTCCGGTGTCGGCGCGCCCAGGTCCCAGGAGGCGCCGTGGCGGTCGGTGATGGTGGCCACCCGGCCGGACGGGCCGTCGTAGCCCAGTTGCAGGGCGGTGCCCTGGCCGGCGGTGTCGAGCGGTTCGGTGACGGTGGTGAGCCGCACGGTGGGGTTGCGGGCGGCCCAGTGCGCGGCGACCTGCGTCGGACCCAGCGGGTGCCGGTAGTAGGCGGCCTCGTCGATGTGCCCGGTGAACGGGAACGCGCCGACGACGGTGGCCGGCCAGCCGGCCGAGCCGCGGCCGTTGCCGAACTGCGCGTACACCATGTCCCGGTGGTCGATCAGCCGGCCGGTGATGGGCGTGCCGACCGACCCGCCGTCGAGATAGAGCTGCTGGGCGTCGCCCGCGCCGGAGAGCACGACATGGTGCCACGCACCGTCGTCGACCCGGCCCGGGGACAGCATCTGGGTCGAGGCCGGTTCGGTCCACGTCCGCCCGTGCAGCCGCCCGTCGGTGCCCACGTACAGCACCGGGGTCCACTGTGTGGCGCTGGCCAGGCTGGTCAGGTCGTCGTTCTGCATGCCGAACAGCACGCCGTTCTCCCCGGCGGCGGCCTTGAACCACAGCTCCACGGCCAGCCCGATCGACGTGTCGGCCAGGTTCTTCGGCAGCGTGACCGCGCTCGTGGGTGACGCCCCGAAATCCGCCGCGGTGTCCGGCGAGCCGGCCAGCGCCCCCGGCACCCCCGAGGTCACCCCTTCGTACGACCCCTGACGCTCACCGGCCTTGGTGGCCACCACGTTGACCGCATCGGCCGTGTCGGTCGGCTCGCCCAGCGGCCAGTACCCGGCCGGGTTGTCGTCGGTCACCACCGACCGGTAGTGCGACGAGCCGGTGTAGGCGTAGCCGGTGCACGACTGGGCCGACAGCGGCGTACACACCTGCGTGAGCCGGTCCCCGTCGTAGCCGTACGTCCACGCCGGGGCCGTCGCGCCGGTCACGGGTGGGTCGGTGGCCACCCGGGTGACGTGCCCGCCGGTCCAGGTCAGGTGCAGCTTCCGGCCGCTGGCCACATCGGTGATGGTGGCCAGTTTCCCGCCGCCGTCGTAGGCGTACGTCTGGATCCGGCCGTCGGGATCGACCACGGAG
>NZ_DASTBH010000574.1:0-15321 GCF_035712165.1 Actinophytocola sp. | reverse complement strand
TGGTCGATGACGGCCTGTATCGCTGCCAGTGCGACGGATTCGGTGGCGGCGGGCACGGGAACCACCGTGGACAGGTTGAACCGGCCGATCGCACCGCCGCGCTCGCGGAGCTGGTGCACGACCGGGAGCGGGGGACGATCGCCGACTCCGTCGGAATCCGGCGGGCCGACGACCGGGTTCGCCGCGCCGCCGGCCCGGGCGAGCGCGGCCGGGGTGCGGTGGGTGAACACGTCCTGCGGGCTGATCTCGATGCCCAGCCGCCGGGCCCGGCTGGCGACCGCGATGGACAGGATGCTGTCCCCGCCCAGCCGGAAGAAGTCGTCGTCCGGGCCGACCGCCGCGACCCCGAGCACCTCGGCGAAGATCGCGCTGAGCGGCCCGCCGTCCGGGCCGGGCGCCGGAGCCGGGGCGGCGGCGGGAAGGGCGGCCCGGTCCAGCTTTCCGTTGGCGGTCAACGGCAGTTCGTCGAGGACGAGCACCGTGTCCGGCACCAGGGCCGCCGGCAGCGTGGCGGCGAGTGCGGCGCGCAGGGCGTCGGGATCGAGGACCTGGCCCGGGGCGGGCACGGCGTACCCGGTCAGCCTGCGGTCGCGATAGGTCACCGCGGCGCGCGCGACGCCCGGCTGGGCCGCGAGCCGGCTCTCGATCTCGCCGGGTTCGGCCCGGTGGCCCCGTATCTTGAGTTGCTGGTCGGTGCGGCCGGTGAAGACCAGGGCGCCGTCCGGGCCGAACCGGACCAGGTCGCCGGTGCGGTACATCCGCTCCCCCGGCGCGCCGAACGGGTCGGCGACGAACCGGCCGGCGGTCAGGCCGGGCCGGTTGTGGTAGCCCAGCGCCAGTTGCGCACCGGCGACGTACAACTCGCCGGCCGGCGCCGGACGCAGGTAGCGGTCCAGCACGTAGAGCCGGGTGTTGGCGACCGGATGTCCGATCGGGACGGTCCGCTCCGCGCCGGTCACCGGCCAGCGGCAGACCTGCACGGTGGTCTCGGTCGGACCGTAGACGTGGTGCAGCGGCACGCCGAGCAGCGTTCGCCACCGGCTCGCCACCTCGGCGCGCAGCGTGTCACCGCCGCTGAACACCCGGCGCAGCGACCGGGCGGCGTCCAGGTTCCCGGTGACCGCCAGCGCGTCGAGGAACGCCGCGAGCAGGCTGGACACCAGCACCATCGTGGTGATCCGGTGCTCGGCGAGCAGCGCGGCCAGGTAGGCCGGGTCGCCCTGACCGCCGGGGCGGGCCACCACCACGGTCGCACCCTGGGTCAGCGGCCAGAACACCTCGATCACCGAAGGGTCGAAGCCGGGCGAGATCTGGTGCAGGACCCGTTCCCCGGGGGTGAGCGGGAACTCGTGCTGGAGCCAGCGGATCTGGTTGAGCACCGCGCTGTGCGGCACCAGCACGCCCTTGGGTGTGCCGGTGGAGCCCGAGGTGTAGATCAGGTATGCGGGCCGGGCGGCGGGGTCGGCCGGTGGCGCGGGCGCCGCCAGCGCCTCGGCGCGCAGCAGCCGCACCCGGTCGGCGGGAAGGTCCGGATCGATGGGCAGGTAGGCGGCACCGGACTTGAGCGCGGCGAGCATGGCGACCACGGCGTCGACCGAGCGGTGCCGCTGGACCGGCACGACGGCGCCGGTCAGCGTGGCGGCCAGCGCGTCCGCGCGGGCGTTCAGTTCGGCGTAGCTGACCCGCTCCTGCCCGGCGATGAGCGCGGTGGCTTCCGGGGTGCGGGCGGCCTGCGCCTCGAACAGCGCGTGCAGGGTCGTGGGCGGGTTGTCCAGCACCGGGCCGGTCAACGCGAAGTCGGGCGCCGGCAGCCGGGCGACGGTCTGGTCCGGTTGCGCGGCAACGGAGTCCAGCAGGTCGGTGAGGGCCTGGGCGATCCGTCGCACGTAGTCGGGGTCGAGGCGGGTGGTGTCGTAGCTGAGCTCGAGGACGAGGCGGTCACCGGGCAGCACGATCACCGCGAGCGGGTAGTGGCCCTCGCCGAAGAACTCGACGCCGGCCACGGTGAGCGGGCCGTCCCCGGCGCGCAACGCCGGGTCGACCGGGTAGTTCTCGAACACGACCAGCGTGTCGAACAGTTCGTCCACCCCGGCCAGGCGGTGCAGTTCGGCCAGACCGAGGTGCTGGTGGTCGAGCAGCGCGGTCTGCGCGGTGTGCAGCCGGTGCAGCACCGTCGCCACGGAGTCGCAGGCGCCCCAACGCATCCGGACCGGGACGGTGTTGGCGAACAGGCCCACCATGGCCTCGATGCCGGGCACCGGCGCGGCCCGGCCGGAGACGGTGCTGCCGAACACCACGTCCTCGCGGCCGGTCAGCCGGCCGAGCAGCAGCCCCCAGGCGGCGTGCACCACGGTGCTGACCGTGAGGTCCCGGTCCCGGGCCAGGTTCCGCAGGCTCGCGGTGCCGGCCCCGGACAGCTCGATCCGGATCCGCTCGGAGCGGCCCGGCCGGCCGGTTTCCGGGGCCAGCCGGGTGGGTTCGTCGACGCCGGCCAGTTCGGTCCGCCAGGCCTGCCGGGCGGCGGCCAGGTCCCGGCCGGCCAGCCAGTCGGTGTACTGCCGGTACGGCGTGACCGGCTTCAGGGTGGCCGGATCCGTATACAGCGCAAGGATTTCCTTGACCATGACCGGTACCGACCAGCCGTCGGCGACGATGTGGTGCAGCGTCAGCACCAGCCAGCTCTGGTCCGGCCCGCCGCGCACCAGCGCGGCGCGCAGCAGCGGCGGGTCGGCCAGGTCGAACCGCTTCGATCGTTCGTCTTCCGCGATGCCGGCCACGGGCCCGGCCGTGACCTCGCGGAACGGCACGGCCACCTCGCCGGCGATGACCTGCACGACCCGGCCGTCGTCCCACTGCCGGAACCCGGCCCGCAACGGCGGATGCCGGCGCACCAGCGCCTGCACGGCCTGCCGCAGCCGGGCGGCGTCCACCGCGCCGCGCAGCTCGATCACCTGCTGGACCAGGTACACGTCGGTGCCGGCCTGCGCGTGGAAGAAGAACCCTTGCTGCAGCGGGGAAGCCGGCAGCACCTCGGCACACGGCTCGGCGAGCGCCGCGAGCCAGAGCCGGGCCAGGTCCCGGACCGACTCCTCGGACAGCACCGCACCGGCCCAGGACAGGGTCGCGGCCCGCGCATCGGCGTTGATCTCCAGCACGTGCCCGAGCGGCTGGTCGGGATCGGCGCCGGCGTCGAACTCCACGTCCGGCAGCCGGCCCAGGTAGTTGAACAGCACCTGCGGCGCCGGGGCGTCGAGCCGGCCGGCGAGCAACCCGAAGCCGATCCCGTTGTCCGGCAGGGCCCGCAGCTGCTCACGCACCCGGAGCACGGCGGTGCCGAGGTCATCGGTGCCGGGGTCCAGGCGCACCGGGTACATGCTGGTGAACCAGCCGACCGTGCGGGACAGGTCGACGCCGGGCGCGAGCTGCTCCTCGCGGCCGTGGCCCTCGAGATCGATCAGCACCGGCCCCCCGGTGCGCCAGCGGCCAAGCGCCACGGCCAGCGCCGCCAACAGCACCTCGAACCGGGCCGGCGGGAGCGGCACGGTGACCGACCGCTGGGTCGCCACGGTGTCCGCCGGGCCCAGCGGCCGCTCGCCGAGCAGCGGGTCAGGGCCGTCGAGCTGAGCGCGCCACAGCGGCAGTTCGGACTCGCGGTCGGCCGCACCGAGCAGTTCGGACCACCGGCGGAAGGAGGTGGCGACCGGCGGCGCCTCGCCGCCCCGCCAGAGCAGCTCCAGGTCTCCCAACAGGATCCGCCAGGACACCGCGTCCACCACGAGATGGTGGATGGCCAGGTGCAGGCGGTGCGCGGCGGGTTCCCAGGCCGCGCGGAGCATGATCCCGGCGCGCGGGTCGAGCCGGGTCCAGGGCGCACCGGCCCCGGTCTCCAGCAGGTCCTCGGCCCGCACCGTGCCGGCCGGGGGCACCGTCAGCGACCAGTCCTCCCGCAGCCGGGCCCGCAGCATGTCGTGCCGGTCCAGGATGGCCTGCAGGCTCTTCACAAGCCCGTCCCGGTCCAGCCCGGCCGGCAGCGGGACGCGCACCGACTGGTGGAATCGCTCGACCGGACCGCGGCGCCGCGCGAGCCACCGGATGATCGGGGTCGGCGCAACGGTTCCGGTGCCGTCATCGGAGACCGCCACCGGCGCCGGACCGGTGCGCGTGGCCAGCGCGGCGACGGTGCGATGCCGGAACACGTCGCGGGGGGTGAAGGTGAACCCGTGCCGGCGGGCCGTGTTGACCAGCTGGATCGCCAGAATGCTGTCGCCGCCGAGCTCGAAGAAGCTGTCCTGGACGCCGACCTCGGGCAGGCCGAGCACCTCGGCGAACACCGCGGCCAGGGCGTGTTCGGCGGCCGTGGCCGGCCGGTCGTCCCCGACCGTCCACTCTGGATCCGGCAGCGCGCGGACGTCCAGCTTTCCGTTGGCGGTCAACGGCAGTGGCTGGTCCAGGACCATGATGACGCTGGGCACCAGGTACTCCGGGAGGCGCCGGGCGAGGTCGGACCGCACCGCGCCGGGGTCGACACCGGCACCGGTCAGGTAGGCGACCAGGCGCCGGTCGCGCAGCAGGACGGCCGCCTGAGCGACCGACGGGTGGGCCAGCAGCGCGCTCTCCACCTCGGCGGGCTCGACCCGGTGACCACGGATCTTGACCTGGTTGTCCGACCGGCCGAGGAACTCCAGGTTTCCGTCCGCGCGCCAGCGCACCCGGTCCCCGGTGCGGTACATCCGGGCGCCGGGCGCGCCGAACGGGTCGGCGACGAACCGGTGCGCGGTCGGCCCCGCCTGGCCGCGATAGCCGCGGGCCAGACCGCGGCCGGCCACGTACAACTCGCCGGCGACGCCGACCCCCACCGGGCGCAGCGCCGAATCCAGGACGTGCAGCCGGGTGTTGGGGTCCGGCCGGCCGATCGGCACCGGCCCGGTCCAGCCCGGCCGCGCCGGCCACAGCGTCGAGTTGACCGTGGCCTCGGTCAACCCGTAGGCCACGACCACACGCAACCGGTCCGACCAGCGCGCCACCAGCTCCGCCGGCACCGCCTCGGTTCCCACGACCAGCACCGCCCCGGCCGGCAGCTCGCACTCCGGCGGCAGCGCCGAGACCAGGGCCGGCGGCAGGATCATGTGGGTCACCCGATGCTCGGTCAGGTACCCGGTCAGGGTCGCGTCGGCGACCCGAAGTTCGGACGGCACCAACACCAGCCGCGCGCCGGTGCACAGCGCCATGCAGATGTCCCAGACCGCGACGTCGAACCCGACCGAGGCGAACTGGGCGATGCGGCTCTCCGCGGTCACGCCCAGCCGGTCGACCGCGGTGGCGACCAGGCTGCCGATGCCTTCGTGGGTCACCACAACGGCTTTCGGCCGGCCGCTGGACCCGGAGGTGTAGATCACATAGGCGGCGGAGTCCAAACCGATCGGTCCGGTTTCCAGGTCGGCTCCGCTCTGCCCGTGGGAGGCGGCGATGTCGGCGGCGGTGACGACCAGCCGGGCGCCGGCGTCGGCGACCAGGTACGACACCCGCTCCGGCGGGAGGTTCTCGTCCAGCGGCAGGTAGGCGGCGCCGGTCTTGAGAACGCCGAGCAGGGCGACGATCAGGTCGACCGAGCGGGGCACCGCGACGCCGACCACGTCCTCCGGGCCCACTCCCCGGCCGGTCAACAGCCGGGCGAGCCGGTTGGCGGCCGCGTCCAACTCGGCGTAGGTGAGCCGGACCGGGCCGCACTCCACGGCGACGGCGCGCGGGGTGCTGCGCGCCTGCCGCTCGAACGCGGCCGGCCAGGTGCGCTCGTCGACCTCGCGGTCCTCGGCGCCGAACCGGCGCAGCGTCCGGTGTTCGGCGCCGGTCAGCAGCTCGACCGTCCCGAGTGGACGATCCGGCTCGGCCGCCAGCGCCTCGAGCATCGCGCGGAACCGCCGGACGTGGCCGGCCAGCTCGTCGTCGCCGCACATCGCGGCGTCGGCGACGAAGTCGACCAGCGGCGGGCCGCCGGGCTGCTCGACGACGGTGATGGCGAGGTCGTCGACCGGACCGGTCCACAGCTCGTGGAACGTGGCGTCGTGGTCGCCGAACCGGATGTCGCGGCCGAACCCGATCACGTTGACCGTCGGCCCGACCAGTTCGCGCAGGCCGCCGGGCGCGCCGAGATCCCGGGCCAGTTGCTCGCCCCGGTAGCGGCCGTGCGCGACGAGCTCGCGGATCGCCGCGGTGATCCGCGTGACGAGTTCGGTGGCGGTGTGCTCCGGGTGCACGGTGATCCGCAGCGGCAGGACGTTGGACACCATGCCGGGTACCGCACGCAGTTGCGGCGTGGTGCGGGCACTCACCGGCAGGGCGAGGACGAGATCGCGCTGCCCGCTCCACCGGTGCAGGTACGCGGCCAGCGCCGCGATCACGAACCGGGACGGCCGCGCGCCGGCGATCCCCCGGCCCGCCGCCGGCAACCGCAACCGCTGCCGGCGCAACGCGACGGCCGGCCGCTCCCCGATCTCCACCAGCCGGGCCGGATCCGCCCGCCCCCGCATCCGGCCCGCCCAGTAGGCACGGTCAGGCCCGCCGTCGTACTCCCGGTCACCGTCCACATAGGTCGACAGGGACCAGGAGACCGGCTCCTCATCCCCGGAGTACAGCCCGCCCACCCGGCCGACCACCAGCGCCACCCCGTAGGCGTCGATCGCGATGTGGTGATACCGCTGGTACCAGAACACCCGCCCCCGCCCGACCCTGATCAGCGCATGGCCGAACAGCGGCCCGTTCTCCAGGTCGAACACCCGGACCCGGTCGGCGTCCATGTAGCGCGACGCCGCCTGCTCATCGAGGTCGAGCACCGGGACCGGGACCTCCGCCGGCACCCGGACCTGAGCCTCGCCGCTGACGCGGACGTGCAGGCACTCGGCTTCGGTGCTGGCCCGGCGGATCGCCGCGGCGAGCCGGGCGAGGTCGACCTCGCCGCGGATCTCCACGTAACAGGCGACGTTGAAGGTGGTGTCGGTGGGATCGATCTGGTGCGCGAGCCGGATACCCGACTGCGCCCTGGTGAGCGGGAGGCTCGCCGGTGGGCTCACTGGGCACCGGCGGCCAGCAGCGGGGCGAGCTGGTCGATGGCGTACGGGATGCTCAGGACGGTGTTGAACGAGATCGCCGCGCCCACGGGCGGGGTCGCGTAGGGGACGAACAGGGCGCGACCGTCCTTGGCCACCTTCAGGCTCTGGTAGACCTGGTCGGCCTTGATCCGGCCTTCGGCGGCCGGGTCGGAGGTGAGGAAGACCACGCGGTCGACGTCGATCAGGTCCAGCCGCTCGGAGCTGACCTCGAGCGCGTTCTGGGTGCCGGCCTCCTTGGTGATCCGGTCGGAGACCTTGAAACCGAGGCCGGTCAGGAACTGGGCCTTCGGGTCACCGGGGGCGAAGATCGCGTACTGGCCGGGCTGGAAGCTGTCCACGACGGCGACGGACTTTCCGGCCCAGTCCGGGTGTTCCTTGCGCACGGTGGCGAACCGGGCGTCGATCCCGGCGATCAGCTCGTCGACCTTTGCCGGCATCCCGAGCGCCAGACCGGTGAGCTTGGTCATCTCCTGCCACGGCGCGAGCCAGTCCTCGTAACCCTTGGGCTGCGCGACGGTCGGCGCGATCTTGGACAGGGTGTCGTACTGCTCCCGGGTCATCCCCGAGTACAACCCGATGATCAGGTCCGGCTTCAGGTCGATGATCTTCTCGACGTCGTAGTCGTCCCGCTTGCCGACCACCTCCGGAGGCTTGTCCCCCCACAGCTCCTTGGTCCACGGCCACTGCCCGTACGGGCGCTCGCCGAACCAGTCGATCGCGCCGACCGGCCGGACGCCGAGGGCGAGCACGGCGTCCTGGTCGTTGAGCCCGAGGGTGACCACCCGCTCGGCCTTCTTCGCGATCTCGGTCGTGCCGTACTTGTGCTCCACTCGCACGGGGAACGCGCCCTGGTTCTGCCCGGCCTGCGTCTGCGGCGCGGCCGGGGTTTCGGAACTGCCGCATGCCGTGGCCAGCAGGGCGGTGGCCACCAGGACAGCGGGAATGAGCTTGGACATCGGCTCCTCGGCGAGTGTGCGAACGGAACATCAAGTTAGGGCAACCTAACACAGTCTGGTTAGGGTTACCTAGCCTAAGTAAGGGCAGGCTAGGGTGACTCCGTGATCCGGACCAGGCTGCTGGCGACCCTCGGCGTGCTCGCCGTGCTGTGCCTGCTGTCACTGATGATCGGCGCCCGGGCCGTGCCACCGGGCGACGTGCTCGGCGCCCTGTTCGGCGACCGCGGCCCGGACATCGAGGGAATCGTGTGGGGCGCCCGGCTTCCGCGCACCGTGCTCGGTCTGCTCGTCGGCGCTGCGCTGGGCCTGGCCGGAGCGGTCATGCAGGCGCTGACCCGCAACCCGCTGGCCGACCCCGGACTGCTCGGGATCAGTGCCGGCGCGGCGTTCGGCATCGTGGCGGCCGCCGCCGTGGTCGGCGTGAGCACGTTCTACGGCTACATCGGCTTCGCCTTCGCCGGCGCGGTGCTGGCCAGCGTCGTGGTCTACCTGCTCGGCGGCGCCGGGCGCGGCGCGGCCTCCCCGGTCACCCTCGCCCTGGCCGGCGTCGCGCTCACCGCCCTGCTCACCTCGCTCACCAGCGGCATCGCCCTGATCGACCCGGAAGCGCTGAACCGCTACCGGTTCTGGGACGCCGGCTCGCTGGCCGGGTCGGATTTCGGCGTGGTGTGGCGCCTGGCCCCGGTGCTACTGGCCGGCGCCGTGGTCGCGCTGGCCGTCGCACCGGCGCTGAACAGCCTGGCCCTCGGCACCGACGTCGCCGCCGCGCTGGGCCGGCGGGTCGGCCTGGTGCGGGCGGGTGCCGCGGTGTCGATCACCCTGCTCACCGCCGCCGCCGTGGCCGCAGTCGGGCCGATCGTGTTCGTCGGGCTGGTCGTTCCGCATCTGGCGCGGGTGGTCACCGGCCCGGACCACCGGTGGCTGCTGCCGATCTCCGCGCTGCTCGCCCCGGTTCTGTTGCTGGCGGCGGACATTCTCGGCCGGGTGGTGGCGCGCCCGGGCGAGGTCGGCGTCGGCGTCGTGGTGGCGGTCGTCGGCGCGCCGGTGTTCATCGGCCTGGTCCGCAGGCGCCGCCTGGCGGAGTTGTAGTGCCCGCCCGGATTCGCCCGCTGCTCGTCCCGGCCTGCCTGGCCGGGGCGACGGCGGCCGCGTTCTGTCTGGGCCTGGCCATGGGCGCCCACTGGGTCGATCCGGTCGACGTGGTGCGGGCGCTGGCCGGGTCCGGCGACCGGTTCGCGCTGCTCACCGTCAACGAACTGCGGTTGCCGCGGGCACTGGTCGGGTTGCTGGCCGGCGCGGCGTTCGGGGTCGCGGGCGCGGTTTTCCAGACGGTCACCCGAAATCCGCTGGCCAGCCCGGACATGATCGGGATCTCGGCGGGGGCGGCGGTCGCGGTGGTGGCCGGGATCGTGCTCGGCATCGACCCCGCCGGCCTGGGCCTGGCCGGCGGGCTGCTCGCGGCGCTGGTGGTCTACCTGCTCGCCTGGAACCAGGGCACCACCGGGTACCGGATCATCCTGGTCGGCGTCGGGGTGACCTGGGTGTGCACCAGCACGACCAGCTGGCTGCTCACCAAAGCCGAGCTGTACCAGGCACAACAGGCGGTCGGCTGGCTGGTCGGCAACCTGGGCGACAGCACCTGGCAGGACGTCCCGGCGCTGGCGGTCAGCGCGGCGGTGCTCGTTCCCGGGGTGCTGCTGCTCGGCGGCTGGCTGCGCACCCTGCAACTCGGCGACGAGATCGCCACCGGGCTCGGCACCCCGGTGCAGCGGGCCCGGCTGGTGCTGCTGCTGGCCGGCGTCGGTCTGGTCGCGTTCGCCACCGCCGCGGCCGGACCGATCGCGTTCATCGCGCTCGCCTCGCCGCAGATTGCGCGCCGGCTCGCCGGTGCCGCCGCGCCGCCGGTGCTCGCCTCCGGGCTGACCGGTGCGCTCGTCGTGCTCGCCGCCGACCTGCTCGCCCGGCAGGTGCAGCTGCCGGTCGGGGTGGTGACCGGCGTGTTCGGCGCCCCGTTCCTCATGTGGTTACTGATCAGGAAGAACCGCTATGCCTGAGCTGCGCGCCACCGGTGTCCGGTTGGCCTACCACAACAACATGGTGGTCGTCGACGACCTCGACCTGACCGTCCCGGATGGACGGATCAGCGTGATCGTGGGCGCGAACGCGTCCGGCAAGTCCACCCTGCTGCGGGCGCTGGCCCGGTTGCTCATCCCGCGCGCCGGCAGCGTGCACCTGGACGGCCGGTCCATCCATGAGATGCCGACCCGGCAGGTCGCCACCCAGGTCGGCATCCTGCCGCAGGGCCCGGTCGCCCCGGAGGGGTTGACCGTCGGCGATCTGGTCGGCCGCGGCCGCGCCCCGCACCAGCGGTGGTGGCACCAGTGGTCGGCCACCGACGAGCACGAGGTGGCCGAGGCACTCCGGCTGACCGGGCTGACCGACCTGGCCCGGCGCCCGGTCGACGAGTTGTCCGGCGGCCAACGCCAGCGCGCCTGGATCGCGATGGCCATCGCCCAGGGCACCCCGATCCTGTTGCTGGACGAACCGACCACCTATCTCGACCTGGCCCACCAGATCGACGTGCTGGACCTGATCGTCGACCTGAACCGCCGCGAGGGCCGCACGGTCGTCATGGTGCTGCACGACCTCAACCAGGCCTGTCGCTACGCCGACCACATGATCGCGATGAGGTCCGGGCGCATCGTCGCCGAGGGCGGCCCGGCCGAGGTGATCACCGCGGAACTGGTCGAGGAGGTGTTCGGGCTGCGCTGCCGGGTCATCGCGGACCCGGTCGCCGGAACACCCCTGGTGCTGCCGGTCGGCCGGCACGTGGTCGAGCCTGGCTGACCTACCGCGAGGACTTGGTCCGGCTGGCCGCTTTGCTGGCGGCCTTGCTGGCCGCGGCGGCCTTGCGGGCCGCGGACCGGGCCCTGGCGATGGCATCCTTGCCGTTGGGCGACTCGCCGTGCGCGGCGACCGCGGCGTCGACGCTGGCCTGCAACGCGGTGATCAGGTCCGCCACTGTGGAGTCCTCGTCCGCGGCGACCGGGCGGACGATCTCCCGTCCCTCGATCTTGGCCTCGATCAGGTCCTCCAGCGCCTCGCGGTAGCGGTCGGTGTACTGGGACGGAACGAATGCGCCGGACAACTGCTCGATGGCCTCCACCGCGGCGTGCACCTCGGGGCCGACCAGATCCACGTCCTCGTGCAGGAACGGGAAGTCCGGGATGCGGATCTCGTCCGGCCACAGCATTGTGGTCAGCACGATGACCTGATCGCGCACGCGCAGCACGCCCAGGCTCTCCCTGGCCCGCAGCGCCACCTTCACCACCGCCGCCCGGCCGGACTGCTGCAACGCCTCGCTGAGCAGCACGTACGGCTTGATCCCGGCCGCCTCCGGTTCCAGGTAGTAGCTCTTGGAGAACCAGATCGGGTCGATCTGGTCGACCGGCACGAACGCCCGCACGTCGATCAGGCGGGTGGTGGCCAGCGGCAACGTGGCAAGGTCGTCGTCGGTGAGCATGACCACGTCCCCGGCCGGCATCTCGTAGCCCCGCACCACCTCGGTGAACGGCACCTCCTCGCCGTCCACCTCGCAGACCCGCTTCTGCCGGATCCGGCCACCGTCGGTCGAGTGCAGCTGGTGCAGCTCGATGTCGTGCTCCTCGGTCGCCGTGTAGGCCTTGACCGGAATGGCCGCCTGGCCGTATCCGATCGTGCCCTTCCACATGCTGCGCATTGGTCACCTCCGCGAGACCTTGCTGATCCCACGGTAACGGCCGGTCACAAGATCCGAAAGCTACAACCGGGTTTCCGGTCCGGTCACATCCAGGACTACCTGAAGCAGGGGACGGCTTTCGGCGATGGCGTCGGCGGAATGGCCGGCCGCCGCCGCGGACGCGCTGAGCACCTCGAACAATGCGGGATCCAGCCCGTGGTCCCGGGTGTATTCGGCCAGATGGGAAAGCGCGGCGCGCAGGCTGCGCTGACCGGCGACGAGATGGTCGACGATCGCGGCCAACTCCCCCGCCGTGCCGACGCACGCGTCGGCCGTGCGCGCGGCGGTTCCGTCGGCCAGACTCGCGGCGGATGCCTGAAGATGTGCCGCCACAACACTTCCGGGGAACACGGACATCCCAAGATCTGGCATGGCCGCCATGGTGCCACCGCCGCGCCGGCATGCCCGGTAGGACACACCGGCGACGGCGAAGGTGATCGCTGCCCGCCAGGGGCGGGCAACGACCACCCTGCGCATCACAAGGCGGCTACCGGGTCGGGATCGGCTCGGCGTCGACCATCACGTCGGACTGCTGGTTGGGCGGGTTGTTGCCGGCCACGTTCGGTTCCGCGAACCGGGCGTCGGTCCAGCACGGGATCGCCACGCCCCGGCTGGTGTCCAACCCGTTGTAGTCACCGATGAACGTGCCCTGCCGGAACGCCAGGTCGGGGTTCCAGGACTGCTCGGAAACCCGCCGGGTGTTGAACGTCCGGCCGGTGTTGGTGGACACCGACAGCGACGTGTCGATCAGCTTCGGCCCGCCGTAGCGCCGGTCGAAGTAGGTCACCGCGACCACCCCGTCCGGGGCCACCGACAGCCACGGGAACCACTGGTCGTCGACCGACTCCCGGGTGATGTTCAGCGGGCTGCTCCAGGTCCGGCCGCCGTCACCGGACGAGCTGACGAACACGTCGGTGTTGGTGTCGGCGGCCGTGCCGTTTCGGTTGTCGGAGAAGGCCAGGTAGAGCCGCCCGGTGCGGGGGTCGATGTCGATGTTGCCCGCGGCGTTGGTGCGGGCGCACATCAGGTCGAGCGTCTGCCGGCCTGCGCACACCGGGTACTTGTCGGCACCGTCGAACACGTCGGCGATCTTGACCGGCGGATCCCAGGTGGCGCCGCCGTTGGCCGACCGGACCACCAGGTACTGGTTGCGCTCGGTGCTGTTGACGTTGAAGTTCTCGAACGCCACGTACACGGCGCCGGTGCGCGGATCGACCACCGGCACGGAGAACTGGTCCTCGTCGCAGGCGCCGTCCTGGTCACCGGTCTGGAAGTCGCAGAACGGCGCGCTGCCGGAGATCTCCTGCGGCGCCGACCAGTGCCGGCCCTGGTCGTCCGAGTACGCCACATGGATCGCCGAGTCCACGTTGCCCAGGCCGTCCACGTCACTGTCGAACACGGTCCAGGTCACGTACAGCCGGTCCGGGCTGACGTGGCCCTGGTCGGTGCCCGGAACCAGCGTTGCGCCCGGCGGCCGCGGTCCGGCCACCGCCCATTCCTTGTCGTGGAAGAACTGCGCGTCGTCCGGGCCGCCGTTGTGCACCACGATGCCGTCACCCGGAGTCATCTCGGTACCGGCCGGCGGCGCGCCGTCCACCGGCGCCGACCAGGTGACCCCGCTGTCGGTGGACCGGCTGACCGCGATGTAGGAGTCGAAGTTCGACCGGCCGAAGGAGATGAACACCGCGTAGGCAACGCCCTCGCGGTCGAAGACGACCACCGGGTCGCCGGTGCCGTACATGTTGCGCTGCGGCGTGATGATCTGCCGTGCGTGCCGGGTGTACGGGAAGGTCTTGCCGCCGTCGAAGGACACGTACAGACCCATGGTCGAGTCCACGGCCGGCTCGTAGTCGTTGGACGCGGCGATGACGTTGCGCGGGTTGGTCGGGTTGATCGCGATGGCGGTCTCGTTGGCCGGCAGGCCCGAGCCGCTGCCGAACTGCGCCCGCGGGTCGGCCTTGTTGTCGCCGTTGGCCTGGACGTCGTCGCTGGGAACGGCGCGGGTGCGAGCGGCCACTTCGGGCGTCGCGGTCACCCCGGTTCCGTTCAGCAAACCGGGATCGGCCACCCCCGACAACTGCGGTCGCCCGGGCTTGGCGTCATATCCGAACCTGCCCCGGGGCTCCGCTTGTGACGGTGCTCCGGCGATCGTGAGAATTGCTCCGGTTAGCGTGATGACGGCGCCTGCCGCCAATATCCGCCTTCTCATTGCCGCGTCCTTTTGTCGAGGTCGAAACGCTTCTGGCGGTGCGGACCCCGGGAGCGGACGCTACTCCCTGAACCTGTGGGATCACACCGGCGAATGCATGATCCTCAGCCCGGCTGGATCACCGGGCGGCCGGACTCGACGACGAAGGAGCGGTCGGTGCGGGTGGGGGCGTCGCGCACCTCGATGGTGTCCACGACCCGGACGTCGGTGCGCCAGGAGTCCCGGCTCACCTCGCAGCGCAGGTATCCGCGCTTGAGCCCGTCGAAGTAGCGCACGTGCGGGTTGAGCAACGGGTTGAACTGCTTGATCGGCGCGTCGAAGGCCACCGGGAAGTCGGAGCTCATCGACGTTCCGACGAACTCGACGGCCACGTTGGGCGCGGCCGGGTCGTCGAAGTTGGTCTTCAGTTCGCTGACCCAGGTCGAATGGATGTCGCCGGCCAGGAACACCGGGTTGGCCACCCGCGACTCGGAGACGAAGCGCAGCAACCGTTCCCGCTGCGGCTGGTAGCCGTCCCACTGGTCATGGTTGACGATGGTGGGCGGCACCTGGGCCGGGTTCGGGAACCGGGTCCGGCTCATCATCACCTGCTGGGCGACCACGTTCCACCGGGCGCGCGAACCGGTCAGCCCCTCGGTGAGCCAGCGTTCCTGCTCGGCGCCGGTGAGCGTGCCGGCGGTGTTGCCGGCGCCGGGCGGCTCCGGGCCGAGGTCGCTGGGGAACCCGCCGGGCTGGTCGGTGCGGTACTGCCGGGTGTCCAGCACGTTGACCCGGGCCAGCCGGCCGAAGTCGAACCGCCGGAAGATGCGCAGCTCGGCCCGCCCCGGCCGGAAGTGCGCCCGGATCGGCATGTGCTCGTAGTAGGCCTGGTACGCCGCGGCGCGCTGCACGGCCATCTCCTCGGGCGTCTGGTGCCGCGCGCCGGTGTCCTCCGCCTCGTCGACCAACCCGGCGTAGTTGTTCTCCACCTCGTGGTCGTCCCAGGCCGTCACCCACGGGAAGGCGAGGTGCGCGGCCCGCAGCGCCGGGTCGCCCTTGTACTGCGCGTGCCGGGCGCGGTAGTCGGCCAGCGTGCGCAGCTGGTCCAGGCCGGGCGTCTGCGGCGTGGTGTGCATCCGGTCCGGGAACCGGCTGTTCGGATCGCCCTCGTAGATGTAGTCGCCGAGGTGCAGGATCAGGTCGAGATCCTCGCCGGCCACGCCGAGATAGCCAGGCCAGTAACCGTTCTGCAGGTCCTGGCAGCTCACCACGCCGAACCGCAGCCGGTTCGGG
>NZ_DASTBH010000573.1:0-23486 GCF_035712165.1 Actinophytocola sp. | reverse complement strand
CCTGGTCATCGCCATCCCTCGTTCGGACTCGGCGGGGCCGGCACCGGCAGCATCGGCGGGCGGTACAGCCCGGCGCAGCCCTGGCCGTAGGTGTGCCGTTCGACGCATCCGGCGAACACCCGCAGCGCCGTGTCCACCAGCTTGATCACGCCGTCCGGATGCCCGCAGGCACCCCGCCTGTTGATCATCTTCATGCGGAACTGGAGCCGCTCGAGCGCGGCCCGGTCCCGCGCCCAGGTCACCCTGGCCAGGTCGTCGGCGATGGCCGGCAGGCCGTTGAAGCACGGGCCGCACTGCCGGGCGTTCTGCGAGGCGAGCCAGGCCGCCACCCGGACGGTCTCGACCAGCCCGCAGGCGCCGATCGGCAGCGCCAGCACCACACCGGCGCCCGGCGAGGCGTGCAGCGGCCGCAACGCCTCCGGGGTGAACGGGGCGGCCAGCACGCTCGGCGACACCCAGGCGCCGCCGTAGCCGCCGAGCAGCACGCCCTGCAGCGGTTCGGTGGGCCCGCCGGCCATCCGCAGGATGTCGTTGCCGGTCACCCCGATCGGCAGCTCGTACACCCCGCGGGAGCGCACCGCCCCGCTCACCGTGAACAGCGCGGTGCCGGGCGCCTCGGCGGTACCGGCCATCCGGAACCAGTCGGCGCCGTGCCGGGCGATCAGGCCGAGGTGGGCGAACGTCTCCGTGTTGGACACCAGGGTCGGCTTGCCGCCCACGCCCTCGCGGTAGGCGGACACGTCCCGAGGCTTACCCTCCCCGCCGCCGACGAAGTTCGCCAGTGCGGTGGACTCGCTGGAGACGTACCAGCGCGGCGGCTCCATGACCGTCACCGACAGGCCGGCCGCGGCGCCGCCCCACTCGGCCCCGGCCCGCTCGGCGATCGCCGCGGTGATGCGCCGGGCCAGGCCGGTGCCGCGGTGCACGCAGACGGTGACCTTCGATGCCCCGACCGCCAGCGCCGCGAGCTCCGCGCCATCCAGCACGAGGTGCGGGGCCATCCGGAGGAGCAGCTTGTCCTTGCCGGCGGCCGGTTCGCTCTCCGCGCCGTTCACCACGACGTGTGCGGCGCCGGCAGCCCGGCCGTTCTTGGCCACGGTGGACAGCTTGCGTCCGGTCGGAAACCACGCACCGCCCCGGCCGCGCAGGCCGGCGGCGCTCACCGTGTCGATCAACCCGCTCACCGCGCCCAGCGGCAGCGGGCCGTTGACGGCGGCGTGCTCGGCCAGGCTGGCGGGCCGCCCGGTGTTCAGCCAGCCGGCC
Source organism: Actinophytocola sp. (assembly GCF_035712165.1). Lineage (GTDB taxonomy): Bacteria > Actinomycetota > Actinomycetes > Mycobacteriales > Pseudonocardiaceae > DASYTH01. The sequence goes on along the minus strand of NZ_DASTBH010000573.1, from coordinate 22,223 downwards.
AGCAGCCGGGGCCTGCCGTCGTAGCGCAGAAGTTGGGGGACGGTCATATCGGTCTCCTGACTGCGACCCGACGCCAGCCGGCCACCCGGTACACCCCGGCGGCGACAACCATGAACACGGACAGCGCGGCCACGACGAGCACCCACAGCCGGTCGGTGCCGATGCCGATCGTGTGCGCGAGCGCGACCGGCCAGGCGAGGTAGGCGAGCCAGTGCACGGCCCGCCACGCGGTGCGGGACAGCCGGGTGCGGAGCAGGCTGGTGATGATCAACACGAGGATCACGTCGAACGCGATCGAGCCGAGCCCCAGCCAGAACGGCAGGTAGCTGGACACGAACGGCACCACGGCGTCGATCGGGTCGATCTTGACGTACCGGTCGAGCAGGATCGTGATCACGTGCGCGAACACCATGCTGACCGCGATCAGCGACACGCTGCGGTGCAGGCTCTCGGTGACGAACCGGGGCCAGGACGGCGACCACACCCGGCCGGCGGTGAGCAGCCCGAGCGCGAACGTCACGGAGAACAGGACCAGCGAGATGAAGCCGCTGGCTCTGGTGAGGTACCAGTAGGTGCTCTCGCTGAACAGCGGCGCGGCGGTGATCACGCGACCTCCCGGGTGGACAGGGTGGCCGCCGGCCAGCCGGCGATCGCGGTGACGGTGCCGTCCGCGGCGACCAGCCGCGCGGCCAGGTCCCGCTCGGCGAGCCAGTCCGGCGCCGCGTGTCCGAGGACCAGGGCGGCGGTGGCGGCGGTGTTGGCGGTCAGGCAGTCGGGCGCGGCGACCGACACGTAGCGCCAGATCCGCCGCGCCGGCAGGCCGGTCGCCGGGTCGAGCACGTGGTGCAGCACCGCGTCGGCCCGCCGCCAGGTGCGCACCGTGGTACTGGAGGTGGCCAGCCCGCCGGAGCGCACCGCGACCACCTGCCCGCCGGTGCTGATCGTGTGGTCCGCGGTCACCCGCACCCGCCAGCCGTCGGCCGGCGCAGGCCCGGCGACCGCGAGATCACCGCCGAGGTTGACCAGGACGCCGCAGCCGAGCCGGTCGGCGATCGTGTTCGCCGCGACGTCGGCCGCCCACGCCTTGGCGGTGGCGCCGAGGTCGAGCGCGACCCCGCGGGGCAGCGTGACCGAGCGGGTCCGCGGCTCCAGCACGATCTTCCGCCAGGCCGCCAGGGGCCGCACCGGGCGCACCCGGCGAGCCGAACTCGGTGGCACGTCGGCGAAACTGCGGTCGTACCCGATCGCGATCATGGACCGGCCCAGGGTCGGGTCGACCAGACCGTCGGTGTCCTCGGCGGCCCGCAGCGCCACCCGCAGTGCGGCGAACAGCACCGGGTCCACATCGGACCCGCCGCCCACTCTGTTCACAATGGACAATTCGGAGTCGTCCCGGAACCGGCTGCAGGCCAGGTCGAGATCGGCCAGGAAGGCCCGCAGCAGCGTGTCCGCCTCGGTGATCGCGGCCGGGTCGGTCACCAGCAACTGTGCGGTGGTGCCGATGGCGGGGAAGGACGTCTTGCTCATGACCCACCCGACGTGGTCTCTTCGTCGCCGGTCGAGCTCTCCGGCTTGTCCGTGTTCGCCGGCGGGGGCGGTGCCTGCTCCTTCGGCGCCGGGGTCGGCTGTTCCTGTTGCTGCGGTTGGGGTTGTGGTTGCTGGGGCTGCTCGGGCTGCGGCGCGGGCGCCTTCGTCGGCGAGCTGGCCGGCGCCTTCTTCGACTTCTGCCCGTAGTCGGTCTTGTTGTTCGGCTTCGGCGGCGGCGCCGCGTAGGCGATCCCGGCGCCGATGCCCAGTGTCGCGGCCACGCTCGTGGCGATGACGCCGACCGTGATCCGGTTTACCCGGCGCTGCGCGGCGTCGCGGGCGTTCGGGTGCAGTTGCCTGACCATCGTCATCTCCGATCGAGGGCCGCGCGGGCGGTCCGGGCGGCGGTGAGCCCCTCCATGGCCGCGGCGCGGGCGGCCTCGAACTGTGCGTCGGTGGTGGCGCCGAGCAGGATCGCCTCGGCCTCGCCGTGCAGTGCCGCGGCGGCGTTGCGCGCCTCGTCGCCTCCGGGCAGCTCGGCCAGTTCCGCGCCGAGCCGGGCGACCAGCGCGATCGCGTCGTCCCGGTGGGCGGTGGCCGCGCCCCGGGTGCGCATCCTGGTCAGCAGCACCAGCGTCGTGGCCGCCAGGGCGACCAGCCCGATCCCGCCGAGAATCCAGGGCAGCAGCGTGCCGGTGTCGTCGGTGCCGGCCGTCGCCACGCCGCCACCCGGGTCGTCGGCGTACCGGTCGCCGCGGGTGCCCTCGCTCGGACAGCGTGCCGCGGACCGGATCGTGGCCACGAAGTCGGTGAGCGGCTTGGTGATGTCGCTCGGTGAGTCCGCGCCGGGGTTGGCGTCCAGCGCCGTCTCGTTGGTCTTGATCGCGTCGGTCGCGGCCTGGCCGGCGACGCCCTTGCAGACCACCTCGGAGCCGGCGTAGAAGTACCGGCCGGAGATCACCGCGATGGTGTTGCCGGGCAGGTCGGCGGACAGCCGGCGGGGTATCGCCGCGACCTCGCTGACGCTGTCGATCTCCGGCAGCACGGCGATCTTTATGGGCTCGTCACCGATCGCCCGGCGGACGGCGTCGGCGTCCAGGTGCCGGTTCGCCCCCGGGGCCAGGTAGACCGAGTCGCCGCGCAGTGCCGCCGCCGCGTCCTCGACCGGCCCCGCCGCCGCCCCGGTTCCGCTGAGCAGCACACACCCGGCGACGACGGGTAGCACGAATAGCTTGCGCACCAGAACCCTCCAGCGATTGCTTCTCAGCCTTCACACGGTCGCTGGGGCCAGACGGTTCACCGGGGCCGGTACCGTTTGGCCAATGCGTGTACTGGTGGTCGACAACTACGACAGCTTCGTCTACAACCTCGTCCAGTACCTGGCCCAGCTCGGCGCCGAATGCGTGGTGCGCCGCAACGACGACCCCGGGCTGACCGGCCCGCAGGCGTTGTCCGGATTCGGCGGTGTGCTGGTCAGTCCAGGCCCGAGCACCCCGGAGCGAGCCGGGTTCAGCATCGACGTGATCAAGCGCTGTGCCAGCGAGAACCTGCCGGTGCTCGGGGTCTGCCTCGGCCATCAGGCGATGGGCGTGGCCTGGGGGGCGACCGTGGACCGGGCGCCGGAACTGCTGCACGGCAAGGTGAGCATGGTCCACCACGACGGCGCCGGCGTGCTGGCCGGGCTGCCCGACCCGTTCACCGCCACCCGGTACCACTCGCTGACCGTGCTGCCGGAGACCATCCCGGCCGATGTGTTCGAAGTCACCGGCCGGACCGAGTCCGGGGTCGTGATGGCCATGCGGCACCGGGAGCTTCCGGTGGAGGGCGTGCAGTTCCACCCCGAGTCGGTGCTCACCGACGGCGGGCACCGGATGCTGGCCAACTGGCTCCGGGTGTGCGGGCACACCGTGCCCGAGCCGACCGTGGTCGAACTGGAGAACGCGATGCGTGCGCTGGCCGAGGCGGCCGCCCACCCGTAGGGCGAGCTAGCCGCCCAGCCGGCCCACCCGCACGTTCACCGTGTCGTTCTGGTCGATCTCGGTGCCGGGCGGCAGTTCCTGCTCGGTGATCCGGCCGACCTCGCCCGGGTCGTCCGCCGGACCGTCGACGGCCCGCAGCTCACCGGTCCAGCCCCGGCCGCGCAGCGTGTCCCGGGCCTCGTCGGGCCGCATGCCGACCAGGTTGGGCATCCGGATCTTCTGCTGGTCGCCCTTGGACACGCTCAACGTGATCGTGGTGCCGGGCGCGGCCCTGCCGCTCTTGGGACTCTGGTCGACGACCGTGCCCTCGGGCTGGTTGGACGAGACGTCCTTGCGTTCGACCTTGAAGCCCGCCCCCTCCAGGTTGGTCTTCGCGGTGTCGAACTTCTGGCCGGTCAGGTCGGGAATGTTGACCTTGTCCGGGCCCTTCCCGATGCTCAGCGTGATGGGCGAGCCCGCCTGCACCGCCTGACCGCCCGGCGGGTTCTGGTCGGCCACCTTGCCGATCAGGTTCTCGTCGTCGGTCTCCACGGTCGACGGGTTGGGCGCGACGGTGAACCCGGCGTCGGTCAACGCCTTGGTCGCCTCTTCGAGGGTCTTGCCCTTCACGTCCGGAACAGGGACCTTCTCCGGCGCGGCCCCCACCGTCAGGACGATCTTGTCGCCCTTCTTGACCTGCGTGTTCGCCCCCGGCTCGGTGCCGATCACCTTGCCGATACTGTCCGGCCCGCAACTGCCCGGGCTGCCGTCCGGGTTCGCCTGGCACGGCTTGAGCTCGCTGGTGACGTCGGTGAAGCCCTGCTCCCGCAGCACCTGGGTGGCCTGGGTCTGGGTCTGCCCGATGACGTTGGGCATGCTCACCGTCTCGCTGGGTTTCTCGGTGTTGTCGAACACCAGGCTGGCCAGCCAGGCGATCACCGCGATCAGCGCGAGCGCCAGCACCGTGATCAACGCCACGGTCCAGGCCTTGCGCCGCTTGCGGCGCCGCTCCTCGTCCTCGTCGTCCTCGTACGGGTCCCGGGGGTCGTAGTCGGTGGCCACAGCCGCCGGGCGGTGCCGGCCCGCGGCGCGCGGGTCTTGCGCGCGGTTGTTGGTCATCACGGCGGTGCGGTCGTCCTCGGTCATCACCATGGGCGCCATCGGCCGCTGCCCGGAGAGCACCCGGACCAGGTCGGTGCGCATCTCGGCGGCCGACTGGTAGCGGTTGGCCGGACCCTTGGACATCGCCTTGAGCACCACGGCGTCCAGCGCCGGGCTGACCCGGCCGTTGAGCGCCGACGGCGGCTTGGGGTCCTCCCGGACGTGCTGGTACGCCACCGCGACCGGCGAGTCGCCGGTGAACGGCGGCTCACCGGTGAGCAGTTCGAACAACACGCAGCCGGCGGCGTAGACGTCGCTGCGGGCGTCCACCGCCTCGCCGCGGGCCTGCTCCGGGGAGAGGTACTGAGCGGTGCCGATCACCGCCGCGGTCTGGGTCACCGCGGCCTGGCCGTCGGCCACCGCCCGGGCGATGCCGAAGTCCATCACCTTGACCGCGCCGTTGCGCGTGATCATTACGTTGGCCGGCTTGACGTCGCGGTGCACGATGCCGTGCCGGTGGCTGAAGTCCAGCGCCGCGCAGACGTCGGCCATGATCTCCATGGCGCGCTGGCCGAGCAGCGGACCTTCGGTCTTCACGATGTCCCGCAGGGTGCGCCCGTCCACGTACTCCATGACGATGTAGGGCAGCGGGCCGTATCCGGCCCGGGTCTCGCCGGTGTCGTAGACGGCGACGATCGCCGGGTGGTTGAGCGCGGCGGCGTTCTGCGCCTCCCGGCGGAAACGTTCCTGGAACTGCGGGTCGCGAGCGAGGTCGGCACGAAGCACCTTGACGGCGACCTCGCGCCCCAGGCGGACGTCGCGCCCCCGGTGGACCTCGGACATGCCGCCATAGCCGAGCGTATCGCCCAGCTCATAGCGGTTTGAAAGCAGTCGCGGTGTGGTCATCGGTGGGCCGTCTCAGCTCCTCGTATCGGCGCGTGTCCCATCATGCCTGGTTTCCGGTCCCCATAAGTCCAGGTTCAGCCAGGCGGTGCGTTCTGGCGGCACCGGATCGTCACCTCGGAGCCGGTCGGCGTGTCGCCGGCCGGCGTGACCTGCGTGACGATGCACGTCTCCATGTTCTGCGGTGCCTCTCCGGTCAGCGTCACCACCCGTGTCGTCAGTCCGGCATTATTCAGCTCGACCACGGCATACCTGGCCGAGCGGGCCACGAACCGCGCCGGGTCGACGTTGATCAGACCCCCCGGTTTGCCGCCCGGACCTCGGGGAAAGCCGGACTCGCGGGGTGGGTTCCCCGGCTCGGAATCGGTGCCGGCCGGACTGTTGACCGACGTGCCCGGCTCGGGACTGCGCTGATTATCCGTATTGCCGTCGGACCGTAACAGCGCAGGGATCCCGAGCGCGGCGACCACTATCAAAGCGGCCAGCATGACAACGAGCAAGACCCACAGCCAGGTCCGGTTGCGCCGGACCGGGGGCGGCGGACCTACCGGGAAGCCGCCGGAACCCGGCAGGCCAGGCGGCATGCTGGGCGGACCGAGCGGAACGACGTGGGGATGTGTGCCGGTCGTCACGCCGGCCGGGTTGACCGGGGCCAACGCCCGCGGCACCGGCACGGGCAGCGGCCGGCCGGTCCGCACCGCGGCCACCGCGGCAGCGAACTCCGCCCCGCTGCCGTACCGCTGCCTCGGGTCCTTCACGAGTGTGGCCTCGATCACGGCCCGGGCGTGCGGGGGCACGTCCGGCGGCAGCGGCGGCGGAATGTCCCGGATGTGCATCATGGCCACGGTCACGGCGTTCTCGGACAGGAACGGCCGGTGGCCGGCCAGGCACTCGTAGCCGACCACGGCCAGCGAGTACACGTCGCTGGCCGGTTCGGCCTCGTGGCCGAGCGCCTGTTCCGGGGCGATGTAGTGGGCGGTGCCCATGACCATGCCGGAGCGGGTCACCGGGGCGGCGTCGGCGGCCTTGGCGATGCCGAAGTCGGTGAGCTTCACCTGCCCGGCCGAGGTGACCAGGATGTTGCCGGGCTTGACGTCGCGGTGCACGAAGCCGCGCTCGTGGGCGGCCTGCAGGGCCATGCCGGCCTGCTCAAGGATGTCCAGGGTGGCGTCCGCGGTCAGCCGGCGTTCCCGGGCCAGGACGGCCGCCAGCGGCTCGCCCTCGACCAGCTCCATGACCAGGTAGGCGGTGTCCTTCGGGCCGTCGACCACGCCGGCCGTCTCGCCGTAGTCGTGCACCGCGGCGATCCCCGGGTGGTTCAGCGACGCGGTGGTCCGGGCCTCGGTGCGGAACCGGTGCAGAAACTCCGCGTCACCGCACAGCTCCGGCTTGAGCACCTTGACCGCGACCCGCCGGTCCAGCCGGGTGTCGGCCGCCTCCCAGACCTCACCCATGCCGCCGACGGCGATGCGCCTGGCCAACCGGTACCGGTCGGCCAGGAGCTGCCCGGACGTCAGCATCGTCAGATCCCCCCGGCCAGTGCTTCTCTGATCGTGGCGCGGCCGATCGACGCGGCGTCGCGGCCGCCGGTGGCGGCCACGTCCCGGCTCTCCACCACCACCGCGACCGCGATCTTGGGGTTGTCCGCCGGAGCGAATGCCACGTACCAGGCGTAGGGGGGCGTGTTCTTCGGGTCGTTGCCGGTCTCGGCGGTACCGGTCTTGGACGCGATGGTCAGGCCCGGAACCTTGCCGGCGCCGCCGGTGTGCTCCTCGGACTTGATCATCATGTCGCGCAGCGCCTCGGCGTTGCGGGCCGACATGGCCCGGCCGACCGAGTCCGGCTCGAGGTCGGAGATCTCGTCCAGGTCCGGCGCCTGCACCTGCTTGATCAGCTGCGGACGCATCAGCAGCCCGCCGTTGGCGATGGTGGCGACGATCATCGCGTTCTGCATCGGGGTCAGGCGCACGTCGCGCTGGCCGATGCCGCTCTGGTACAGCGCCGGCCCGTCCACGATGTTGAGGCAGTTGCCGTCCCGGCGCGGCCCGACGCAGGACTGCGCCACCGGCATCGGCACGGTCAGGTCGGCGTCACCGATGCCGAACAGCTGGGCCTGCCGGCGCAGCTTGTCCTCGCCCAGATCGTGCGCGAGCTGCGCGAACGCGGTGTTGCAGGACAGCTGCAGCGCGGTCTCCATCGACGCGGTCTGCCCGGACCCGCACGGCCGGTTGTTGTAGTTGGACAGGTCGGTGTTCGCGTTGATCTTGATGCTGGATGCCGCCGGCAGCTGGGTGTTCTTGTCCTTGCCGTCCTCCAGCGCGGCCGCCGCCACCACCAGCTTGAACGTCGAGCCGGGGAAGTAGCTCTCCGACACGGCCCGGTTCAGCAGCGGCTTGCGGTTGTTCTTCTCGTCGCGCACCTGGTTGTAGGCCTGCTCCTGGGCGGCGGCGTCGTGCGCGGCGAGCTGGTTGGGGTCGAACGACGGCGTGCTCACCATCGCCAGGATCTCGCCGGTCTGCGGCCGCAGCGCGACCACCGCCCCGTTGAAGTCCCGGGCGCTCAACCCGTCGAAGGCCGCCTTCTGCGCCTGCGGGTTGATGGTGACCACGATGTTGCCGCCGCGCGGGTCCCGGCCGGTGATCAGGTCGGACAGCCGCCGGACGAACAACCGGTCGTCCGAGCCGTTCAGGATCGAGTCCTCGGTGCGCTCCAGCCCGGTCGCGCCGTAGCGCACCGAGTAGAAGCCGGTGACCGGGGCGTAGAGCGGGCCGGCCGGGTACTGGCGCAGGTAGCGCAGCCGGTCGTTGGTCGGCGTGACCGAGGCCAGGATCTCCCCGTTGAACTGGGACTGGATCCGGCCGCGCTGACGGGCGTACTCGTCGAAGAGCACCCGGCGGTTGCGGGCGTCGGCCCGGTAGTCGTCGGCCTTGACTATCTGGATGTAGGTGGCGTTGGCCAGCAGCAGCACGATCATGGCGAGCATGGCCAGGCCGACCCGGCGAAGTGGTGTGTTCATGACTGGGGCCGCTCCACCATCACCGTGTGCGCCTCGGCCAGCGGAGCCTGCGTCGCCGGCTTGGGCCGGGCGCCGGTCTGGGGCCGCCGGGCGGCGTCGGAGATCCGCAGCAGCAGGGCGATCAGCACGTAGTTGGCCAGCAGCGAGGAGCCACCGGCGGACAGGAACGGAGCGGTGATGCCGGTCAGCGGGATCAGCGTGGTCACTCCGCCGACCACCACGAACACCTGCATGATCAACGCGAACGCCAGGCCGCCGCCGAGCAGCTTGCCGAACGTGTCGCGCACCGCGAGGGCGCTGCGCATGCCGCGCATGGCCAGCACCGTGTACACCAGCAGCAGCGCGGCCAGGCCGATCAGGCCCAGCTCCTCGCCGATCGCCGCGGTGATGAAGTCGCTGTTGGCCAGCGGCACCATGTCCGGCCGGCCGGCGCCGAGGCCGGTGCCGCCGACCCCGCCGGTGGCGAACCCGAACAGCGACTGGGCGATCTGGAAGCCGCCCCGGTCGTAGTCGGCGAACGGGTCGAGCCAGGTCTGCACCCGTTGCTGCACGTGGCCGAACACGTTGTACGCGATCAGGCAGCCGCTGACGAACAGGCCGAGCCCGACCACCACCCAGATCACCCGCTCGGTGGCGACGTAGAGCATCACCAGCAGGATGCCGAAGAACAGCAGCGAGGTGCCCAGATCCTTCTCGAACACCAGCACGCCGACCGAGACCACCCAGGCCACCAGGATCGGGCCGAGATCCCGGGCCCGGGGCAGGTCCACGCCGAGCACCCGCCGCCCGGCGGCCATGAACAGGTCGCGTTTGGACACCAGGAACGCGGCGAAGAAGATCAGCAGCAGGATCTTGGCGAACTCACCGGGCTGGATGGAGAAGATTCCGATCCGCAGCCAGATCTTCGCGCCGTTGATGGTCGGCGCGATCAGGTCCGGCAGCAGCGCCGGCAGTGCCAGCAGCACCAGGCCGACCAGGCCGAACATGTACCCGTACCTGGTCAGCGTGCGGTGGTCCTTGACCAGCCGCAGCACCAGCAGGAACAGCCCGAGGGCGAGCACCGTCCACAGGATCTGCTTGGGCACCTGGTTGCTGACCTCGGTGTTGGTCTGCACCGCGCGCTCGGCGTAGGCCAGGTCCAGCCGGTAGATCACCACCAGGCCGATCCCGTTGAGCAGCGCGACGCACGGCAGGATCAGCGGGTCGGCGTAGGGCGCCCAGGTCCGCACCGCCATGTGCGCCACGGCGAACACCGCGAGGTAGGCCAGCCCGTACCAGAGCACGCGCAGCGTCAACTGCTGTTCCTGGTTCGCCTCCACCAGCATCAGCGCGCCGGTCACCAGTGCCGCGGCGAACGAGAGCATGAACAGTTCGGTGCCGCGCCTGGTCGGAGCCGACCGCTCCGCCGAGGCACCGCCCTGCCCCGCAACCGCAACCGGAGCCGCCGGTTCTGCCATCAGCCGCCGCCCTTGTCCCCGTCATGCCTCTTGCGGCAGTTGAACCCGGGAATCGGCTCAGACTTGCCCGGCGGCAGCATCGCCGTCGTGGACGGGTCACCGGCCGGCGTCGAGGCCTGGGTCGGCACACCGGTGGGCGCGGGCAGGGTCGACGGGGCGGTGGTCGCCGAGCCCTCCTGCCGCCGGGTGTACTCGTCGCAGCTGGGCAGGCCGTACCTGCTGCGCAGCTCCTGGATGAACTCGCGGGCCTCGCGGATGCTCTCGAAGCTCTCCGTGCCGGACCGCACCGAGTCCTGGCCGGCCGCCTGCAGATCCTCGACGTAGCGTTTGTCACACACCGCGCCCGGATCGCAGGATCCCTCGACCTGGCTGTTGAGCGAGATGCCCAGGATGCTGCCGCGCACACCCTGGAAGATCGCGATCTCCCCGTTCTCGCCCTCACCGACGAAGTACTGCCGGTTCACCGCGATGATCCCGGCCACCGCGCCCGCCGCCACCAGCATGCCCAGCACCAGCAGGATCACCACCAGGCGGATCCGCTTGCGGCGCTTGATCCGCGGGTCCGGCGGCTCCTCGGGTGGATCCACCCGCACCGGCTGGATCCGCGGCGCGGTGATCGCCCCGGCCCGCGCGGCCGGCGAGTCCGGCGGCGGCTGCTCGTCGGCGCTGTTGCCGGCCGCGCCGCCGACGATCGGCGCGTCCTCGCCGAAGTCGACGTCCACCACGTCGGCGATGATCACGGTGACGTTGTCCGGGCCACCGCCCTTGAGCGCCAGCTCGATCATCCGGTCGGCGCAGGCCTGCGGGTCCGGGATCTGGATCGCTTCGCTCAGCGTCTCGTGGGTGACCACGCCGGACAGCCCGTCGGAGCAGAGCAGGTACCGGTCGCCCGGCCGGGCCTCGCGGACGGTCAGGTTCGGCTCGATCTCGTGCCCGGTCAGCGCCTTGAGCAGCAGCGAGCGCTGCGGGTGGGTGGCCGCCTCGTCGTCGGTGATCCGGCCCTCGTCGATCAGCGACTGGACGAACGTGTCGTCGTGGGTGATCTGCGCGAAGGTGCCGTTGCGGCGCAGGTAGGCCCGGGAGTCGCCGATGTGCACCAGGCCGATCCGGGTGCCGCCGAACAGGATCGCGGTGAGCGTGGTGCCCATCCCGTCCAGCTCGGGGTCGCTGGCCACCAGTTCGGCGATCGCGCTGTTGCCCGCCTGGGTGGCGTCCCGGAGCTGGCTGAGCAGATCCTCGCTCGGCTCGTCGTCGTCCAGCGGCGCGAGCGCGGCGATGACCACCTTGCTGGCCACCTCACCGGCGGCATGCCCGCCCATCCCGTCGGCCAGCGAGAGCAGGCGGGGACCGGCGTACACGGAGTCCTGGTTGTTGGAGCGGACCAGGCCCCGGTCGCTGCGGGCGGCGTAGCGGAGAACAAGGGTCATGAGCGCAGCTCGATCACCGTTTTACCAATTCGGATCGGGGCGCCAAGTGGCACCCGCAGGGGTGCCGTGACCTTAGCTCTATCCAGAAACGTGCCGTTCGTCGAGCCCAGATCTTCGACGTACCAATCGTTTCCCCGAAGCGAGATGCGCGCGTGCCTGGTAGACGCGAAGTCATCGTCCAGTACCAGAGTGGAGTCGTCCGCCCGGCCGATCAGGATGGGCCGGCCGTCCAGGGCGATCCGGGTGCCCGCCAGAGCACCGTGGGTGACCACCAGCTGCCGCGGTGCCTTGCCGCGCTTCATCGCCGAACGCCGGAACCCCGGTACCGCCACCCGCAGCCCGGCGGCCGCGTAGAGATCCGAGCGGACCACCCGGAGGCAGGCCAGCACGAACAACCAGAGCAGGGCGAGAAACCCTGCTCTGGTCAACTGCATGATGAGCTCAGGCACCGCTTGCGAACGCTCCCAGCCGATCTGTGCCGATTCTAGGGTGTGACGCAGCGGACGGACCGGTGGCCCGCCCGCTTCGCCGAAAGCTTGTGCTGGTCAGCCCTGGGTTCGGAACACCAGCGAGGAGTGTCCGATCCGCACCACGTCGCCGTCGGCGAGCTGCCAGGTCTGCACCGGGGTGCCGTTCACCGTCGTCCCGTTGGTCGAGCCGAGGTCGGCGAGGGTGGCACTCTGCCCGTCCCAGGTGATCTCCAGGTGCCGCCGGGAGACCCCGGTGTCCGGCAGCCGGAAGTCGGCATCCTGGCCGCGCCCGACCACGTTGCCGCCCTGCTTGAGCGAGTAGGTGCGGTTGGAGCCGTCGTCGAGCTGCAGGCTGGCCTGCAACTGGCGCGGGCCGGTCTGCACCGCGGGCGGGGCGTAGCCCTGCTGGGCGTACGGGTCACCACCTGGCGGGTAGCCGCCGGGCTGGCCGTAGCCGCCCTGCTGCCCGTAGCCCTGGTCGTAGCCGCCCTGCTGGCCGTAACCCTGGTCGTAGCCGCCGGGCTGGCCGTAGCCGCCCTGCTGCTGCTGGCCATAGCCCTGGTCGTAGCCGGGCTGCGGAGCGTAACCACCGCCTCCGCCGCCGGGCTGAGGCGCGTAACCCTGCTGGCCGTAGCCGCCCTGCTGCTGCTGGCCATAGCCCTGGTCGTACCCGCCCTGCTGGCCGTACCCGTAGTTGGGATCGTTGCCGTACTGGACTTGGCCGTAACCGTACTGTCCGTACGGGTCGCCATCTGGCGCGTGGCCTGGAGGCTGGCTCATGGATCGGTCTCCTGCGTTGCGAGGTGGTGCTGCGCTGGTTGCCTTCACGTCAGGGTCGACGGTCGAGCGGATTCGAAACTGTCCGGTGTGCAGCGCGTCGGAGCGCTCAAGGGAGACTACGACGTCACCATAGGTGTCCCAACCGTGCTCGGCGAGATGCTCCGCCACACAGTCCGCGAGCAGCGCGGTGATGCGGGCTTCGTCCTCGGCGAAGTTCTGGTGGTCGTTGGGACCCAACTGCACAATGTAGTAGTTGGGAGCCAATAACCGGCCACCGGCGAGCTCGCGGATGTTGCCCTCACCCTCACGCTGCAGCGCCTGTGCCACTTCCTGGGGCACGACGTTGCCACCGAACACACGCGCGAAGGAGTTACCCACCAGGTTCTCGAGCTTGCGGTTCAACCGCTGGCCGATGCCCACGGGCCTCCCTCCTTCGTGTGTTCCTCCGTCGATCGTATCCGGGTGCGGGTGAAGGGACAGAGGGATGTACAAACCCGCCTGATCTGCCCGTGCTACGCTTCCCCGGTCGCTCGGGCGAGTGGCGGAATGGCAGACGCGCACGGTTCAGGTCCGTGTGTCCGTAAGGACGTGGGGGTTCAACTCCCCCCTCGCCCACGATCTCCCAGCCCTCCTGTGTCCGCGGAGAGCGCGGACCTGCGGTCGATCGATCATGTTGGGGGGCCGAGCCCCCCAAGCCCCCCACGGTGCTAGCTCCTCCCGATGCGGGAGGGGCTTTTTGCGTTTTGACCAGCGGGGCTGGCGATCGGGGCTGGCGAATCTTACACAGAATCACCTGGCGAGCACTCTCCGCAAGGGCCAAAACGGTACTGGGTGGAATTACAGATATGTAATTGGTGCGTTTTGGGGAGTGCCGGTTATCGGGGGGATGGGCCGGACGGCAGCACAGTCGGGGCGAAGTTTCCCGGTCGGTTGTCGACCGGTTAACGACGTCTTAGCGCCGGTGGTCGCAGCGGGGGTGTTCTCGTCTCCGATTGAGACCCGCTCACCTGGTACCCCGGAGAGGAACAGGTTCAAACCGGGTGGTGGCGTGCGTCGCCGTTCGGTGGGCGGGAGACGAGAGGGCAGGTTCGTGAGCGGCACAACTGGGCGCACCACTGCTCCGGAGCAACTCAACGCGCTGCGGGCACCACTCGTTCCACAGGTCGAGCTTCCGGCGCCGGTGGATGAGCTTGCCTTGGCCGCGGCCAAGGAGTTGGGCTGGCCGGGGATCGTGCTGCCGGAGATGCGGTTGCTCGGGCGGCGGATCTGCCTGGTGGTGGAGCTGATGACCGAGGCACACGCCGAGCGGATCTGCCTGGGGCAGCTGCCGGTGACCGACCGGGAGAGCGTGGCCACCTGGGTGTGGCCGGAGTTCGCCGGGAAGGTGCCGGAGCCGGCGGTGCGGGTGGTCGGGGCGATCGCCGTGGCCAGGCACTGGCGGACCGGGCTGGCCAACGTGGTGCCGTTCCTGCGCTACGGGGACGCCGCCGTGGTGCTGCCCACCTCCGTGGTGCTGACCAACGACTACCTGGTGAACTGCCTGCCCCGGGCCCGCGGCTACGGCGTCGCGGTGGTGCGGACGGAGCCGGACGCGGCCGTCGACCTGGATCTGCCCGGCCGGGCCGAGCGGGCGCACGCCGGTATCGACGGCATCCACCGCTGGATCAGCGAGTTGGCCTACGACAAGGTCCTGGCCGCCGCGGCGCACTGACCATGCGGGTTGTCATCGCCGGCGGGCACGGTCAGATCGCGCTGCTGCTGGAACGGCTGCTGGTCGACCGGGGCGACCAGGCGGTCGGCATCGTGCGCAACCCCGATCATGCGGCCGAGTTGACCGCGATCGGTGCGCGGGCCGTGGTCCTCGATCTGGAACGGGCCGATCTCGACGCGGTGGCCGAGGTGCTCGCCGGTGCCGACGCCGCGGTGTTCGCGGCGGGGGCCGGGCCGGGGAGTGGCGTGGCGCGCAAGGACACCGTCGACCGGGCAGCGGCGATGCTGTTCGCCGATGCCGCGCAAGCGGCCGGAGTCCGGCGGCACCTGCAGATCAGTGCGATGGGGTTGGACCGGGCCGGTGATCCGGCCGTGGACGAGGTGTTCCGCGCCTACCTGGCCGCGAAGGACGCGGCCGAACGGGATCTGCGGCGTCGGGATTTGGACTGGACCATTCTGCGGCCCGGCCGGCTCACCGACGGTCCCGCGACCGGTCGGGTGGTGCTGGCCGACTCGGCCCCGCCCGGCGCCGTCAGCCGGGCCGACGTCGCCGCCGTTCTCCTTGACCTGCTTGATGATCCGTCCACCGCCGGGCGAACGCTCGAACTGGTCTCAGCCGGCTGATCCGGCCGCCGGGCCCAGAACCCGGTCTATGTAGGGGTTGCTGAAGCGGCCCTCGGGGTCCACCTCGGCCCGCACCCGGGCGAAGTCGTCGAACCGCGGGTAGCGGGTGCGCAAGGTCTCCGCGTCGGCGGTGTGCATCTTGCCCCAGTGCGGCCGCCCGCCGACCGCGCCGGCGATCGACTCGAACAGGTCGAAGTACGCCCGGAACGGCATTCCCACGTACTGGTGGATCGCGACGTAGGCGGACTCCCGGTCGTAGGCGGTGGACAGCCAGATGTCGTCCGGCGCGGCGAACCGCACCTCGACCGGCAGCATGATCGGATCGGCCAGCTTGGCGATCCCGGCGCGCAGTTCGGCGAGCACGTCACGCAATGCCTCCCGGGGCACGGCGAACTCGGACTCCACGAAGTGCACCCGCCGGTGCGTGACGAACACCCGGTGCGAGATGTCGCTGTAGGACCGGGCGGACAGCGCCACGGAACTGAGCCGGCCGAACGGCCGGACCAGTGGCGGGATCCGCCTGCCGATCTTGGCCAGCGTGCCCAGCGCCAGGTTCTCCATCACTTCGTACTCGTAGAACCGGCGCACCGGACCCAGCGGCGCGGGCTCGGCGCCGGCCATCAGCCGGTTGTTGCGCTTGGTCAACGCGTTGCGGCCGTAGGGAAAGTAGTAGAACTCGAAGTGATCGTTGGACTCCCAGTGCCGTTCCAGCGCGTCCAGCACGGCGTCCAGCGGTTCCGGCCGCTCCTCGGCCTTGAGCACGAACGACGGCTCGGTGCGCAGGGTCACCGTGCTGATCACGCCGAGCGCGCCGAGCCCGACCCGGGCCGCCGCGAACAACTCCGGCCGCTCGGTGGCCGAACAGCTGACCACCGAACCGTCGGCCAGCACCAGTTCCAGCCCGGTGACCTGGGTGGCGATCCCGCCGAACGTGGCGCCCGTGCCGTGCGTCCCGGTGGAGATCGCGCCGGAGATCGTCTGCGCGTCGATGTCGCCGAGGTTGGTCATGGCCAGTCCCAGCCGATCCAGGGCCCCGTTGAGCGCGCGCAACGTCGTGCCGGAGCGCACGGTCACCTGACCGGTGCCGGTGTCCGCCGAGACGATCCCGGTCCATCCGGTCAGATCGAGCGCGATCCCGTGCGCGGCGCCGACCGCGGTGAACGAGTGGCCGCTGCCTCTGGCCCGGACGGTCTTTCCGGTCTCGGCCGCGCCGGTGACGGCCTTGCTGATCTCGGCGACGTCCCGCGGCCGGACCACCGCCGCCGCGACCGCCGACTCGGTTCCGGCCCAGTTGCGCCATGCCGTCGACATGTGACCTCCGCCGCGACAATAAGTGAAACAGGTTCACATTTCAAGAAGCTTGACGTACCGTTGGTGCGTGTCCATTTCCGCTGCGCGGGTCCGGCTCGACACGGCCACCAAGCATCTCGATGCGCCGCTGGCCGTAGTCGACCTTGACGCATTCGACCAGAACGCGGCGGATCTCGCGCGCCGGGCCGCCGGTCGGCCGATCCGGGTGGCCAGCAAGTCCATCCGGTGCCGCTACCTGCTCGAGCGGGTGCTGCGCCAGCCGGGCTTCGCCGGCGTGATGGCCTATGCGCTGCCCGAGGCGCTGTGGCTGACCGAGGCGTGGGCCGGCACCGACCTCGCCGGCACCGACATCCTGGTCGCCTACCCGACCGTCGACCACACCGCACTGCGCGCCCTGGCCGCGAACGAGGCGGCGCGCCGGTCCGTGTCGATCGTGATCGACTCCGCCGAGCACCTGGACCTGGTCGACGCCGCGCTCGGCGCCGACCACCCGGAGATCCGGATCTGCATCGAGCTCGACGTGTCCTGGCGGCCCGTGCTCGGCCGCGACATCGTGCACCTCGGAGCCCGCCGCTCCCCGGTGTTCACCCCCCGCCAGGCGGCGGTGCTGGCCAGAGCCGTGACCGCGCGGCCGGGTTTCCGGCTGGTCGGCGTGATGGGCTACGAGGGCCAGATCGCCGGGATCGGCGACGCGCCGGCCGGCCGGTCGCTGCGGGCACCGGTGCTGCGCTGGGTGCAGGAGCGTTCGGCCCGCGAGCTGGCCCGGCGGCGGACCGCGGCCGTGCGGGCCATCACCGACCATGTCGAGTTGGAGTTCGTCAACGGCGGCGGCACCGGCAGCATCGAGACCACCGGCATGGACTCGTCGGTGACCGAGGTGGCCGCCGGCTCCGGGCTGATCGGCCCCACCCTGTTCGACAACTACCGCAGGTTCAGCCCGGCGCCCGCGGTGCTCTTCGCGCTGCCGGTGGTGCGCCGCCCGTCCCGCCGGGTGGCCACGGTGTTCGGCGGCGGCTACATCGCCTCCGGCCCGGCCGGCGCCGACCGGCTGCCCAGCCCGCACCTGCCGGCCGGACTGCGGCTGCGGGACATCGAGGGCGCGGGCGAGGTGCAGACCCCGGTGGTCGGCCGGGCGGCCGACGAGCTGCGGGTCGGCGACCGCGTGTGGTGGCGGCACACCAAGGCCGGTGAGCTCGCCGAACGGTTCACCGAGTACCACGTGATCGAGGACGACCGGGTGAGCCGGGCGGTACCCACCTACCGCGGTGAGGGTCGCTGTTTCGGTTGAGCCGGGCCGGATCTGCCTAACCGAGGTCGCGGTCCAGCTTCCCGGAGAGGTAGGCGCGGACCACCGTGCGCGCCTCGGCGATCACGGTCTCGGTCGGGAAAAGCGCGCGGCGAAAGGCCAGGTTGAGGATGCCGTCGGCGATCTCGATGGCGACCGCGATGGGCAGCCGGACGGCATCGGTCGCCAGCGTGAACCGGGTGGCGATCAGCTCGGCGAGCCCGTCGGCGATCACCGTGTTGTTGTCCCGCTCGTCGGCGATCAGCCGCAGGTCCACCACGTCGCCGAACCGGATCCGGGAGAACCCGGGCACCTCCCGGTACATCCGCACGTAGATGTCGAACGCGATGTCCGCGCCGTCCCACCAGTGCTCGAGGTGCGCCTCGTCGAGCCGGCGCGCCATCTCGGCCATGAAGTGCTCGACGTTGCGCTGGGTCAGCGCCTGCACCACGGCGCGCTTGTCCGGAAAGAACTGGTACAGCGAACCGACCGCCACCTCGGCGCGCTCGGCGATCAGGGTCGTGGTGACCCCGTCATAGCCGAGCTCGTCGATCAGCGCGGCGCACGCCTCGAGCATCTGCTCGACCCGCTTGGCGCTGCGCTGCTGCACCGGCCGGCGTCGTAACGGAACTGGAGTTGCCACACGTTCTCCTCGCGGAAGTCCCTGCGGCAAGCGTAGCGGGCAAGCCGGTCAAGCGGGCTACGCTCCGCGCATGAGCCTGCCGCCGTCCGCCGGCCCGTCCGGCCCGCCGGCCAGCACCGATGACGGATCGCTGGCCAGCCCGCTCGGCCGGGCGGCCACCATCATGCTCGCCGTCCTGCTTCTCCTCTGGGGCGTTGAGCTCATCAACGCCGCCACCGGCCGGGAGTTATCCCTGGCCGGCGGCATCTGGCCACGCGAGCCGGACAGCCTGATCGACATCGCCACGTCACCGTTCCTGCACGGCAACCTCGAGCATCTGGCCGGCAACGCGATGGCGTTGTTCAGCCTCGGCCTGATCGCCGCGCTGGCCGGCCTGAAGCGGTTCACCCTGGTCACCCTGACGATCATCGTCCTGGGCGGTTTCGGGATCTGGCTGTTCTCCCCGACGGACCACCTCACGGTGGGCGCGAGCGGCGTGGTGTTCGGCTACTTCGGCTACCTGCTGGTGCGCGGGCTGATCGACCGCCGCCCGGTCGACCTCGTCGTCTCCGCAGGCGTTGCCCTCGCCTACGGCTACGTGATGTGGACCTCGGTCGGCTTCGGGGTCACCGGCATCTCCTGGCAGGGCCACGTCAGCGGCTTCGTCGGCGGCCTGGTCGCCGCGCTGGTCTTCCGGGACCGCAGGCGCAGGCCCGCGCCGGAACCCAGCACCCTGCCGCCCAGCTTGTCCGGGTAAATCACGGCCCCTGCTCGCGGTTGACGCGAGCAGGGGCCGGAGCTGGAGCCGCGGGCCGATGCCGGTCGGGGGAGGGGGAGTGCTAACAGCACCGACCCGCGGGGTTCTGGGGGATTCAGTTGCGTAGGCGGGAGCGTCCCGCCCGGAATCCTGGCTATTCAGTTGTATGGGGCCGGCGATCCGATTCGTCTCGCTCGGGGGTACGGGCGAACCGGACCGCCGGCCTAGTGACGACCTCTCGGCCGGACTCCGTCCGGGGAAACGGGGGCCGAGGTCGTCGGTTTCACCTGGCGCCAGCCAAACGGCTGGTGGGACGTCCGGCTTCGACCGAATGGCGTGCGGTCTGCTCGGGTGCGAGCCCGCCGGCCACCAGGTGTTCATATGCGGCCCGCCACACCGAGCACGGCGCCTTCTGCTGCCGCCAGCGTGACGAGCACACCCGGCAGTTTCCTCGGTCGTCGGGCTCGTGTGCGGCGAGCAGGGACCGCCAGCCTTCGGTCAGCCGCGGCAGTTCGGATCGGGCGACGGAGAGCAGCGACGGCGCGTCAGCGTGGTTGGCCAGCTCGGTGAGCATGTCGAGACGCTCCCAAACCGCGTCGCGAAGGACCTGTCCGAGTATTTCGTCCACCTGATCGTCACCGTCACCTTTCCGCCTGTTCGGCGGCTTCACGAAGTGCTGCCCGCAGCTGGCCGAGCTGGCCGGCGGTCAGCACCGCTGTCTCACCAGGCGGTCCCACGAGGACAACCTGGTTGCGCTCGACGAGCACGGTGAGGCACCGTTCGCGGTTGATCACGTCTCCGCAGCTGACCCGCCACACCCGGCGGCCCTCCAACTCGAGGGGCGCCGGTGCCGAACGGACCAGATTCACAGCCTCGTTTCCCTCCGTGCTCGTACCCTTACAACCAACTACATTGATGGGCGAGAAACGAGAATGGTCACCTACAGCGCCGATCGGCGGTTGCCCGACGATAAGCGGTCACCGAAGTTCGGTCGCGCCGATCAGGTTCACCGATCGACCCTTCTCGGGGCTCGTGAAGTGCGCATACTCTGCGGTTGACGCCCAGCGGACTGTGAGGGGGCGGCATGAACTCCACAGGATCTCAGGGCTCTCCTATTCCACCGGAGGAGTGGGAGAAGCCTGAGATGCGGACCGCGCTCGCCGCGCGGGAGGTCAGCTCCGTTTATCGGCTGCTGCGACGTACCGGTGTCTCGCAACGCCAGATCGCGGCGATGACGGGCCAATCGCAGTCCGAAGTGTCGGAGATCCTCAAGGGACGTCAGGTCATGGCCTACGACGTGCTCGCCAGGATCGCCGACGGCCTGGGTGTCCCAAGGGGATACATGGGCCTCGCTTACGACGAGGTCACGGCGGTACGCGTCGCCGGGACCAAGGAGGCCTCCGGCACGGAGGAGGACGAGTCGGTGAAGCGTCGGAAGTTCCTGGCGCATGCCGCCGCGGTTGCGGTCGGCGCGCATGTGCTCGGCGACGCGGACTCGGGATCATGGGTGTCCAACCCGGTGTTGACCCCCGCGCCTGGCCGGATCGGGATGACCGATGTCCGCCAGGTCGAGGCTGCGACGCGAGCACTTCGATCGCTCGACTATCAGTACGGCGGCGGCTTCTGCCGCGACGCCGTAGTCGCCCAGTTGTCCTGGGGACAGCAGATGCTCGGCGCCTCCGGCCCCGAGCACGTCAAGAAACGACTTCACGTCGCTCTGGCCGACCTGCACAACCTCGCCGGCTGGACGTCGTTCGACATCGGACTCGTCGACTCCGCGCGCAACCATTTCGGCCGGGCACTCGAGCTGGCCAAAGCCGGCGACAGCGACCAGTTGGTGGCCAACATCCTGTACCGGATGGGACGCGTCTACCTGCACAAGGAAGCGCCG
Source organism: Actinophytocola sp. (assembly GCF_035712165.1). Classification (GTDB taxonomy): domain Bacteria; phylum Actinomycetota; class Actinomycetes; order Mycobacteriales; family Pseudonocardiaceae; genus DASYTH01. Next base: position 1,384 of record NZ_DASTBH010000573.1, on the reverse strand, counting down.
GACGACGCACTGAAGATGTTCCAGCTCGGCCAGATCGCCGCCCAGGAGTCGGGCTCCGAGCTGGCCGTCGCGGTGATCTGCGCCAACCAGGCGTGGGCCTACGCGATGATGGGCCACGAGGAACAGACCATGAAGCTGATCGGCCGGACCCGGGACGAGTGGTCCCGGGCCAACATGTCCGAGGCCGAGGACTGGGTGCGGTTCTTCAACGAGACCGACGTCTACTCGATGATCGGCACGGTGCACACCGTGCTCGCCAGAGGCGGGCTGCAGAAGCACACCCAGTTCGCCATCCCCGCCCTGACCAGGGCGGTGGAGAGCTACGGCGAGGACATGGCCAGGAACAAGGCCTTCAACCTCAGCTCGCTGGCCATCAACCACATGCTGGAGGGCGACATCGACCACGGCGCCAAGGTCGGGAACCAGGCCGTCGACCTCGCCGAGCACCTCAAGTCGTCCCGGGTCCGGGACCGGCTGGTGCCACTGAAGGACGAGGCGGACAAGCGGCGCAACAACACCCAGGCCAGGGAACTTTCGGACAACATCGGCAGGTTGTACGTCTCCTGATCGGTCACTTTGTCATGAGCGCGGAGCCGACACCGGGCCTGGCCGCGGTGGGGGATGGGCACTTCACCAGTGACAAGCTGGCGGAGGCGCTGGCCGACGTCTGCGTGCTGGCCGGACTCGACCCGACCGGGGCCGAACTGCTCCGGATGACCAACAACGCGGTGTACCGGCTGGCCCGGCACCCGGTCGTGGTGCGGATCGTGGCCTCCCGCGGGTTGCGGCACCGGGTGGCCAAGGTGGTTCGGGTGGCCCGCTGGTTCGCCGAGCACGACGTGCCGGCCGTGCGGCTGCTGGCCGGGATCGAGCAGCCGGTGCGGGTCGGCCCGCATCTGGCCACGCTGTGGGAGACGGTGCCGGAGGCCGGCAACCAGCCGCGCGGCCGGGATCTGGCGCGGCTGCTGCGCCGGGTGCACGAGCTGCCCGCGCCGCCGCATCCGCTGCCCACCTGGCAGCCGCTCGACGACGTGCGGCGGCGGATCGACGAGGCCGAGGGGCTCGACGACGGGCACCTGGAGTTCCTGCTGCGCCGGTGCGCGGAGGTGGAGGGCCGGGTGCGCGACCTGGACTTCGCCCTGCCGCCCGGTCTGATCCACGGCGACGCGCATCTGGGCAACCTGATCGCCGGGCCGGACGGGCCGGTGCTCTGCGACTTCGACTCCAGCTGCATCGGCCCGCCGGAATGGGACCTGACCCCGCTGGCGGTCGGGGTGGTCCGGTTCGGGGTGCCGGCCGGGCGCTACCGGGAGCTGGCCCGGGCCTACGGGTTCGACGTCACCCGCTGGTCGGGCTTCCCGGTGCTGCGCGAGGTGCGCGAGCT
>NZ_DASTBH010000572.1:0-2790 GCF_035712165.1 Actinophytocola sp. | reverse complement strand
CGGCACGTCGACGGCGCCGGTGCGCTGGACGGCGGACGTGGAGAACTTCAACGCGGACTTCCTCCGCACGGAGGACTACGGCACGAGCGCGACCATCGACCGGGCGGTGACGCCGGCCGAGGACGAGATCTTCACGGCGTGCGTGGCCAACGTGTCGGCGGGCGCCGCGACGCTGTCGTTCGAGTTCATCTGACCGTCTCACGCACGGCACGGGCGTGGGGTCCGGGAGAACCCCCACGCCTGACTCAGCCGACCTGTTGCCGAACTACCCACCGGGCATTCCTCAGCCGTCGGTGACCGTGAGGATCAGCGGGCCGCCCGGCAGCGGCCGGCTGTCGGGATGATCCGGGATGTTCCACGCGCTGAAGCTGCCCGGCCCGTTCCTCAGTTCGAAGCCGACGGTGTACTCGCCCGGCGCCATGGTGGACAGGAACAGACCCTGGCGGACGGTTCCGTCGCCGGCGGTCTGCGGGAAGCCGCTGATCAGCGAGCCGACCACCTCGCCGGCGGCGTCGTAGATGTAGGCGTCGACGCTGCTGACCGGCCAGGCCTGCGGTTCCGTCCGGACCGTCAGCAGGGTGCTTCCCCCGGCGGTCTGGCTGGCCGGTAGCGACGACGGCGTCAGCGTCGCGCCCAGCACCACGGGCGGTGTGGCGGTATGGGGGACCTGCGTGATCACGAGCCCGGGATCGGGAGCGAGGTACTTCCGGCCGTACAGCGCGACGTTGCCGGCGCCGTCGATCAGGCGGATGCCCTCGACCCGGCACTCGCTGATCCCGCGCCCGACGATCAACGGGACGGCGACCCGGCCGTCCGCCCGGACCGTCGCCGGGCCCGTGGCGTGACAGCTCGGGGTGTGGAGGGCGAAGTCGACCGTGACCGACGCGATGCCCCTGCGCGCTCCCGTGACCGCCATGCTCAGCTCGGTGACCGCGTCGTCCCGCCAGTTGTCCACCGGGTTCGGGTCGATGAGGAAGTCGCCGGCCTGCACCTTCGAGTTCGAGGTCACGATCACCGTCGGCGCGGCCGGGTTGTTGTGCGTGGCGACGACGCCGGCGTTGTCGTGCAGCACGACCTGGGTGACCCGCCAGGTCCCGTCGGGGGCTCCGGCCGGCAGGGCGACGCCGATCGAGCAGTGGACCTCGCCGCCGCCCGACACCGGGTCGTTGCCTCCACCGCAGCGGATGCCGGTGTTCAACCCGTCCCGTTCCCAGGTGAAGTGGGTGGTGACGCTGTTACCGCCCGGGCCGGCCAGCCGGATGCGGCCCTTCCAGAAGCCGGACTCGGCGTCCCGCACGATGAAGGGGAAGCCGATGCTGGTCGGGCCGCTCCCGGCGTAGACGTACGGATTGCTCCGGCTCTCGAACTCCACGCTCGGCCCGGTGGTGTCGATCAGGGTCCGGGCCGTGAAGCGGTACCCGAGCCGCTGCAGCCTGGTCCCGCCCACGGCGGTCGTGGTGGCGCCCGAGACGATCGTGACCTTGGTGACCTCCCAGGTCGCGGTCTCGGCGTCGGAGTAATGCGGCACCGGGAACCGGTAGGAGTACGTGGACTCCTCGGTCGTACCGGACACGAACTGCGCGTCCATGCAGCAGGCGTCGTTGAACCAGTAGGTGGCGGTCCGCTCGTGACCGAGCAGCTCACCGGTCACCGAGCTGCGCATGCGCAACGTCACGACGCCATTGACATACGAGTCCGGGTCGGTGTTGCTGACTGTCCAGGTGAGTGTGTTGAAGACCCACCCCCCGGAGGTGGCGTCCACGGTCGGCTGCTCGAACGACAGGGCGGTGAGCGCCGGGCGTGGCGCGGTGTCGGCGTTCGCGACGGCGACGCCCAGGGCGGTCACGGAGATCGTCACGGCGAACGCCAGTGCGCCGCGCACGACGCGGCGGGCGAGGGGCGAAAGCATGGGAGGCTTCCTACCATCCCCGCGCTGCTTCCCGCTTCCCCTTTCCGCATCTCGTCAGGCGGGGTCGAGGTTCGGGTCGCCGCGCAGGACCGCTTGTTCCAGTTTCAGCCGGCCCGGTACTGCGCCAGCATGAGCTCAGAGACGAGCCGCTGCCGGTAGGGGTGCCGGGCCAGCAGGTCCAGCAGGCGGCCCGCGCGGCCGCGCTCGCCGTCGCGCTCGCCCGCGCCGCCGCCCCGCCGGCGGATCCCGGAGGTACGCCGAAGGACCGTCCCGGGGCCGTCCGAGCGATCCATCGTGGACAGCGTCGCCGCACCGGCCGCCGCGCGCCGCCGGGGCTGGCCGGGACCGGCGCTCGCCGCCGGCGTCGTGGCCGCCGTCGTGCTGCTGGTCAGGAGCGGGACGTCACGCTGGACGACTGGCGGACCATCGACTTCGAGACCGGGCGGATGGGCGACTTCGACCTCGACGGCCTGGACAACATCCCCCGGCAACGACCTCTCACTGTCCCACGAGGGCACCCGGGTTTACGGGCACGTGGTCGTGCGCGACACGCGCGGGGAGCACGACCTGGCCCGTTGCCTGGCCACCGGGCTGACGTACGACGACACCATCGTGCCGTCGCCCCGGAGCCGTGCCGGCGTGGCCTGATGCGGCCAATGGCCTGGTGCGGCCAGCCGCAACACCGCCACGGACCGCGCCAGTGCCGTAGCCTACGGCGCGCCGGGTGAATCACGGGGGGTGCGCGGCATGGCAACGGTGGGAACGGTACGACGTCGACGGCGAGCCGCCGCAGCGTGGCTGGCGGTTCCGCTGATCACGCTCGGTCTGGCGGCAGGACCGGCGGCGGGACAGGCGGCAGGACAGGCGGCAGATCCGCCGTG
>NZ_DASTBH010000571.1:0-4155 GCF_035712165.1 Actinophytocola sp. | reverse complement strand
CCAGCCGCCGAACTTGGCACCGAACCGATGGTCGGCCTTGGTGATCGGCCGGATGTCGTAGCCGACGACGGCGGCGGCGCCCGGCGGCATGAAGTCGGTGTTGCCGCCGTACCCGGTGGCGATCACCGGCTTGCCCATCGCCATCGCCTCGGCCATGCCCATCCCGAAGCCCTCCGACCGGTGCAGCGACACGTAGATGTCGCAGCTGGCCAGCAGTGAGTCCATCTCGTCGCGGGTCAGGTCCTCGGCGATGATCGTGCCCCGGACACTGTCCGTGGCGTCGGTCAGCGCCACGGTCAGCTCGGGGAACTCGTGCAGGTCGATCACCTTGAGCACCAGGTGCGCCCGGGTGCCGCGCTCGTCCGGCGGGAAGGCCCGGCGAAACGCCTCGATGACGCCCCACGGGTTCTTCCTGGCGTCGCTGGACGACGCGCTGAAGCTGAACAGCACCACCAGCCCGTCCTCGGGCAGGCCGAACCGGGCCCGGTCCGGCCTGATCTCGGCGGACTGCGTGACCACGTTGGGCACCACCGTGATCGGCATGTCGGTGACGGTGCGGAACGCTTCGGCGACGAACGAGGACACGACCCACAACTCGTCGATCCGGGGCAACTCCATGATCGAGTACTCCAGCACGTCGGGCAGTTCCCAGGCCCACAGCGCAACCGAGTAGCGGTCCATGGCGTGCTCGGGAATCAGCTGGAACTCGTTGAGGTTCAGCAGCCACAGGTCGATCGGATGGTCCTTGCCGCTGCGCAGCCCGGTCAGCCGCTCGGGCACCGGGACCGACCGGTTCGGCGCGCGCGAGTTGAACTCGGTCAGGGTGAGGTCGACGCCGGCTTCGAGCAGGGCCGCAGTGTGCCGGCGGGCCGACTCGGACAGACCGGTGGTGGCCCGCATGTCCGCGAACACGTTGACGCCCACCGCCGCCCGGACCCGGGCGACCGGGGTGGTACCCACCTCGGCCGGCTCCAGCGCCCGCAGGTACCCCTCGGCGGCCGCTCGCCACGAGGACGTCTCGCCCATCGCCGCCCGGGCCCGCGCGCCGGCCGCCCGGACGTCCTCCGGCCAGCACACCGCCCGGTCCATCAGGTTCAGCAGCGCCTCGGCCTCGGCGGCCGGCTCGATCGGCACCCGCCAGCAGTAGTCCGGGTCGAGATGGCGGTGCTGGGGCAGGTCGCTGGTGATCACGACCCGGCCGGCCCCGAACGCCCGCATCATCACGCCGCTGGTCTCGCCCGCCGTCGGCCAACGCAGGTTCACCACCACGTCGGCGGCGCCGATCAGGCCGGCGAACTCGCGTTCACCCGGAGCGAGCGCGATGTGCACCGAGTCGGCCAGGCCGTGCTCGGCGATGGTGCGCCGCACCTCGGCGAGCACCTCCGGATAGTCCAGGTGCCCGGCGATGATCAGGCGAGCGGTCGGCCAATGCCGCCTGATCTGGGCGAACGCCAGCACGGCCACCAGCATGCGCTTGATCGGGTTGAAGCCGCCGTAGATCCCGAACACCAGATGGTCGTCCTGCCAGCCGAGGTCGGCCCGCACCGTGGCCGGCCCCTGCTCCGCCGTGGTGGCCACGCCGTGCGGTACCACGTGCACCGGCCGGTCCGGGTAGCGCGCCCGAAGCCATTGCGCCGAGTAAGGGTCGTGCACGATCACGCCGAGACTGGCTTCGACGAGCCGGCGCTCCAGCCGCAGGGTCGAGCCGTCCAGCGTCTTGACCCCGTCCACCTCGAGCGCCGGCCACCCCTCGTACAGCGCCGGGTCGTGCGGGTCGCCCCAGATCGGTCCGTGCGCGAAATCGACCTCCCGGCGAAACCGCTCCGCCGCGATGCCGCCGAGGTGCTGGAAGTGGAAGCCGAGCAGGGACGTGTCGTGCAGCACGAGCATGCCGGGGTCGGCGAGCGCCTGCCGGTAGATCCACGCGTGGGCGCCGGCGTGGTTGCCCATCTGGTACACGGGCAGCACCCCGGGCCTGGCGGCCGTCTCGGGCCGGACCACCGCGATCCCGGGCGGCGGGCTCGCCGTCGCCGGGTTGCGGCTGACCGCCACCACCTCCGCGTGCATACCCAGCTCCGCGAGCAGTTGGTAGGCGTAGTCGGCGATGCCGCTGCGTTCCGGGGGCAGCGGGGTCCAGAAGGCGTATCGCATCTCGGGTCCGCTCACCGCCAGGCGATCAGGCAGTACCGGTCGGCCCGGACCGTGGCCGGGTCGACCGCCCCGGTCCGCCAGTCGGCGAGCGGGCCGTCGTCGAGGTAGCGGATCTCGGTGCCGGCGAAGCCGGCCGAGTCCGCGAGGAACCGCAACAGCTCGGGATGCACGGGCTGCCGGGCGAACGGATCGAGGTGGAAGTCCGCGGCGGCCGCACCGCCGGGGTGCGGGGTCTCGACCACGAGCACCCCGCCGGGTCGCAGGGTGGCGGCGGCCAGCTCGACGAACCGGGTCACCGAGCTCACCTCGAGCCGCTCCACGAACCGGTGCGCGGTGATCGCGGCCAGGGTCCGGTGGTCGGCATCGGCCAGCACGTCCAGTGGATCGCGCTCGGTCAGGTCGAAACCCAGGGTGGCGCAGTGCCGAACCACGTACGGGTTCTCCGAGGCCGACCGGACCGGGACACCGGCGGTGCGCAGCGCCTCCAGCCACTCGCCCCGGCCGGGGGACATGTCGAACACGTCGCCGGTGCGCCGGTCGCCGACCGCCTGCTCGACGAGGGGCAGGTAGCGCATCCGGCGCGCCCGGGCCGGCTCCAGCGGTCCATCGAGCAGCTCGGCGATCGCCAGCTCGAGGAACGCGTCCCGGTTGGGCAGCGCGGCGACCGTGGCCTGGACGGCCCGGTCCGGCTCGGCCCGCAGCTTGTCGATGAGCAGGTCGAGGTGCGCGTGCCGGGTGCGCAGGTCCCGGGTGCCGGCGACCAGCGCCGCCAACTGGCGGTCCAGCGCCGCCAGCCGCTGCGCGACGTCGTCGGTCTCCTCCTGCTTCTCGGCCAGGCGCAGCCGAAGATCGCCCAGCTCGGTCCGCAGCCCGCCGATCGCCGAGTAGATCCGCTGGTTGAGGCCGGCCATGAGGTTCTGGTCACTCTGCCGCAGCGTGTTCAGCTCGCGATGCAGCTGTTCGGCGGTGACCAGCCCGGCGCCGTCGCCGAGGTTGGCAGCGAGCGGGTCGAGCTTGACCCGCTGCCCGGCGGTGATGTCCCGCACACTGGAGATCGCGTCGCGGGTGGCCAGGTTCGTCTCCACCTGCCACTTGAGCACGCGGCGCCAGAGAAACCGAACGGCCAGCCGGCCGAGCAGGTCGCCCCGGCGCAGCGGCAGGTTCAGGTTCTTGTGCGCGTCGAGCCTGGCCAGCGCATCGGCCAGGTGGGCGTCCGACATTCCAGTCCCATCCGGTCGCGGCGGCGATGCTTCCCGCCAGTCGGCCGGAGTGTATTCCAGCCGGTCCGGGCTACCGGCGTGGGCGCTGGGACAGCACCGAGACGATTCCGTCGACCACGTCCGGCTTGAGCATCACGCTGTTGCCGGACACCACTGTGCGCTCCACCAGCTCCACGGCCACGACATCCTTGGACGCCAGCATCTCGCCGGCCTCCCGGCCCCGGTCCTGCTCCGAGTTCTTGTAGTGCAGCACCGTGAGGTCGCTGAACGCGGCGGCCAGGTAGCGCAGCGCCCGAATGGTGAACGAATCGGCGAGCAGACCGACGGGTTCGGCGATCGTGCCCGGCCCGGAGGCGGTGTTCAGCTGCATTGGGTGGGTGAAGTCCGAGGGCAGGTTCCGGGTCTGGTCCGCCAGACCGCCCGGCGAGATCGCGTAGTACCGCCCGGAGATGTCGCCCTTGCGGCCGATCAGCGGCGGCAGGTCACCGGGCACCAGCCAGGGCGCGCCGGGGCTGATCACCCAGCTGTCGCTGATCCCGGGCCGGAGCTCCTCGGCCATGGCCTGGGCCATGACCAGGCCGCCCTCGTCGCCCCAGTGCGCGTCCAGCGGCGGGTACACCGGCCGTCCGATGCGCTCGGCCCAGGTGCGCAGTGCCGACCGCAGGTCCAGCACGAAGCCCTCGGAGGTGAGCCGGCGCCAGAACTCGTCGGTCATCCGGCGCACACAGTCCTGGCCGACGTACCGGTCGGGCAGGTACCCGGGGACCATTGTGGTCTTGTCCGG
>NZ_DASTBH010000570.1:0-61229 GCF_035712165.1 Actinophytocola sp. | reverse complement strand
CGAGGCGGCGGTGCTGGACCGGCTGGAGCACGGGTCGCTGCGCGTGGCCCTGGCCACGCTGACCCAGCGGCAGCGGCACGTGCTGGTCCTGCGCTACTGGCTCGACCTGGACCACGTGGAGATCGCCGACACGCTCGGCATCGCGGTCGGCACCGTCAAGGCGACCATCCACCACGCGCTGGCGCGGCTGCGCCGGGAGTGGCCGGACGAGGAGCGAACTGTGAGTCCCGTGCGAGGCGGTGGACCGCGATGACCGAGTCCGAGGACCGCCTCCGGGCGGGGCTTGCCGAGCTGGCCGAGCGGGTACCGCCCAGCGAGGATGCCTGGGCCGAGCACCGCCGCCGGCTGACCGCCCGCCCCCAGCCCGATCGCCGGCCGGTGCTCGCCGTCGCGTCCGTCGCGGTGGTCGTCGCCGCCCTGCTGATCGGGTCCGTCCTGGCCCGGTCGAACCGGACCGCGGAGTCGGGGCAGTCCAGCCCGGCGACCGCGAGCGCCAACCCGTCCGGGTTCGGCGCGCCGGTGTATCCCGATGCTTCGGTGGATCGCGGCCCGTTCGACCTCGGCGTGTTCACCGTCGGCAACACGCACTGGCGGGCCAGCACGTTCGTGGATCTGAGCCGCGAACTGCCCCGGGTGTGTGTGGTGATCGCCCCGATCAACTCGGCGGCTCCCACCCCGAACGACCCGCCCGCGCCCCCGCCGGACTGTGCCCCGCTGCGCGGTGGCGGAAAACTGGAGTCCCGGGCGGTTCGGGCCGCCACCGTCCCGGTGATCGGGCCGATGCCCGGAAAGTTGCTGTTCCTCACCGTGCCGCAGGTCGCCACGCTGGACGTGTGCGCGGGCGACGGCACGCCGGCCGCGGTCACCGAACTCGCCCGGACCGACGCGCTGGTGCTCTACGTGGCCGACTTCCCCGCCGGCTACGAGGGTTTCTGCTTCACCGCCAAGGACAGTGCCGGCGAAGTGGTGAGCGCCGGAATCACCTAGTCGGTTCCGAGCAATTCGTCGGGTATTCACCTGGTCGCCTTGTGTGGCTCGGCACCGGCTCCTAGCGTCGGGACGCGGATTCCCGATCTTTTCCGGAGGCACAGGTGTCCCCCAACGAGCCCGGCCGGTTGCTGCCACTGCTGCCCACCCACCCGTTCGGCCGTCAGCCGATGACCTGCCAGTACCGGTGCGGCAACGCCTGCGCCCACGAGGCGCCCAACACCTCGGACAACACCTACTTCGGCGATGTGGTCAGTGCCATCGTCAGCCGGCGCGGCGTGCTCAAGGCGGGCGCGGTGCTCGCGGTCGCCGGAGCCGGGGTGAGCGCCCTGGCCGGACCGGCCGCCGCGGAGCCGGCCCGGAGCGGCCACCGCCCGCGCGGCGTCAACTTCACCCCGGTGCCGCCCAACCGGGAGGACCGGGTGGTGATCCCGGACGGCTACCGGCAGAACATCGTGATCCGGTGGGGCGACCCGGTGCTGCCGGGCGCCCCGGCGTTCGACTTCGCCAACCAGAGCGCGGCCGCGCAGGCCAGGCAGTTCGGCTTCAACAACGACTTCTGCGAGCTCACCCCGCTCTCACCCGGCCGCCATCTCATGGTGAACAACCACGAGTACGTCACCGAGCCGATGCTGTTCGCCGGCTACGACCCGGCCAACCCGACCGAGGAGCAGGTGCGGATCTCCTGGGCGGCGCACGGAATGTCGGTCGTGGTGGTCGAGCAGCAGCGCTCCGGCGAGCTGCGCGCGGTCGTCGACCGCCGGTACAACCGGCGGATCACCCTGCACAGCCCGTTCACCGTGCGCGGCCCGGCCGCAGGCTCGGCGCTGCTGCGCACCACCGCCGACCCCGCCGGGACCACCGTGCTGGGCACGATGAACAACTGCGCCGGCAGCCTCACCCCGTGGGGCACCATGCTCTCCGGCGAGGAGAACATCAACCAGTACTTCGCCAACGCCGGTCAGGTGGCCGACCCGGTGACCCGGGCCCGGCTGGCGAGGTACGGCTTCCCCACCGGCGCGAGCGAACGCAAGTGGGAGCGGTTCGACCGGCGCTGGGATCTGGCCCAGGAACCCAACGAGGCCAACCGGTTCGGCTGGATCGTCGAGGTCGACCCGTACGCGCCGGACGAGCCGCCGGTCAAGCACACCGCCCTCGGCCGGTTCAAGCACGAGGGCGCCGCCGTCCAGGTGGCCAGGGACGGCCGGGTCGTGGCCTACCTGGGCGACGACGAGCGGTTCGACTACATGTACAAGTTCGTCTCCGACGAGCGGATGCGGCACGGGAACAGCCGGCGCGACCGGGAGCACAACAAGCGGCTGCTCGACTCCGGCACGCTCTACGTCGCGCGGTTCACCGGGGACAGCCCGCCCGCCGAGATCAACGGCACCGGCACGTTGCCCTCCGACGGGGAGTTCGACGGCAGCGGCGAGTGGATCCCCTTGGCGCACAACGACACCTCGTTCGTGCCGGGTTTCACCGCCGAAGAGGTGTACGTCTACGCCAGGCTGGCCGCGGACGCCGTCGGCGCCACCAAGATGGACCGCCCGGAGGACGTGCAGCCCAACCCGCACAACGGCCGGATCTACGCGGCACTGACCAACAACACCAACCGCGGCGCGTCGCCGACCCAGCCGCCGGCCGACGAGGCCAACCCGCGCAACGTCAACCGGCACGGACACGTGCTGGAGATCGAGGAGCGGCGCGGCGACCACACCGGCACCCGGTTCGCCTGGCGGCTGCTGCTGGTCTGCGGGGACCCGAACGCGCCGGACACCTACTTCGGCGGCTTCGACAAGACCCAGGTGAGCCCGATCTCCTGTCCGGACAACGTGGCCTTCGACAGCTACGGCAACCTCTGGGTGTCCACCGACGGCAACGCGCTGGGCGCCAACGACGGGCTGTTCGCGGTGCCGTTGGCCGGGCGGGAACGCGGGCACGTCAAGCAGTTCCTCACCGTCCCGCCCGCCGCGGAGACCTGCGGGCCGGTGGTGCGGGACCGGTTCGTGCTGGTGTCGGTGCAGCATCCGGGTGAGGGCGGCACGATCGCGGCGCCCACCTCACACTGGCCGGACGGCGGCACGAACCAGCCGAGACCCGCCGTCGTCGCGGTGTTCAAGCCGGGCCGGTACGGCCCCGGTCTGATCGGCGAGTAGGTAGGTCAGGCCTTGATCAGGCGGCGGGTCACCGCGCCCGCCGCCCGCTGCACCTCGGCGCGGTCCACCCGGGTCGGCTCGCCGGCCTCGACGACCCGCTCGCCGGCCACCCAGACGTCGCGGACCCGCCGGGATCCGGTGGCCCAGACCAGGTTGGCCAGCAGGTGCTCGTCCGGCACGTCCAGGCCGGCGGAGAAGGCCGGATCGTCCACGTCGACGTGCACCAGGTCGGCCCACCGGCCCGGCTCCAGCGCGCCGATGTCGTCGCGGCCCAACGCCTCGGCGCCGCCGCGGGTGGCCAGCAGCAGCACGTCGGCCGCGCCGAGCGCACTGGAGTCCATGGTGGACAGCCGGGCGAGCATGGCCGCCAGCCGCATGTCCTCCCACAGGTCGAGGTCGTCGTTGCTGGCCGGACCGTCGGTGCCCAGTCCGATGTGGACACCGGCGGCGCGCAGGTCGCGCAGCCGGGCGATGCCCGAGGCCAGCTTCGCGTTGGAGCCGGGGCAGTGCGCCACCGCCACCCCGGCCGCGGCGAAGGTGGCGATGTCGGCGTCGGACAGGTGCACCGCGTGCGCGGCCAGCACCCGGCCGCCGAGCAGGCCGAGCTGCTCGAGCATGGCCGGCACCGACCCGTACCGCTCGCGCTGGGTGGCGTCCTCGCCTGCCGACTCGGCCACGTGGATGTGCACCAGGGCGCCGCGTGCCCGGGCCGCCTCACCGACCCTGGTCAGGGCGTGCGGCGGCAGCGTGTAGGCCGAGTGCGGCCCGTACCCGACCTCGATCCGCTCACCCGGCCCGCTGCGCAGCCCGTCCGCGTCGATCCAGGCGTCCACCCCGGCGAGCATCGCCTCCCAGTCCCAGCCCGGCGCGTCGATGATCCCCATGGTGGCCACCAGCCGGGCGCCGGAGGCCAGCACCGCCCCGGCCAGCTCCTCGCCGTGGAAGTACATCTCGGTGCTCGTGGTGACCCCGGCGCGCAGCATCTCCACCGATCCGAGCAGCATCCCGGCCCCGATGTCGGCCGGCCTCAGCCGGGCCTCGGCCGGCCAGATCACCTCGTGCAGCCAGCGCAGCAGCGGCAGGTCACCGCCCATCCCGCGGAGCACCGTCATCGGGCTGTGCGCGTGCGCGTTCACCAGGCCCGGCAACAGGATCCCGGAGCAGTCCAGGACGGTGGCCGGGCTCTCCGGCGCCGCCGCGGCCGGCCCGACGTAGCCGATCCGGCCCCGCTCGTCGATGTCCAGCACGGCGTCACGCAGCACCGAACACTCCGGATCGCAGGGCAGCACGACCGGTGCCCGCAGACGGTAAGACATTTCCGCCTCCCCGGATTTCAATGCGGTCGTCGCGTTCCGGCGAACGGTACCGATTTCGGGCGGATTGTGGCTGGGCGCCGTCACGGTCCCCTGAGGTGCGGTTGGTCGGGCACGGGACTTTCCCACAACCTCTGCGGGGCAGGCCCTAACCGAGGCGCTCGAACTCGAGGTCGTGGCTTGGCCGGCCGGCGGTGTTGGCGCGGTCCTCGAACTTGGTGACACTGCGCCATTCCGGGCGCGGGGCGTAGTCCGGGTGCGGGTTGCGCAGGGCCGGTTCGGCCTGGCAGACCTCCAGCATCTGCTCGGCGTAGGGCGCCCAGTCGGTAGCCAGCCGCAACCGGCCGCCCGGGCGCAGCCGGTCGGCCACCAGGGCCACGAAGCCGGGCTGGACCAGCCGGCGCTTGTGGTGCTTGGTCTTCGGCCACGGGTCGGGGAAGAAGATGCGCACCTCGGTCAGCGAGCCCGGGGCCAGGTGTTCGGCCAGCAGCACCACGGCGTCGCCACGGACCAGGCGCAGGTTGTCGATCCCGCCGGCCTCGGCGCGCATCATGAGCTGCGCGAGGCCGGGCTGGTAGACCTCGACGGCCAGGTAGTTGACCTCCGGCTCGGCGGCGGCCAGCCGGGCGGTGGTCTCCCCCATGCCCGATCCGATCTCCAGCACCAGCGGCGCGGACCGGCCGAACCAGGCGTCGGTGTCCAGCGGGCCGGGCGGCAGTTCGGCGAGGTCGCGGCCCATCCGCTCCCAGTTCCGCTGCCACGCCCGGGCCTGCCCGGAGGTCATTCGCCGCCCACGGTGGACGAAACTCACGACGGTCCGTTGGCTCACCCGCGGAATGTTAGGCGGGCGGCAGCGACTCCAGCCGGGCGAGGTTCGCCCGGAGGTCGGCCAGACCCTGCACCGGGATCGGGCTCGGCGGGGAGCCGGCGTGCGCCGGGATCACGTCCAGCCAGCCGCCATGCCGGTGGGTCAGGGTCAGCGTGGTCGGCACCCCGGGCACGGTCAGGGCGCGTTCCGAGGGCATGTACTCCCAGAAGCCGGAGTCGCCCTCGGCCGCCCACGGGACGAACACCCACCCCGGACGGGTGGCCAGCATCTTGGCCACCCGGTCCTCGACCGAGAAGCCGTCGGTGCGCGACCGGATGTCCCCGGCGGCCAGGGCACGCAGCCACCAGGGCGCCGGCAGGTGCGGGTCGAACTCGCGGGCGGACAGGTAGAAGTTGAGCACCTGCTGTTCAGGCGCCCGGTGCAGCCAGGCGCCCCGGGCCTCGGCCGGGCTCTTCGCCCGCTCGCTGCCCCACTGCTCGATGGCCTGCGACCATTCGAGCGCGATCGTGGGTTCGACCCGCAGCTCCTCGCCGCTGCTGTAGGTGTCGCCCGTCAGGGCGAGGTCCCGGGACGAGCTGGCGTCAACCACCGGCAAAATTCAGCTCCCACACACCGTTCGCTGACCGTCACCATCCGATATGACCGGGTTCCGCGCACCCCTGTCCCCGTGGTGTGGTCAGGATCACAACAGCTTAACGTAGCTTTTACCCGTGGGTCTGCTGTACAAAACACGGCCCCAAAGAATCGTGGTGAACGACACGAACCCGGGCCACCCCCCGTCGGTGGCCCGGGTCCGTCCCCCGGCAGCGGTCCCCAACCGCCGTCTCTAGGCGTCGCGCCTGTTGGTCACGAACAACGCGGTCAGCAGGCAGGCCAGCGCGATTCCGGCGAAGTAGGCCAGCGCCCACCACGGGGTCAGCACCGATTCGGACGGCGGCGGGCCCTCCTCGATCGGCCGGTTGGTCAGGTCCGGGTTGCCGGTCAGGAACCGGTTGGCGACGTAGAACGGCATCCACTTCTGGATGTCGTCACCGACCTTCGGGATCAGCGCGACCAGGCTCTCCACCAGCATGACCCAGATCAGCAGCAGCGAGATGGCGCCGGCGGAGTGCCGGATCAGCGTCCCGACCGCCACCGCGATCACCGCGGAGACCGCGTAGACCAGGCTCACGCCGGCCACCGTCCGCCACTCGAAGGCGGTGTTCAGCGCCAGGTCCGCGTTCGGCTGAACCAGCTTGGAGATGGCCAGCGAGCCGAACGCGGCGGCCAGCCCGATCAGCCCGGAGACCAGCGCCACCACGGCGGTCTTGGCCACCAGCACGGCACTGCGGTTCGGGATGGCCTGGAAGGTGGCCCGGATCGTGGAGAACCGGTACTCCGTGGTGATCGCGAGCGTGGCCATCACCATCACCACGACCAGCCCGAAGTTGTAGCCGAACTGGGTGCTGGCGACGGTCACCGGGCTCTCCGAGTCGACGCCGGCGATCAGCGCGGCGAATCCGACGGTGAGCCCGAGGGCGAGCAGCGTGCACCACAGCGGCGAGCGCGTGGTGAACAGCTTGATTCGTTCGACGGCGAGCAGAGTCATCGGGTCACATCCCCACTGGTGACGAGTTCGGACGGGGTGGCGTCCAGGCCGGCGTGGTACTCGACCGAGTCGCCGGTCAGCTGGATGAACGCCTCCTCGAGCGAGCCGCGCTGCGGGCTGAGCTCGTGCAGCACGGCGCCGTTGGCCGCGGCCAGCTCGCCGATCTGCGCACTGTCCATTCCGGACACGACCAGGCTCTCGCCCTCGTCCCGGACCTGCACGCCCTCCCGGCCGAGCACCGTGCGCAGAGCGGCCAGTTGCGGGCTGCGCACCAGCACCGTGCTCTCGGTCGCGTGCGCGACGAAATCCTCGGTGCTGCTCTGCGAGATCAGCTTGCCCCGGCCGATCACGACCAGCTCCTGCGCGGTGAGCGCCATCTCGGAGAGCAGGTGGCTGGAGACGAACACCGTGCGGCCCTCGTCGGCCAGCCGGTGCATGAACCGGCGGATCCACAGGATGCCCTCCGGGTCCAGGCCGTTGACCGGCTCGTCGAACAGCAGCACCTGCGGGTCGCCGAGCAGCGCCGCGGCGATGCCCAGCCGCTGCGACATGCCGAGCGAGAACCCGCCGGCGCGCCGGCCGGCCACATCGCTCAGGCCGACCAGGTCGAGCACCTCGTCCACCCGCCGGGCGGGCAGGCCGTTGGACCGGGCCAGCCAGCGCAGGTGCGCGCGGGCGGAGCGGTTGGGGTGCACCCACTTGGCGTCGAGCAGCGCGCCGACCATCCGCAGTGGCTCGTGCAGGTCCCGGTAGCGCTTGCCGTCGATGCGGACCTCGCCCGCGGTGGGCGCGTCCAGCCCCAGGATCATCCGCATGGTGGTCGACTTGCCGGCGCCGTTCGGCCCGAGGAACCCGGTCACGCGTCCGGATGCGACGGTGAACGACAGATCGTCGACGGCCACCGTCCGTCCGTATCGTTTGGTGAGGCCTACTGCCTCGATCATGGCTTCTTCCCCTCTGGTGAGCTGACGTGTTCACATGCTGTCGCCGCGCCGGGTCTGCGCACGTCGGCCTGAGGTCGACAGTTGAGATCAGCTTGTAGACGTAGGGTCCATCAGCCTGAGGTCGAATGCGATCAGTGAGGACCCTGAGGCGACCCTGAAAAACCGACCCAGGGGTATGGGGGATCAGGAGTCGCCGGGACGGACCAGACCGGTCTCGTAGGCCAGTACGACGGCCTGCACCCGGTCCCGCAGCTCCAGTTTGGACAGCACCCGGCCGACGTGCGTCTTGACCGTCGCCTCGGACAGGAAGAGCTTGCGGGCGATCTCGGTGTTGGACAGTCCCTGGGCGATCAGCAGCAGGACCTCACGCTCCCGCTCGGTGAGCGCGTCGAGCATGGTCGCGTCGCGCAGCTGCCCGCCGGCCGACCCGAGGAACCGGTCCAGCAACCGGCGGGTGACGCTGGGTGAGACCACCGCGTCGCCGCTGGCGACCGAGCGCAGCGCGGACACCAGATGGTCCGGCGGGGTGTCCTTGAGCAGGAAGCCGCTGGCTCCGTTGCGCAACGCCGACAGGGCGTACTCGTCGAGGTCGAAGGTGGTCATCACGAGCACCCGGGACAGGCTCCGCTCGGTGATCAGCCGGGTGGCCTCGACCCCGTCCAGCACCGGCATGCGCACGTCCATCAGCACCACGTCCGGGCGCACGGTCTCGACCAGCGCCACCGCGTCGCGGCCGTTGCCGGCCTCGCCGACGACCTCCATGTCCGGCTGCGCGCCGAGCACCATCCGGAACCCGACCCGCATCAGCTCCTGATCGTCGACCAGCACCACCCTGATCACGTCCGCCCCCGTCACGTCGTCACCGTAGCCGTCAGCCCGCTTCGAACGGCAACACCGCGCGGACCCGCCAGCCGCCTGCCGGGTTCGGCCCGGCCTCCAGCGAGCCGCCGAACACGTGCGCCCGCTCGCGCATGCCGATCAGGCCGTTGCCGCCGGAGAGCCCGGCCAGGGCCCGGCTGCTGGCCACCCCGTTGTCGCACACGTCCAGCTCCACCCGGTCCGGCCCGCGGTGCACCGCGACGATGGCCGAGGCGCCGGGGCCGGCGTGCTTGAGTGAGTTGGTCAACGCCTCCTGCACGATCCGGTACAGGCCGAGGCCCACGCCGGCCGGCAGGTCGTCGATCGCCCCGACCAGTTCGAGCCGGACCGGCAGGCCGACCGCCCGGACCCGGTCGGCGAGCTCGGACAGCGACTGCGCGCCCGGTTGCGGGGTGCGCTCCTGCCGGGTCTCGTCGCTGCGCAGCACCCCGAGCAGCCGGCGCAGTTCGGTGAGCGCCTCCCGGCCGGTCGTCGCGATCGTCTTCACGGCCCGCTCGGCGACCTCCGGCGCGGTGCGCACCGAGTACGCGGCGCCGTCGGCCTGCACCACGATCACGCTCACCGCGTGCGCGACCACATCGTGCAGCTCGCGGGCGATCCGGGCGCGTTCGTCGGCGACGGCGATCCGGGCCTGCTGGTCCCGCTCGGTCTCCAGCAGGTGCAGCCGGGCCTCGACCTCGGCCTGGTACGCCCGGCGGGCCCCGACGAACTCGCCGAGCAGCCAGCAGAACGCGAAGCAGACCGCGCCGAGCACCACGGTGAACACCAGCATCGTGGTGGAGTCGGTCTGCAGCGGTATCCAGACGCCGCCGAACACCAGGTTGGCGATCAGGTAGAGCAGCGCCGGGCGGCGGCCGACGTAGGCGAGCAGCGTGTAGAGCGCGATGCAGACCGTGGCGAGGCTGGCCACGCCCAGCTCGAAGACGGCGTGCGGGGTGCCCAGGACCAGCAGCAGGTAGGCGGCGAGCACCGGCCGCCTGCGGCGCAGCACCAGCGGCAGCACGGTGATCACGATGAGCGGAACCGCCACCCACGGGTCGATCTCACTGGTGCCCGACACGACCCTGGCGACGTAGATCAGCAGGTCGAACAGCGCAAACCCGATGGCGAGCATGCTGTCGCCGACCATCGGGTGCGCCTTCAGCCACAGACTCAACCGCCGCACCTGATCAGCGTAGGCACGCCCGGCTCGGCGCACGTCGTCCTGCGGGGTGAGCCGGGATCCGCCCAGGTGTTGACTCCCGGCCCGCTACCGGTCGACGTGGCCGAGGCCGCCACCGCGTACGCGGTGACGGCCCGGGCGGCCGGCGCGGACGTGCGCCAGGCCGTGGCCGCGGTGATCGCGGCGTACGAGCACGGCTACGTGGTCGGGTAGGGGTTCTGCTGCTCCTCGATCGGCGGGCTGACCGCCGGGTGCCGGTTGGGGTACTCGTCGACCACCGGGGCGGTGGTCACGCCCGGCATGGCGGGGGTCACGCCCGGCACGATCCCGTTGGGTGGGGTGGGGGCGCCGCCGGTGAGCAGCTCGTCCTCCAGATGTTCGCCCCGGAGCCGGTCCCGCAGGTGCGACAGGATCGAGATCGTCGCGGCGTGCGCGGCGGCCAGCACCAGCAGCACCACGCCGAGCTTGACCACGACGTTCTGCACGGCGTTGCCGGTGTCGATGTCGATCGTGGAGATCAACGCGAGCACACCGAGCACGATCAGCACGAACAGCATGGTGACCAGCTGCACCATCGACCGCGCGCCTCTCGGGTCTCGGTACGCCTCGTCCAGGTAGGCCCGGCCGCTGCGGTACACGATCGCCGCGTCCAGCCCGACGAGGACCACACCGATGATCAGGAACATCACGTAGCTGTTGGTGTCCACGCGCCCACCACCGTCCCTTCCGAGGTAACCCGGCACCGGGGTACCCGTCGCGCTACGTGGGAAAACCACTACCGGTCCAATGAAAGGGCAGGGCATGGCACGATTTGGAGCGTGACCACGGCGACCGAGCAGCAGCACGTGGCCGGGCCGTTGTCCGCCGCGGTCGCCCACCTCTGCCACCGGCTGCAGCCGCAGGTCTCCGCGCGCACGGCGGCCGGCTTCCGGGAGGTGTTGCGCCGGCTGTCCGCGCCGCTCCAGGTCGCCGTCGCCGGACGGATCAAATCGGGCAAGTCGACGCTGGTGAACGCGCTGATCGGGCGCCGGGTGGCGCCGACGGACGTGGGCGAGTGCACCCGGCTGGTCACCCGGTTCCAGTACGGCACCGTCGACCGGGTCGAGGTGGTGTTCCACGACGGGCGCAAGCAGGTGCTGCCGTTCGACTCCGGCGGGGTGATTCCCAGTGACCTCGAGGTCGACTTCGAGGCGGTCTCGCACCTGGAGGCCTACCTGACCAACGCGGTGCTGCGCGACCTCACCGTCATCGACACCCCGGGCCTCGGCTCCCTGGACGCCGCCTCGGTGCGCCGTACCGAGCAGTTGCTCGGCGCGGCCCGGCACCGCAAGGACGAGGAGCCGGACGAAGCCGAGGACGGCGCCGGCACCGACGAGCTGGACCACACCTCGCGCAGCGCGGTGGCCGGCGCCGAGGCCGTGCTGTACGTGGTCACCCAGGGCGTGCGCGCCGACGACCAGCAGGCGCTGGCCGCGTTCACCGCGGCGACGGCCAGCCGGGAAGCCGGTCCGGTGAACGCGATCGCGGTGCTGAACAAGGCGGACACCATCGCACCCGAGTCGGTGTCCGGTTCGGACGGTGACGTCTGGCGGGCCGCCACCCTGCTGGCCGAGCGCCAGGCCCAGACCCTCAAGCCGCGGGTGGCCGACGTCATCCCGGTGATCGGCCTGCTGGCCGAGTCCGCCGAGTCCGGCGGGTTCACCTCGGCCGACGCCGACGCGCTGCGCCAACTGTCCCAACTGGACGATGCCACCTGGGAGACCATGCTGCTCTCGGCCGACATCTTCACCACCTGGGAATGTGAGGTGCCGACCGGTACCCGGGTGCGGCTGCTGGAGAAGCTGGACCTCTACGGCGTGCGCACGGCGGTCGAGGCGCTGCGGGCCGAGCCGGAGCTGACCGCGGGCGCGTTGCGCCGCCGGCTGCTGGACGCCTCCGGCCTCGCCGGGGTGCGCAACCGGCTGGACGCGGTGTTCCGGGCCCGGGCCGACGGGATCAAGGCGGCCGCCGCGCTGGCCTCGGTGACCGCGCTCGCCCACGCCTCCGGCGATCCGGGCGAGCGGCAGCGCGTGCACGACGCCATCGAGGTGCTGCTGGCCAAGCCCGAGGCGCACCAGCTGCGGCTGCTGGAGGCGTTGACCCTGGTCACCTCCGGTGCGGTGGCGATGCCGGAGGATCTCGCCGAGGAGGTGCTCCGGGTGGGCAGCCATGCCGACATCGGCGACCAGCTGGGCATGTCCGGCCGGCCGCAGCGGGAGCTGGCTGCGTTCGCACTGGAGCGGGCCGGGTGGTGGCGTTCGTTCGCCTCGTTCGGCGCGACACCTGCGCAAAGTCGCGTGGCGCACGTGGTGCACCGCGCATACTTCCTGATCTGGCAGCAGCTTCGGGCAGAGTGAGAGAGCGGGGGTGAGCCTGGATGCCTTCCTGGTTCAAGCGGGGCAAGCCGGACGACGACCCGGCCGAGTCCACCATCGAGGTGAAGGCGAGCGTGATCGCCGACGCGGTGCGGGCCGGCGCGGAGCAGCCGGGCGGCGGGATCGCCGCCGATGGTGTGATCGCCGGCGCGGACCTGGACCCGGGCGCCCGGGCCGCGGCGCCGAACGGGCGGGACGGCGCGGCCGAGGCGGCGGCCGGCCGGGCGCTCGCGGAGCGGAAGTCGTTGGTGCAGTTATGCATGTACGCGCTGGACCGGGCGCGCAGCTCCGGGGTGGCCGAGCGGATCGAGGAGGGCCTCGCTGCGGTCGGGGTGACCGCGCTGCGGCCGGACGGTCAGCGGTTCGACCCGGCCCAGCACGAGGCCGGCGGCACCGTGGCCACCGAGGACGAGGCGCTCAACGGAGTGGTCGCCGAGACCGAGGTGGTCGGGTTCAGCGACCGGGGTGAGGTGCTGCGCGCGCCGGTCGTGACGGTCTACAACCGGACGGCTCCATGACCACGGCTCCGGCCGCCGCCCAGGCCTCGCTGCCCAAGCAGGTGGCGCAGGCCCGGGAGAAGCTGCTCACGCTGATCCGGGACGCCGACCCGGACTCGGCCCGCTGGGTCGAGGAGATCCGGGCCCGGCGGCGGAAGAACCCGGCGGCGGTCGTGGTGGGGGAAACCAACCGCGGGAAGAGCTCGCTGGTCAACGCCTTGATCGGGCACCCGGGGCTGTCCCCGGTCGATGCCGAGGTGGCCACCGCGACGTACCTGGTGTTCGGCCACGCGCCGCAGTGGGAGGCCCGCGCCTGCTACCCGGGCCAGTTGGCGCCGGTTCCGATCGACCTGGCCGAGCTGATCAGCTGGGTGTCCGCCGCGCACGACCTGCCGGCCGGTGAGCTGCCGCCGCGCTACGTCGAGGTGGACGGCCCGGTGGAACTGCTCAGCAAGCTGTCCATAGTGGACACTCCGGGTGTCGGCGGGCTGGACTCGATCCATGGCGAGCTGGCCCGGGAGGCGGCCGCCTCGGCCACCGCGCTGCTGTTCGTGGTCGACGCGTCCGCCCCGTTCACCGTGGGTGAGCTGAACTTCCTCGCCGGCGTAGGCGAACGGGTGGAGACGGTGCTGTTCGCGCTGTCCAAAGTGGACCAGTACCGGGGCTGGCGGCAGGTGCTCGAGGCCGACCAGGCACTGCTCGCCGAGCACGCCCCCCGGTTCGCCGGCGCCCGGTTCCATCCGGTGTCGGCGCGGATGTGGGAGCTGGCCGGCAAGGCGCCCAACCCGGACGCCGCCGCGATGCTGCGCGAGCAGTCCGGGGTCGGGGCGCTGCGCACCGCGATGCAGGACCTGCTGGTCGGCCGGTCGATCATGCTGTCCGAGGCGAACACCCTGCGCGCGCTGTCCACCACGCTGGGTGCGCTGCGGGTCCGGCTGGAGGCCGAGCGGCGCGCGCTGTCCACCGGCGAGGCCGAGGCGGAGACGCTGCGGGCCCGCAAGGACGAGCTCACCGCCGACCGCCGGTCGTCCACCAAGGGCTGGCAGGTCCGGCTGCGCAGCGAGGTGCAGCGCACCCGGGTGGAGAACAACCACGAGATCAGCCGGCAGATGCGGGACGTGCAGTCGTGGTTTCGGCAGGCGATCGACGCGGCCGACAAGGACCGGTTGCGCGAACTGCCCGCCCAGGTGGACACGGCGCTGCAGATGGTGTCCGCGCGGCTCAGCGCGAGCGTGAGCCACCGGCTCAACCAGGTGACCGAGACGGTGCTCGGCGAGCTGTTCCAGGCCGATGAGCTGGACGTGATCCGGGCGCAGTTCGCTCGGGCCGGCTCCTCGCCGATCGTGCTGCGGCCGGCCGACAAGCGACCGCCGACCGCCGAGGACAAGCTGCTGGTGTTCATGGGGGTCAGCGGCGGGTTCGGCGCCGGGAAGATGGCGCTGCTGCCGCTGGCCGGCGCGATGGCCGCGCCGATCCTGCTGGTGCCGACGATCGTGATCGGCCTGGGCGCCGGGTGGTGGATCGCCAAGACCCGCAAGCACACCGCCGACAAGCAGCACATGAAGCAGTGGCTGACCGAGTCGATCGCGGACGCCCGGTCCACTTTGGACCAGCTGGTGGCCGAGCAGCTGATCGAGGCCGAGTCGCAGCTGTCGCTGGCCCTCGACGAGGCGCTCGGCCGGCGCATCGCCGGCATCGAGGAGGAGCTGCGCGAGGTGGACAAGGCGCTACGACTTGACACGAACGAGCGCTCCAAGCAGCTGGCTGTGGTAAACAAGCGGCTGACCGAGGTCGGCTCCGGCCGGGATCGCGCCGAGCAGCTGCTCGCCAGCATCCGGTCGGTGCGCGACCGGGTTTGATGTCTCGGGAACCGGACCGAACAGCGCGCAGTCATACCAGCCGACATCAGCCACAGATTGGGGGTTGACCCGTGTACGTCGACGAGCACGGTGACGACACCAGCACCACGCCCGAGGCCGACAGCGGCAACGACGAGCTGACCGTCGAGATGGACGGCGAGAGCTACGAGGTCGAGGAGAACGAGGACTTCGACCGGGACGGCCACAACGACACGGCCGTCGTCGAGACCGAGGACGGGTACATCGCGTTCGCCGACACCGACGGCGACGGCACCGCCGACGTCGCGGTGGAGTTCGACCAGGACGGCAACGTGGTGGCTGGCGCGGAGTACGACGAGGCGTCCGGTGAGTGGGTGGAGGAGGACGTCAAGAGCCTGCCCACGCCCAGCGGCGACGGAGCGGACGAGGGCGACTCCGGCCGGGACCGCCAGGCCTCCGACACCGACGACAAGAACGACCGGGAAACCGACGACCGGGACTCCGGCACGATCACGGTGGACACGCCCAACGGCGAGGTCACCGCGGGCGAGGCCGAGTACGACACCGACGGCGACGGCGTCAAGGACACCGCGATCGTCACCGACGACGACGGCACCACCTACGCCTTCACCGACACCGACCACGACGGCACCGCGGACACCGCCGTGGTGATCGAGGCCGACGGCGACGTGACTGTGGCCGAGAACACCGGCGGCGACGACTGGAAGGTCGTCGAGGAGGGTCACCTCAACCCGGACGGCACCTACGAGTCCGACTCCCGGCCGACCGGCGGCACGGACGCCAGCTCGGACGAGTTGTGGGCCGACGCCAAGTAATCCTCACCACATTCTCAATGCGGATCCCGGTACGCCAGGCGCGTATCGGGATCCCGTGTTATTGAGTGCTGCATCTGAGTGCTGAATCGATACCCTTATCGGTCCTGTGAGAGAGCTGACAGCCTCGACGGCGATTACCTGCGCATAGACGGGTTAGCCTCTAGCCACACCTTGCGGCAAACCCGCTCGTAAACGGGCGGGTACTTTGCCATTCGGTTAATGAGGACGCTGGAGTCCGGTCCGGACGAAGGCGTCCTTGATGACTTTTTGTGCAACGTCAGGAGACGAGGCAGATGACGGCAGTGGCAATTCCTGGTTTGGACCAGGCACCGACTACCCACTCGCGGCTGGTGTCGTGGGTGCAGGAGGTGGCCGAGCTGACGGCGCCGGACCAGGTGGTCTGGTGCGACGGCTCGGACGCCGAGTGGGAGCGCCTCACCACGAAGCTGGTCGAGGCCGGCACGTTGACCAGGTTGTCCAAGAAGCCCAACTCGTTCTGGGCCGCCTCCGACCCCAACGACGTCGCCCGCGTCGAGGAGCGCACCTTCATCTGCTCGCAGCACCCCGCCGACGCCGGTCCGACCAACAACTGGATGGACCCGGGCGAGATGAAGGCGATCATGACCGAGCTCTACCGGGGCTCGATGCGCGGTCGCACCATGTACGTGATCCCGTTCTGCATGGGCCCGCTGTCGGCCGAGCAGCCGATGCTCGGCGTGGAGATCACCGACTCCGAGTACGTCGTGATCTCCATGCACATCATGACCAGGATGGGCGACAAGGCCCTGGCGCAGTTCTTCGACGAGCGCGGCGAGGAGCGGGAGTTCGTGCCGGCCCTGCACTCGCTGGGCGCTCCGCTGGACGCCGATGAGGCCGACGTTCCCTGGCCGTGCAACGAGACCAAGTACATCACCCACTTCCCCGAGGAGCGGATGATCTGGAGCTACGGCTCCGGCTACGGCGGCAACGCGTTGCTCGGCAAGAAGTGCTACTCGCTGCGGATCGCCTCGGTGATCGGCCGCGACCAGGGCTGGCTGGCCGAGCACATGCTGATCCTGAAGCTGATCTCGCCGGAGAACAAGGTCTACTACATCGCCGCCGCGTTCCCGAGCGCATGCGGCAAGACGAACCTGGCCATGCTGGCGCCGACCATCCCGGGCTGGCGGGTGGAGACGCTCGGCGACGACATCGCCTGGATGCGGTTCGGTGAGGACGGCCGGCTCTACGCGGTCAACCCGGAGTTCGGCTTCTTCGGCGTGGCCCCCGGCACCGACTGGCACACCAACCCCAACGCGATGCGCACGATCGCCAAGGGCAACTCGCTGTTCACCAACGTCGCCCTGACCGACGACGGGGACATCTGGTGGGAGGGCATGGGTGACCCGCCCGCGCACCTGACCTCGTGGAAGAAGCAGGACTGGACGCCGGACTCGGACGAGCCCAGCTCGCACCCGAACTCGCGGTACTGCACGCCGATGGCGCAGTGCCCGATCCTGGCGCCGGAGTGGGACGACCCGAAGGGCGTGCCGATCTCGGCGATCTTCTTCGGCGGCCGCCGAGCCACCACCATCCCGCTGGTGACCGAGTCCCGGGACTGGCAGCACGGCACCTTCATGGGCGCGACGCTGTCGTCGGAGACCACGGCCGCGGCCAAGGGCAAGGTCGGCGTGGTGCGCCGGGACCCGATGGCCATGCTGCCGTTCATCGGCTACCACGCCGGGGACTACTTCCAGCACTGGATCGCGATGGGCAAGAAGGCCGACGCGGCCAAGCTGCCGAAGATCTTCTACGTGAACTGGTTCCGCCGGGGCGAGGACAAGCGCTTCCTGTGGCCGGGCTTCGGCGAGAACTCGCGGGTGCTCAAGTGGGCGATCGAGCGGATCGAGGGCAAGGCCGCGGCGACCGAGACGCCGATCGGCTGGGTGCCCTCCGCCGACGATCTGGATCTGTCCGGTCTGGACGCGTCCCGCGCGGACATCGAGGCGGCCCTGGAGGTCGACGCCGAGGAGTGGCGGGCGGAGCTGCCGCTGATCGAGGAGTGGTTCGCCAAGATCGGCGAGAAGCTGCCCACGCTGCTCAAGGATGAGCTGGACGCGCTCAAGCAACGCTTGAGCTGAGGAATGATCATGGATTGACCGGGTATCCACAGGTTGTGGACGCATCTGTGCACAGCCTGTGGAGCCGGTCGACACCTGGTCGAGACCGGCTCGAAATTTGGTTGTCCACAAGGGGAAGCAACGCGCACCCTCCTACATACGTCCCATTGGTGAAGTCGGTCACTATGGACGAAGGAGGTGTGCCATGATCGCCGGAGTGGCGATGCTCGTCTTAGCTCTGGGGGCCGTGCTGATGGTGGCTGTAGCCCCCACGGGCCGTGGCTGACCCCCCGCCTGTTCTAGGGTCCTGACCATGGGCCAGGACGTGAGCAGGTTCGGTGCGGTGACGCTGGACGAACTACCTGATGATCTACGGGACCGGATCGGCGTGATCGCCGAGAAATCCGGGTTCGTGCCCAACGTGTTTCTCGCTCTCGGGCATCGTCCCGCCGAGTTGCGCGCGTTCTGCGACTACCACGACGCGGTGATGGAGCGGGAGACCGGACTGACCAAGGCCGAGCGGGAGCTGGTCGTGGTCGCCACGTCCGGCGCCAACCACTGCACGTACTGCGTGGTGGCGCACGGGGCGATCCTGCGGGTCCGGGCCCGCGACCCGCACCTGGCCGACCGGGTGGCCACCAACCCGTGGTCGGTCGAGCTGAGCGCTCGGCAGCGCGCCATCGTCGACCTCGCTCTGACCCTCGCCGTCGATCCGGGCGCGTTCACCGCCGAGGACATCGAGGCGGCCCGGGACGCCGGCCTGACCGACGAGGAGATCTGGGACGTCGGCGCGGTCACGTCCCTGTTCGCGCTGTCCAACCGGATGGCCCACCTGATGGCCCTGGTGCCTAATGACGAGTTTTACTTGATGGGGCGCTTGCCCCGGGAATAGGTCAGGCCCGCAGCGATGCGCGCAGCCGGCCGATCGTCCGCAGGACCTCGTCGCGATGTTTCGCGGACTTCACCCAGGCCGGCAGCCGCTCCACCAGACTCAGGGTGCCCGAGATCCGGCCGCGCTCGCGTAGCCGGGCGGCGACGTAGGGTCTCGGAACCGGTGCTGACCAGCCGGAGGTGTTCGGTCCATCAGGGGCCGAACTCTAACCGCCAGGTCTGGCCGGTGACGTCGGCGCCCCAGAGGTGCTGCTTCTTCTCGGCGACGAGGCGGAAGCCGGCGTGCTGGTAGATCCGCCGGGCGGAGACCAGCACATCAACGGTGAACAGTTCCATCGCGCGGTAGCCGGCGCCGCGGGCGAAGGCGATGCACTCGGCGACCAGCCGGGCGCCGATGCCGTGGCCGCGCGCGGCCGGTTCCACCAGCAGCAGCCGGAGCTTCGCGGTGTGCTCGTCCTGACGCACACAGAAGATGCAACCCACCGGCTCGCCGTGCAGCTCGGCGATCCAGCCGGCCTCGGTCCGGGGGTCGTGGCCGGCCACGTAGTCGGCGACCACCTGGGCGGTCAGGCCCTCGAACGTGCTGTCCCAGCCGTACTCCTGGCCGTAGAGAACGCCGTGCCGGTGCACCACCCAGCCGTAGTCGCCGGCGCGCGGCGGGCGCAGCACCACCGTGTCCGGCCGGGGATCCGGGCCGAGCGTGTCCCGGATCAGGTCCATGGCCCGCACCAGCCGGCGCTGGTGTTCGTCGGTCACCCCGGCCAGCAGCGTCCGCACCTGCTCGGAGGACCGGCGGTCGAGTGCGTGAAAGACCTCCGCGCCCGCCTCGGTGAGCGTGACCAGCTGGGCCCGGGCGTCGGTGACCGACCGCTCCCGGACGACCAGCCCGGCCGTCTCGAACTTGGTCAGCAGCCGGCTGAGGTACCCGGCGTCCAGGCCGAGCACCCGGCGCAGCACCGCCACCTCGACCTGGCCGCGATCGGACAGCTCGAACAGCAGCCGGACCTCGGTGAGCGAGTACGGGGAGTCCAGCAGGCCCTCGTCCAGCACGCCGATGACCCTGGTGTACATCCGGTTGAACGCGCGGACCGCCGCCACGCGCTCGGTCGGGACCGTGGAGTTCATTGCCCACCTCAACTATTTCGTTGACTGAGGCAAAGACTATCCGGTGATCGATTCGAGCGCCAGAGCCGCCGCCCCGACCAGCCCGGCCCGCTGCCGCAGACCCGCAGGCTCGACCCGTAACGAGTGCACGAAGGACAACCCGGTGTGCCCGGCCAGGGCCGCCCGCAGCGGGTCGAACAGCAGGTCACCGGCCTGCGCGACACCTCCGCCGACCACCACGAGGTCGAGGTCGCAGACCACCGCGGTGGCGATCACCGCGAGCCCGACGGCCCGGCCGCCGCGCGCGAACGCCGCCAGCGGAATCTCGTCGCCGGCCCGGGCGGCCGCCGCCAGATGGGCCGCGTCGGCGTGGTCCGGGGCCTGCCAGCCCTGCCGCCGGGCCCAGCGCACCAGGTTCGGTCCGCTCGCGACGGTCTCCACGCACCCGTGGCCGCCGCAGGTGCACGGCCAGCCGTCCGTGGTCTCCACCACGATGTGCCCGATGTGCCCGGCGTTTCCGGTCCGGCCGCCGTAGGGCCGGCCGTCCAGCACCAGCCCGCCCCCCACGCCGGTCGAGACGACCATGCCGAGCATCGAGGCGCTACCCCGGCCGGTGCCCATCCAGTGCTCGCCCACCGCCATGCACAGGCCGTCGCCGGCCAGCGTGACCGGAAGGTCCGGCAGCACGGCCCGCACCCGGTCGCGCAGCGGGAAACCCTGCCAGCTCGGGATGTTGATCGGCCCGACCGAGCCGGCCGTCACGTCCACCGGTCCGGCCGAGGCGATCCCGACCGCCTCCACCGGCGCCGGTGCGGCGGCCAGCGCCTCGTCGATGGCCGCCCGGACCGCGCCGAAGGTGCTCTCCGGATGGTCGGTCGGGGTCGGCCGGCTGACGGCGGCCAGCACCTGCCCGGAGTCGTCCACCACCCCGGCCGCGATCTTGGTGCCGCCCACGTCGACGGCCAGCACGGTCCGTGCCACTCGTCCGCCTCTCCGCAACTCTCGACACCAGCAACCTAATGCCGGTGGGTGTTGTCAGGCTGGGCCGGGTCCCCGGGGTGCTCGTACCCCTCGGCCAGCACGACCTGCTCGGCGGTGCGGCCGTCCAGCCAGGCGGTGAAGCTGCGGCGGCGCCGGGCGGCCAGCAGTTCGGCCTCGGCGTCGGCCAGCGGCCGGGCGGTCGCCGGGCGCACGGCTTCGAGGCGGAGCACGTGCCAGCCCAGCGGGTCCCGCACCGGGCCGACCACCGCGCCCGGCGCCGCGCCGAACACCGCGTCCTCGACCGGCCCGGTCAGCTCGCCGCGGCGCAGCGTCCGCACCGGCCGGGCGGCCAGTGCGGGTTCGAGGTCCGGTCCGGTCAGCACCGCGTGCCGGACCAGCCGGCACTCCGGCCGGCCGAACCGCTCCGGGTTGTCCGCGTGATACCGGGCCACCTCGGCCTCCTCGACCCGCACCCCGGCGGTCACGGCCACGAACACCGCCCGGGCCAGCGGGTCGCGAGCCAACAGGGCGGCCGGCACGCTGCCCAGCTCGAGCAGGGCCGCCGAGTCCGCCGCGAGGGCCGCCAACTCAGGCGCGGTCTGGGCGGTGACCCCGAGCCGGGCCGCCTCCCGCCGCACCAGCCGCTCGGCCGCGATCAGCTGCACCAGCCAGCGCCGCAACTGCCGTCCCTCGCTGGTGTCCACCCTCGGTAGGGCCGCCCGGCCCGGCCCGGCCCGCAGCTCCCGCTCCCGCTCGTCCACCGTGCCCACGTCCACCGGCTCCCCGTCCACCCACGCCACCGGCGAGTCCCCCGCTCCAGCCCCGCGAGTCCCCACTTCCGGCCCGGCGAGTCGCCCACTCACGGCGCCACCTCCAGCGGGACCGCCGGCGAGTACAGCACCGTGCCGGCGCCGGCAACCCTGATCAACGCCCACCACCGGCCGGCCGGGGTCCACGGCGGCGGGGTGACGTCGAAGGCCAGCTCCGCCTCGCCGAGCGCGGGCACCTCCGCACCCACGGCCCGGGGGCCGGCCAGCTCCCAGGTCCCCCACGGGCTGATCAGCGCCGCCTCCACGGCCAGCGCGGCGTGCGCACCGGACCGGACCCGGACCGCGATCCGGCCGCGCGCCCCGGGAGCCAGCCGGACCGGTTCGGGATCGGCGGCCAGCTCCAGCAGCGGCGGGCGGTCCCCGGGGACGGTCAGCACCGCGACGTCCTCCACCACCTGACGCCAGCTGGGCGGCAGGTCCGGCCCGGCGAGCTCCAGCCGGGCCCGCACCGGATACGCCCCGGGTTCCGCGTCCTGCGGCGCCGTCACGGTCAGCTCGGTGTCCAGGTGACCCTCGGCCGGCAGGCCGAACGGCACCTCGGCCGGCTCGACCCGCCACCCGTCCGGTGCGGTCAGCCGGACGAACCCGTGCACGTCGCCGTCGGTGCGGTCGGACGCGACGGTGAGCCGGACCCGCTCGCCCGAGGTCTCCAGGTGCACCGCCACCGGAAGGCCCCCGAGCGGCGCCGGCCCCCGGTTGTGCAGCCAGTACTTGGCGTACAGCGGTTGCGCGAGCTCCGCCTCGGGCCCCAGCTCCGGACCGGCCGGGACGGTGGGCAGGCCGGCCGGGGTGGCCAGCACGGTCACCGCGTCGCAGCCCGGCACCGGCACCGCGAGGGAGTCCAGCGCCTCCCCGGGCCGCTCGAGCAGATCGGAGCGTCGCACGTCGACCAGGTCCAGCAGGGGCGAGTCGACCCGGGCGGTCACCGGCTCGCCGGTGTGCGCCACCAGCCGCAGCGCCACCCCGAGCCGCGGATCGGCCGGCGCCGCGCTGCCGTGCGTCAGCGGGTTGCCGGCCGCCTTCAGCGCCGCCAGCCGGACCCGGTCGGCCGGCCGCACCGTCAGCAGCGACCCGGACGCCGGCAGCTCGCCGGGCCCGGCTGTGGCCACGACCGGCAGCGGCGGCCGGCTGTACTCCGCGCTCGCCGCGTCGATACCGGCCGCCCGCCAGTCCCCGGAGCCGCTGACGACCGCGTAGCCGAACTCGTGCGTCCAGTGCTGCAGCTGGAAGTTCGAGCCGTCCGGGACGGTGCGCCGGGGCGGGTCGATCCACACCCCGGACGGCCAGCCGGTGCACGAGCGCAGCAGCGAGGCGTGCAGCGTGCCGCCGGAGTCCACGGCGAACCCGGGCAGCCCCCGGTTGAGCAGCGCGACGGTCCGGCCGGCGTAGGCGTCCTGGCCGGGGTCGCCGTCGCCTACCTCGATCACGTGGTCCGCCAGGTCGGCCACCACCGCCGCGACCGAGCCGGTGGGCACCACCAGCACGCCGAGCGCCCGGCTGTCCCGCAGGTCGGCGCTGGGCTGCCAGACCTCGGCCAGTGGCTTGTCCGGCGGCACCCACCGTGGCCGCCCGTCGTCCTGGACGCCGACCCGGTCCAGCACCTCGGCGGTGAACGGGTTCTCGCCCGGGCCGCAGATCGAGATCCGCACGTCCGGCAGGTTCGAGTCGACGCCGAGGTCGCCGTAGCGCGCCCCGTCCGCCGTGCTCACCGTGGCGGTCACCCCGGACCGCGCCAGCGCCACCGCCAGCTCCCGGGCCAGCGGTGCGGCCCGCTCCCGGCTCGGCACGATGATCTCGGCGACGCCGATCGGCCGCAGCGTGCCGCCGGCCAGCCGCAACGCGGCCGTGGCGGAGAGCCCGAACCAGGTGTGCGCCGGGTTGTCCAGGGTCCACGGGTGGTGCGCCGAGTTCACGTCGATCAGGCCGAACCCACGGCCCACCACCGCGTTTCCCACCTCGCTGACCGGCAGCGCCCCGGGCACCTGGGCCGGCCAGCGCACCCGCAGCAGCTGGTCCGAGCCGGTGAACTCGTCCACCGTGGTCAGGCAGTCGACCCGGCCGACCCCGTGCCACAGCGTGATCGTCTGGGTGTACCCGACCGGTCCCACGTGGCCGGTCACCACCAGCCGCTCGCCGGCCGGGCTGGTCAGCTTCGTCACCCGGGCGGCGGTGCGGGCCGAGGTGGTGACCGTGCCCCGGGGCAGCAGGTGCCACGGTCCCGCGCCGAACACCGGGTGCTGGGCGTACTCGTCGTATACCGCGAGCTCGTTGCCCAGCCGCCCGTCGGTGATCAGCTCCCGGCCGGTGGCCCGTTCGACCAGGCTGGTCACCCCGCCGCCCCGGGTCGGCTCGACGTCGACCAGGTAGGTGTCGTTGGCCGCGCTGACCCCGCCGGCCGGTGTCCAGCCCTGGTCGTCCCGGTCGGCGGCGCTCAGCCAGAACGTGCGCCAGCCCAGCGGGGGCAGGTCGTAGGCGAGGAAGGTGATCGAGTGCCCGCCGTGCTCGACCAGCGCCGGCAGCTCCGTTCCCGCCTCGTCCCGCACCGCCACCCCGGTGCCCAGCGGCTCGGCCAGCCGCACGGTCACCACGTCGGTGCGTTCGTGGGTCAGCGGGTTCCAGACCACCACCGGGGTGCCCGTCCCGGTGGTGTCCACCAGGCCGGAGAGCACTCCCAGCGCGGCGTCGCGCACCCCGGTGGCCAGGTCGTGCGCGTCCCGCCAGCCGGTGAGCAGGTCGAGGTAGACCTGGTCGGACTCGGAGCCGGTGATCCCGTCGTGGTGCGCGCCGTAGGCCAGCTGCACCCAGGCCTTGGCCAGCGCCGCGTCCGGGTAGCGCGCGCCGCCGAGCAGGCTGGCGAACACCGCGAACGGCTCGGCGGCGAGCAGCGCGGTCTCGGCCGCGCGCTGGGCCTGTTTGGTGTCGATGTAGGAGACGTCCTTGCCGGTGTAGATCGGGTTCATGTCCCGGGTCTGCGGCATCGGCGCCGCGCCGCGCTCGGCCAGCTCGGCCCGCACCGCGGCGAAGAAGTCCCGGGGCAGCGCGCAGACGAACCGCGGCCAGCGGTAGCGGGAGTTCCAGCTTCGGTGCACCTCGGTGACCCACTTGTTCGGCGGGGTGTAGTCGCCGCCGACCGGGAGCAGCACGTTGCGGGTGCTGGCCACCGGCTTGAGCCCGAGGAACAGCCGGTACGCGGCCTCCTCGGCGGCGTCGACGGTGGGCGCCGAGTCGAGCACCCAGCCCGAGCCGTAGTGGTCGACCATGTACGCGGTGAGCAGGCCTCGGCCGGACGGCGAGACCCATTCGAACTCGCTGGGGAACTGCATGCGCCGCGGGTCGCCCTTGCCGGCGGCGGTGCGTTCCATCGGCCCCCACTGATGGAACGGGCCGCGCGCCCAGGAGCTGGAGGTCAGCCCGGCGTCCGCGGCGAACCCGGGGAACGCCGGGTCGTGCCCGAACGCGTCGAGCTGCCAGGCGGTGTGCGGGTCGGCGCCGAGCACGTGCCGCTGGAAGCCCATGCCGTGCACGAAGTTGCGCACGGTGGTCTCGGGGTCGGTGAGGTTGGTGTTGGGCTCGTTGTAGGCGCCGCCCATGATCTCCACCCGGCCCTCGGCGAGCAGCCGGCGCAGCACCGCGCGGTCCTCGGGGTGGGCGTCCCAGTACGGCTTGAGGTAGTCCACCTCGGCCAGGACGAACCGGTACTCGGGCTCGGCCAGCGCGATCGCCAGGTGCGCCCGGACCAGGTCGAACCCGGCCTGCTGGCGGGCGCCGCGCGGCGAGCCGGGGAAGTCCAGCCGGTCCCAGGCGACGGTGTAGGCGGCCTGGGTGTTCCACCACACCGGGTCGTAGTGGAAGTGGTT
This sequence comes from Actinophytocola sp., assembly GCF_035712165.1. Classification (GTDB taxonomy): domain Bacteria; phylum Actinomycetota; class Actinomycetes; order Mycobacteriales; family Pseudonocardiaceae; genus DASYTH01. The sequence continues at coordinate 36,027 of NZ_DASTBH010000570.1, read as the reverse complement.
GACCATGTGCATGGTCCAGCCGGGTTCGGCGACCACGAGCTCGAACTCGGTCTCCAGCCGTGCCCCGCCGGCGTCGAGCACGACCCGCGCCGGCAGCCGGCTGCCGGGCGCGGCGCCGTGCGTGTCCACCGGCACGTCGAGACCGAACGGGCCGTACTCGGAGAGGTGCACGGCGGCGGGCGTGGACAGGCCTGGTCCCTCGACGTGGACCCGGCCGGGCTCGCGATGCGCGGCGGTGGTCACCCGAACGATCTGCAGGAGGGCGGAGTCGTCACCGACGAACAGCTCGGTGCTCTCGGCGGACACGGCGTGCGGCATGGACCGACCTTGGTCGGTCGATCACCTCGCACACAAGCCCTTGACCGGGGCGGACAAAGAGAAACCCCGTACTGCTGCCAGGTCGGGGGTCCGCCAGCACTACGGGGTCAACCGGAACATCGTGACGCCCGGGTTTCGCGTTACACAACGAGACGATGTGCGCCACGTCACACTCGGTAGGCGTTACCGGGGACGGTCGGCCTGGCTCTGAGCGATCACGATCAGCTCGTTGCGCAGGGCCGGGGTCGCGGCCCGGTCGATCGCCCGGTACACCGCCCGGCGGTTACGCGCGGCGCGGAGCTTCGCGGCAATGTTCATCGGACTACCTCCTTTCTCTACTCCCCATGATGCTCCGTGCAACGGTGTCATCGCCAACGATTGTCCGGTGAGATCCGGCACAGCCCGATGAATCATCGGCCATCGCGTTGTATGGAGCTTTCTAGTGACAGAGCTAGAGAGACCGAGAAAGCGCTACTCGTCCATCCCCAGGAGGTATCGGCCGAAGTGCGGCACAGTGAAGGCGATCCGGCCGCGTTCCGCCGAGTAGATCAGGCCCTTCTTGATCAGACTGTCCCGCGCGGGCGACAGCGACGAGGGCTTGCGGCCCAGGTACACCGCGATGTCCGAGGTGCCCGCGCTCTCGTCCTTGCCCTCGGTCATCTCAGCCATGGCCCGCAGGTACTCCCGCTCGGACGGTGTGGCCCGCTCGTAGCGGGAGCCGAAGAAGCCCACCGCCAGCTCGGTCTCCGCCTCCGGCGCGGCCACCGCCACGTCCTCCTCGGTGATCGGGTCGGCCGCCGCGGCGTCCCAGGCGGCCTTGCCGTAGGCCTGGATGAAGTAGGGATAGCCGCCGGACACCTCGAACAGTGCGGTCAGCGCGGCCGGGGTGATCCCGGCGCCCTCCCGGGCCACCGGGGCGAGCACCGCCAGGTCGGCGTCCTCCCGGTCCAGCCGGTCGATCCGCACGTACCGGAACAGCCGCTCGGAGTAGGACTTGCTGGCCGACAGCACCGCCGGCAGGTGCGGCAGGCCGGCCCCGACCACGACCAGCGGCGCGCCGGACTGGGACAGCTCGTGGCAGGCCGCGCACAGCGCGGAGATGTCCTCCGGCCCGATGTCCTGCATCTCGTCGATCAGCACCGCCACCCCGGTGCCCACGTCCTGGGCCAGCTCGGCCACGTCGGTGAGCAGCTCGACCAGGTCGATCTCGATGTCGCCGGAGTCGGCCCGGCCCTGCGCCGCCGGCACGTCGATGCCCGGCTGCCACCGCTCGCGGAGCTTCGCCCCGGACGGGGTGGCCCGCAGGGCGAACGCCTTGAGCACCCCGAGCACCGACTCGACCCGCTCCGGCGCGCGGTGCTGCACCGCCAGGTCGCGGATCGCCCGGTGCAGCGCGGCGGACAGTGGCCGGCGCAGGTCCGCCTCGGGCCGGGCCTCGATCTTGCCGGCGCCCCAGCCGTGCCGGACCGCCATCGAGCGCAGCTCGCCGAGCAGCACGGTCTTGCCGACGCCACGCAGCCCGGTCAGCACCAGGCTACGTTCCGGGCGACCCCGGGCCACCCGCTCCAACACCACGTCGAAGGCGTCCAGCTCCCTGTCCCGCCCGGCCAGCTCGGGCGGCCGCTGGCCGGCGCCGGGAGCGAACGGGTTGCGCACCGGGTCCACGATCGCACCGTATCCAGGTTTCTAGGACGAAGCCGATATTGGCGCAGAAACGGCTACTGGCGTGTCGGGACCTACTTCTCCAAGATCGCGACGACGCCCTGCCCGCCGGCCGCGCAGATCGAGATCAGACCCCGGCCGGAGCCCTTGCGGTCGAGCAGCTTGGCCAGGGTGGCCACGATGCGGCCGCCGGTCGCGGCGAACGGGTGCCCGGCGGCCAGCGACGAGCCGTTGACGTTGAGCTTGGCCCGGTCGATCGCACCGAGCGGCTCGTCCAGACCGAGCCGGTCCTTGGCGAAGTCGACGTCCTCCCAGGCGGCCAGGGTGGCCAGCACCTGGGAGGCGAACGCCTCGTGGATCTCGTAGAAGTCGAAGTCCTGCAGGGACAGCCCGGCCCGGGCGAGCATCCTCGGCACCGCGTAGGCGGGCGCCATCAGCAGCCCCTCCTGGCCGTGCACGTAGTCCACCGCCGCGGTCTCGGTGAACGTCAGATAGGCCAGCACCGGCAGCCGGCGCTCCTTCGCCCACTCCTCGCTGGACAGCAGGACCGCGGACGCGCCGTCGGACAGCGGAGTGGAGTTGCCGGCGGTCATGGTCGCGTCCGGGCCGCCGAACACCGGCTTGAGCGTGCCGAGCTTGTCCGCGGACGACTCCGGGCGCAGGTTCTGGTCGCGGGTCAGCCCGAGGTAGGGCGTGACCAGGTCGTCGAAGAACCCGGCGGCGTAGGCGGCGGCGAGCTTGCGGTGGCTGGCGGCGGCCAGCTCGTCCTGCGCCGCCCGGCTGATCCCCCACTCCCGGGCGGTGATCGCCGCGTGCTCACCCATGGACAGCCCGGTGCGCGGTTCGGCGTTGCGCGGGATGTCCGGCACGATCTGACCGGGCCGCAGCCTGGTCAGCAGCCGGAGCCGGGCACCGACGCCGCGTGCGGCGTTCAGCCCGACCATGATCCGGCGGAGGTCCTCGTTGATCCCGAGCGGCGCGTCGCTGGTGGTGTCCACCCCGCCGGCCACGGCCGAGTCGAGCTGGCCGAGGGCGATCTTGTTCGCGGACTGCAGGATCGCCTGCAGCCCGGTGCCGCAGGCCTGCTGGATGTCGTAGGCGGGGGTCTCGGGGGACAGCCTGCTGCCCAGCACGCACTCCCGGGCCAGGTTGAAGTCCCGGCTGTGCTTGAGCACCGCGCCCGCGGCCACCTCGCCGAGCCGCTCACCCCGTAGCCCGAACCGGCTGACCAGCCCGTCCAGGGCGGCGGTGAACATGTCCTGGTTGGACGCGGCGGCGTAGGGGCCGTTGGACCGGGCGAACGGGATCCGGTTGCCCCCGAGGATGGCTACCTTCCGTACCTGGGCGGGGGGCATGGTCGTTCCTCCAAGTGTGGCTTGTTGGCAATCCTACTTTACTCATGAGTAGTCTTACTCGTGAGTAGGGAGCGTGCACACACATGACGGACCGGTACCAGCAGTTCACCACCACCAGCGTGGGCCGCACGATCGTGCGCCGGCTGGGGCTGCCCGACCCGACCCCGCTCCGCCGGCACCGCCCGGGTGAGCCCCCACTGCCCGGACCGGCCCGGCTCGGCGCCGCACCCGGCGGGCGGCTGCTCGACGCGGTCAGTGCCGCGCTCAAGTCGGCCGGGGTGGACCTCGGCACCGAACCCGCCCCCGGCGCGCTGGTGTTCGACGCCACCGGCATCACCGACCCCGCCGGCCTGCGCGAACTGCACACGTTCTTCAAGCCGGAGCTGCGCTCGCTGGCCGGCTGCGGGCGGGTGCTGGTGCTCGGCACCCCGCCCGAGGCGGCCGGTTCGCCCGGCGCGGCCATCGCCCAGCGCGCGCTGGAGGGCTTCACCCGCTCGGTCGGCAAGGAGCTGCGCCGGGGGGCGACCGCGCAGCTCGTGCAGGTCGCGCCCGGCGCCGAGACGGCGATCGAGTCGACCCTGCGCTTCCTGCTGTCGGCCCGCTCGGCCTACGTGTCCGGCCAGGTGATCCGGATCGGCACGCACGGCGCCGGCCGCCCGGCCGAGCCGCAGGACTGGGACCGCCCGCTGGCCGGCCGGGTCGCGCTGGTCACCGGCGCCTCGCGGGGCATCGGCGCGGCGATCGCCGAGGTGCTGGCCCGGGACGGCGCGCACGTGGTGGCGCTGGACGTCCCGGACCAGGGCGCGGAGCTGTCCGCGGTGGCCAACCAGGTCGGCGGCGCCGCGCTGCAACTGGACATCACCGCGCCGGACGCGGCCGAGCGGTTGGCCGGGTACCTGCGCGAGCGGCTCGACGGGGTGGACGTCGTGGTGCACAACGCCGGCATCACCCGGGACCGGCGGCTGGCCAACATGCCGGACGCGGACTGGGACGCCGTGCTCGCGGTGAACCTGAGCTGCCAGCCGGTGATCAACGACGCGCTGCTCGAGGCCGGCCTGCTGCGCCCCGGCGGCCGGATCGTCGGGGTGTCCTCGATCGCCGGGATCGCCGGCAACACCGGGCAGACCAACTACGCCACCACCAAGGCCGGGGTGATCGGCATGGTCGACGCCTACGCCCCCGTGCTGGCCGCCCGGGACGCCACCATCAACGCGGTCGCCCCCGGGTTCATCGAGACCCGGATGACCGCCGCCGTGCCGCTGGTGATCCGCGAGGTCGGTCGCCGGATGAACAGCCTGTCCCAGGGCGGGCTGCCGGTGGACGTGGCCGAGACCGTCGCCTGGTTCGCCAACCCGGCCTCCGGCGCGGTCAACGGCAACGTGGTGCGGGTGTGCGGGCAGAGCCTGCTTGGCGCGTGAGCGCCGCCGGGGTCCTCGCAACGCGCGTCCGCGCCGGCGGCCGGGCCCACGGTTGGTCACGAGAAAGGACAGCGTGACGGTGACCACACTGGACTCGGCGCCCAACCTGCTGGCGCTGTACGGAAAGGCCGTGCTCACCGGGTTCGCCCGGCGCGGCGGTGCGCTGCCCGACACCGGCTACGAGCTGACCGGGGTCACCGTCGACGCCGCTCACCTGGCCGCCTACGACCGGGTCTGCGGGTTCCGGCTGTCCGACGAGCTGCCGCTCACCTACCCGCACATCCTCGGCTTCCCGCTGCAGATCAAGCTGATGACCGACCCGGGTTTCCCGTTCCCGCTGGTCGGCTCGGTGCACCTGGCCAACCGGATCACCCGCACCCGGCCGCTGCCGCGCGGCGAGCGGTTCGGCATCCGGGTGCGCGCGGAGCACCTCCGGCCGCATGCCAAGGGCCGGCAGTTCGACGTGGTCACCGAGGTGTCGGCCGGCGGCGAGGTGGTCTGCACGGGAGTGAGCACCTACCTGCGCCGCGGCGGCGGGTCCGGCGAGCGGGAGCCGGCCGCTCCCGGCGCCGCGCCCCCCGCGACCGCCACCTGGCGGGTGCCCGGTGACACCGGCCGCCGCTACGCCGAGGTGTCCGGCGACCGCAACCCGATCCACCTCTACCCGCTGACCGCCCGGCCGTTCGGCTTTCGCCGGGCGATCGCGCACGGCATGTGGACCAAGGCCCGCTGCCTGGCCGCGTTCGAGGGCCGGCTGCCGGACGCCTGCACGGTGGACGTCCGGTTCCAGCGGCCGGTGCTGCTGCCGGCCACGGTCGGCTTCGCGGTGGAGTGGACCGACGAGGGGGCCGGCTTCCAGCTGTTCGGCGCTCGCACCGGCGAGCCGCACCTGACCGGCACGCTCACCCGGCGGCCCTGAGCAGCTCGGCCGCCCGCTCCGGGGGGATGTCGTTGATGAACGCCCCCATCGCCGACTCCGAGCCGGCCAGGTACTTCAGCTTGTCCGGGGCGCGGCGGATGCTGAACAGCCGCAGATGCAGGTGGACCAGCTCGCGACCGGCCCGGACCGGGGCCTGGTACCACGCCGAGATGTAGGGCAGCGGCCGGTCGAACACCCGCCGGAACCGGCCGAGGACGTCCAGGTAGACCTCGGCGAAGGCGTCCCGCTCGGCCTCGTCCAGCCCGGTCAGGTCGGCCACCTTGCGATGCGGGTAGAGGTGCACCTCGAACGGCCACCGGGCGGAGTGCGGCACGAACGCCGTCCACAGCTCGTTGGCCGCCACCACCCGCACCCCGGCCGAACGCTCGGCGGCCAGCACCTCGGCGAACAGGTCGCCGGTATGCCGGCGCACCGCGTCCAGCATCCGCGCGGTGCGCGGGGTGACATACGGGTAGGCGTAGATCTGGCCGTGCGGGTGATGCAGGGTCACCCCGATCTCCTCGCCGAAGTTCTCGAAGCAGAACACCTGCTCGACGTTCGGCAACGCGGACAGCTCGGCCGTGCGGTCGGCCCACGCCGCCAACACGGTGCCGACCTGCCCGGCGGGCAGCTCGGCGAACGAGGCGGTGTGGTCGGAGGTGAAACAGACCACCTCGCACCGCCCGTGCGGCTCCCGGAAGGTGGCGAACCGGTTCTCGAACACGGCCACCTCGTAGCCGGCGGCCGGGATCTCGGTGGGCCGTCCGGGGCGGGACGGGCACAGCGGGCACTCGTCGGCCGGGGGCAGGAAGGTGCGGTCCTGCCGGTGGCTGGCCACCGACACCCACTCGTCGAGCAGCGCGTCGTGCCGCAGCTCCCCGCCCGGCCCGAGCGCCGGCAACGTCCGGGTGTCCGGCGCGGTGCGGTCGGCGCCCTCGTCCCGGTCGAAGTAGATCAGCGTACGGCCGTCGGCGAGCCGGACCTGTGTACGTTTCACGTTTCCGACCCTATGATGCGCCGACCCGCATGTTCAGGAGGTAATCGGTGGGAGCTTCGGGCTGGGAGTACTTCGTTCCCTACCAGGCCGACGTCGGCAAGGCGTTCGCGGAGTTACAGCGCCAGGTGCTGGCCGACGGCGACTACTACCAGGGTGAGAAGTATGACTCCCTGGCCGAGCTCGTGGCGGCCAAGCAGCAGGAGGAGTTCTGGGAGGAGGGCACCCACTCGATCCTGGACATGCACCGGGTCAACCACGCGTTCGCCGCGGACGAGACCGGCCAGATCCGGGAGCTGTCCCCGGTCGAGGTGGACGCCCTGCTCGGCAGCGAGACCCCGACCCGGGCCGACTTCGAGCAGGTCGACGAACCGTGCGCCGACTTCGACTCCTGGCAGGGCCGCTACACCGTGCTCTACCAGGACGGCCAGCCGCACGAACTGGTGTTCTGGGGCTACTCCGGGGACTAACTCGGGGTCCAGACCTTGCCGTCGACCAGGTCGCCGAAGCCCATCCAGGCCAGGTTCATCAGCCAGGAGGCGAGCATCTTGTCGGTGACGTCGGGGTGGTCCAGCCACCAGTCGGCCAGCGACTCGGCCGAGCCGACCAGGGCGGCGGCCAGCGCCTCGGTGGACAGCCGCGCCTGCTCGTCGCGCTCGGGGCGCGGGGTCGAACGGGTCAGCAGGCCGGTGACCAGCGTGATCGCCCGGGCGCGCATCTGCAGCAGCTCGTCGTTGAACGGGCCGCCGTGTGAGGCGGCCTGCCGGTGCAGCACCCGCCAGCTCTCCCGGTTCTCGCCGACGAACCGGAAGAACGCGCCGAGCCCGTGCCAGAGCTGCATGTCCGGCGCGAGCGCGTCGCGCACCCCGGCGGTGACCGCCTCGAACAGCAGCGTCGCCTCGCGCCGGATGCAGGCCCCGAACAGGTCCTCCTTGGACCCGAGGTAGGCGTAGATCATCGGCTTGGAGACGCCGGCCACCTCGGACACCTCGTCCATCGAGGCGTCGTGGTAGCCGTGCCGGGAGAAGACCAGGACGGCGGCGTCCAGGATCTGCCGCTCCCGAACCTCGCGGGGCAGCCGTTTGGGCCGCCGCCGCTCATCCACGTCCATGCCCCAACCGTATCCTTACTTTCCAGTAGGTACCGCACGGGACCGGGCCGAACGCGCGAGTCCCCGGTTCCGGGTGGTCCGGAACCGGGGACTCGAGCTGATCAGTAGGTGATCGCGAAGGCCGGGTCGGCCAGCAGCGCGCCGACGTCGGCCAGGAACCGCGAGCCCTGCTCGCCGTCCACCACGCGGTGGTCGAAGCTCAGCGAGAGCTGGCAGACCTTGCGCGGCACGATCTGGCCGTCCACCACCCACGGCATGTCCCGGATCGCGCCGAGCGCCAGGATCGCCGACTCACCCGGGTTGATGATCGGGGTGCCGGTGTCCACTCCGAACACGCCCACGTTGGTGATCGTGATCGTGCCGTTCACCATCTCCGCCGGCTGCGTCTTGCCGTCCCGCGCGGTGGCGGTGAGCGCCTCGAGCGCCTCGGCCAGCTCGCGCAGCGACATCCGGTCGGCGTCGCGCACCTTCGGCACGATCAGGCCACGCGGGGTGGCCGCGGCGATGCCGAGGTGCACGTACTCCTTGTAGACGATCTCGTTCGCCGCGCCGTCCCAGACCGCGTTGATGTCCGGAGTCCGTTGCACGGCAAGGCAGACCGCCTTGGCGGCGAAGGTCAGCGGGGTGAGCTTCACCCCCCGGAACGCGGGGTGTTCCTTCAGCCGGGCGCGTAGCTCCATCATCGGCGTGACGTCGACGGTGAGGAACTCGGTCACATGCGGCGCGGTGAACGCACTGTCCACCATGGCCTGCGCGGTCGCCCGCCGCACGCCCTTGACCGGCACCCGGCGCTCCCGGGTGGCCGGGTCGTACCCCGGCCCGGCGGCCGGCGCGGCAACGGCCGCCGTCCCGCTCGCCGCCCGCTCCACGTCCTCCCGGGTGATCACGCCGCTGGACCCGGACCCGGTCAGCGAACGCAGGTCCACGCCGAGATCCTTGGCCAGCTTGCGCACCGGCGGCTTGGCCAGCGGGACGTAGCCGCCGGGCATGTCCAGCAGCGCGGCCGGGCTGTCCGGCACCACGGGGATCTCCTCCTCCACCACCGGCGGTGGCGGCGGGGCCGCGGTCCGGGCGAACGCGCTCTGCACCGAACCCGCCGGAACCGGCGAGTCCTTGCGCGCCCGGCGCTTGGCCACCCCGGTCTTCGGGCCGTAGCCCACCAGGGTCGCGGTCCGCCCGTTGTCGCTCTGCTGCTCCTCGGCCGGGGCGGCCGCGGCGCCGTGCGGGTCGACGTCGATGGTCAGGATCGGCGATCCCACCTCGACCGTCTCCCCGGCCGCCGCGTGCAGCTCGGTGACCACGCCCGCCCACGGGCAGGGCAGTTCGACCGCCGCCTTGGCGGTCTCGATCTCCACGATGATCTGGTTGACGGTGACCTCGTCGCCCGGCTTGACGTGCCAGGTCAGGATCTCCGCGTCGACCAGCCCCTCCGCGGTGTCCGGGAGGGGAAACACTTTGTAGTCAGGCATGTGTTGTTTCCCTTACCAGGCAAGCGAACGGTCGACAGCGTGCAGCACCCGGTCGAGGTCGGGGAGGAACTCCTCCTCGAGCTTCGACGGTGGGTACGGCGTGTCGAACCCGGTCACCCGCAGCACCGGTGCCTCCAACGAGTAGAAGCACTCCTGCTGCACCCTGGCCGCGATCTCACCGGACAGCGAGCTCTCCCGCGGCGCCTCGCTGACCACGACCAGCCGGCCGGTGCGGCGCACCGACTCGAACACCGGGTCGAGGTCCAGCGGCGAGAGCGTCCGCAGGTCGATGACCTCCAGCGAGGTGCCGTCCTCCGCGGCGGCCGCCGCGGCGTCCAGGCAGGTCTTCACCATCGGGCCGTACGCCACCAGGGTGGCGGCATCGCCCCGGCGCAGCACCCGGGAGGCGAACAGCGGGTACGGCTCGGCGTCGACGTCGAGCTGACCCTTCTCGTAGTAGCGCCGCTTCGGCTCGAAGAACAGCACCGGGTCGTCGCAGCGGATCGCCTGCTGGATCATCCAGTACGCGTCCACGGCGTTGGAGCAGGACACCACGCGGAGGCCCGCGGTGTGCGCGAAGTACGACTCCGGCGACTCGGAGTGGTGCTCGACCGCGCCGATCCCGCCGCCGAACGGCACCCGGATCACCATCGGCAGCTTGACCTTGCCCTGGCTGCGGTAGTGCAGCTTGGCCACCTGGGACACGATCTGGTCGAACGCCGGGAAGATGAAGCCGTCGAACTGGATCTCGCACACCGGGCGGAAGCCGCGGATGGCCAGGCCCACGGCCGTGCCGATGATCCCGGACTCGGCCAGCGGCGTGTCCAGCACGCGGTGCTCGCCGAAGTCCTTCTGCAGGCCGTCGGTGATCCGGAAGACGCCGCCGAGCTTGCCGACGTCCTCGCCCATGATGAGCACCTTCGGGTCGGCCTCCATGGCCGCCCGCAGGCCGAGGTTGAGGCTCTTGGCCAGCGTCGTGGTCTGGGTGGCCGACGCGGCGGCCGAGGTCTTGTTCAGCACCGGGGTAGCCATCAGTGCGCACCTCCCGAGAAGCCGGCCAGGTACTCCATGAACTCGTCGCGCTGGGCGTCGACCTGCGGGCTGGGCTCGGCGTAGACGTTGCGGAACATGCGGTCGGGTGGCGGATCGGGCATGTTCACGCAGAACTCCCGCAGTTCGGCGGCGAGCTGGTCGGACTCGGCCTGGATCGAGTCGAAGAAGGCCTGGTCGGCGTGCTCGTGCCGGATCAGGTTCACCCGGACCCGCTCGATCGGGTCCTTGAGCTTCCACGCCTCCAGCTCGTCGGAGAGCCGGTAGCGGGTCGGGTCGTCGGTGGTGGTGTGCGCGTCCATCCGGTACGTGTAGGCCTCGATCAGCACCGGGCCGTTGCCGTGCCGGCACTCGTCCAGCGCCCAGCGGGAGACCGCCAGCGTGGCGAGCACGTCGTTGCCGTCCACCCGGACGCCGGGGAAGCCGTAGCCGCGGGCGCGCTGGTAGAGCGGGAGCCGGGTCTGCCGCTCGGTCGGCTCGGAGATCGCCCACTGGTTGTTCTGGCAGAAGAACACCAGCGGCGCGTCGTACACCGACGCCCACACGAAGCCCTCGTGCACGTCACCCTGGCTGGTCGCGCCGTCGCCGAAGAAGACCATCGTGGCCTCCCCGTCGTCGTCGCCGACCTTGCCGTCGAACCGCTGACCCATCGCGTACCCGGCGGCGTTGAGCACCTGGTTGCCGATCACGATCGTGTACAGGTGGAAGCGGTTGGCGATCGGGTCCCAGCTGCCGTTGTCGGTGCCGCGGAAGATGCCGAGCAGCTCCTCCGGGCGCACGCCCCGGCACCAGGCCACGCCGTGCTCGCGGTAGCTGGGGAACGCCATGTCCTGGGGTCGCATCGCCCGGCCGGCGCCGATCTGGGCGGCCTCCTGGCCGAGCAGCGGGACCCAGATGCCGAGCTGGCCCTGCCGCTGCAGGGCGTTGGCCTCCCGGTCGGCCCGGCGCACCAGCACCATGTCGCGGTAGAGCCCGCGCAGGTCCTCGGCGGTGACATCCGCCACATAACGGTCGAACTCGGGGTTTTCGACCCGTTCGCCCTCCGGCGTGAGCAGCTGAACCAACTCCGCTCCGCCTTCGCTCGTCGCACGCAAACCCGCGATCACCTGCTCAGCCGTGGGGGCGGCAGCTGTGGCGGCGGGTGCCGCCCCGGGTTCGGGGTGCGTCCACTGTTCTGGGGACGACATGCGCCTTCTCCTCGTGTCGGTGCCGCGTCTGTCACTTGTGGCGACGTTTACGGCCGCGCCGCCGGGGCCCGCCGCCACGGGTGTTGGCAGTCGGTCAACGGTCAGCACTGACGGTCTCTCGGTTTCCATCCTGGCATGACCGCACGCCTTCTGGTGAGTCCGCCTGGTGGGATCGGTTCCCGGGTAAGACGCGCTGAACTGGGAAAACGTTAGGACACCCGATGGTAGGGGCACCTAGAGAGACGCTGGAGGCATGGCAGGATCGACTGGTGGACACAGCACTCGATACCGGGACCGTGCGCGACGATGTCCGGCGGCGCTGGGACGTGGACATCCTGCCGAGCCTGACCGAGTTCGTCGCCATCCCCGCGCTGTCGCCGAACTTCGACGCGGACTGGGCGCGGACCGGGCACCTGGACCGCGCCGTCGCGCACGTGCGGGACTGGGCGCTGGCCAGGGCCATCCCCGAGGCCACGGTCGAGGTGGTCCGGCTGCCCGGGCTGACCCCGGTGCTGCTGGTGGACGTGCCGGCCACCGACGGCGCCGCCGGCGCCGGGACCGTCCTGCTCTACGGCCACCTGGACAAGCAGCCGCCGTTCGGCGAGTGGTCCGACGGGCTCGGCCCGTGGACCCCGGTGCGCCGGGATCACCGGCTCTACGGCCGGGGCGCGGTGGACGACGGGTACTCCGGGTACGCGGCCATCGCGGCGATCGAGGCGGTCCGCGCGGCCGGCGGCCGGCACGCCCGGTGCATCGTGGTGCTGGAGACCTCGGAGGAGTCCGGCAGCCCGGATCTGCCGGCCTACCTGGAGCACCTCAAGCCCCGGCTGGGCGAGGTGACCCTGGTGGTGTGCCTGGACTCGGGCGGGTTCGACTACGACCGGCTGTGGCTGACCACCTCGCTGCGCGGCCTGACCTCGCTCGAGGTGACCGTGCGGGTGCTGCCCGCCGGGCTGCACTCCGGGATGGCCAGCGGCGTGGTGCCCAGTTCGTTCCGGGTCATGCGGATGCTGCTGGACCGGCTGGAGGACGCCCGCACCGGTCAACTGCTGGTCCCGGAGATGTTCGTCGAGGTCCCGGCCGACCGGATGGCCGAGGCGCGCAACGCGGTGGCCACCGCGCCCGGTGTGGTGCGTTCGGCGTTTCCGCTGCTGGAGGGCGTCGGGCTGGTGTCCGACGACGAGGTCGAGCTGACGATCAACAACACCTGGCGGCCGACGCTGTCGGTGATCGGCGCGGCGGGCTTCCCCGAGCCGGCCGTCGCGGGCAACGTGCTGCGGCCGTACAGCACGCTCATGCTGAGCTTCCGGCTGCCACCGACCGCGGACTCGCGCTCCGTGCTGGAGGCGGTGCGCAAGGTGTTGACCACCGACGTGCCCTACGGCGCGCACGTGGAGATCGGCCATGTCGACGCCGCGGACGGCTGGAACGCGCCGGCGCTCGCTCCGTGGCTGCGGTCCACTTTGGACGACCTGAGCGAGTCGGTGTTCGGCAACCCTTGGCGCACCGTGGGAATCGGCGGCTCGATCCCGTTCATGGGCCTGCTCGCGCAGAGCTACCCGGACGCCCAGTTCGTGGTCACCGGCGCCGCCGGCCGGGACAGCAACGCGCACGTGCCGGACGAGTGGCTCAACCTCGACCACGCCGCCCGGGTCACCGAGTCGGTGGCCATGATCCTGCACGGCCACGCCACCCGCGGCTGAGTACCGGTCACCCGCACCGGGGAGAACGGGTGCCGGACTTGAGCCTTGGTCGCGCCCGACTCGAGCGCCGCCCGCTCCGCGGCGGTCCGCGTCGGGCCAGCGCGGCCCCATCTTCCCGCGTGCGCAACGGACCAAACCAGTGACATGCCGCTAAAGCCGGGGTTGGGTGACCGGCGACGCTCGCCCAGACTGGACAGGTGAGCGAAGACGCGGAGCGGCGCCGGTTGGCCGACGCGCCGACGGCCGAGGCGCCGTGGCGGTTATGGGGTCCCTACCTGGCCGGCCGGCAGTGGGGCACCGTGCGCGAGGACTACTCCGCGCACGGCGACGCCTGGGGCCACTTCCCGTTCGACGCCGCCCGCTCGCGCACCTACCGCTGGGGTGAGGACGGCATCGCCGGCATCTGCGACCGGCACGGTTTTCTCAACCTGGCGCTGGCGATGTGGAACGGCCAGGACGAGATCCTCAAGGAGCGGCTGTTCGGTCTGGCCAACCACGAGGGCAACCACGGCGAGGACGCCAAGGAGTACTGGTGGGTGTTGGACGGCACCCCCACGCACTCGTGGATGCGGGTGCTCTACCGGTATCCGCAGGCCGCGTTCCCGTACCGGCAGCTGCGGGCGATGTCCGCCGAAGCTCGGCGCGACGAGCGCGAGCCGGAACTCGGCGACACCGGAATCCTTGCCGAGAACCGGTTCTTCGACATCACGGTGACCTACGCCAAGGCGGCGCCGGACGACATCTGTGTCGAGATCACCGCGGTCAACCAGGGTCCGGACCCGGCGCCGCTGCACCTGCTGCCGCAGCTGTGGTTCCGCAACACCTGGTCCTGGGGCCGGGACGACCGCCGGCCGGCGCTGACCGCCTCCACCGCGCACGGCTGGGCCCGGGTGGTCGCCGAGCACTCCCGGCTCGGCCGCTACACGCTGCACGCCAGCGGGTCGCCGACCATGCTGGTCACCGACAACGAGACCGACACGGTCGAGCTGTTCGGCCGCGGCGTCAACGCCAGCCGCTACACCAAGTCCGGGATCGACAACCATGTGGTGCGCGGCGCCGCGGACACCTGCCAGGTCGTGCCGGCCGGCGGCGCCTCCGAGCCCGGCACGAAAGCCGCCGCCTGGTACCACTTCGCGGCCGTGCCGCCCGGTGAGTCGGTCACCGTGCGGCTGCGGCTGATCGCCGGCGCCGGGCACGGCAGCGCGTTCGGGCCGACCTTCGCGTCCACAATGGACAGCCGGGAGCGGGAGGCGGACCGGTTCTACGCCGGCCTGCCCACCCCGCAGACCCCGGACGAGACCAAGGTGATGCGCCGGGCGCTGGCCGGTCTGCTGTGGACCAAGCAGGTCTACCGGTTCCGGGTCCGGCACTGGCTGGACGGCGACCCGGCCAGCCCGCCGGCGCCGGAGGAGCGCCGCTGGCTCTACGCGCGCAACGCGCACTGGCGGCACCTGGACGTGGCCGACGTGCTGTCCATGCCGGACGAGTGGGAGTACCCCTGGTTCGCCGCCTGGGACCTGGCCTTCCACATGCTGCCGTTCGCCCTGGTGGATCCGGCGTTCGCCAAGGAGCAGCTGCTGCTGCTGTGCCGGGAGTGGATGATGCATCCCAACGGCCAGCTACCCGCCTACGAATGGTCGTTCGGCGACGTCAACCCGCCGGTGCACGCCTGGGCCAGCCTGCAGGTCTACCGGGCCGAGCAGGCCGCGACCGGCCGGGGCGACCGGGTGTTCCTGGCCCGGGTGTTCCACAAGCTGCTGCTCAACTTCTCCTGGTGGGTCAACAACAAGGACGCCGACGGCAACTACCTGTTCGAGGGTGGCTTCCTCGGCATGGACAACATCGGCCCGGTGAACCGGTCCGCCCGGCTGCCCGAGGGTTGGTGGTTCGAGCAGTCCGACGCGACCTCCTGGATGGCCACCTACTCCTTGCACCTCATGCAGATCGCGCTGGAACTGGCCCGCGAGGACGAGGCCTACGAGGACGTGGCCACCAAGTTCGTCGAGCACTTCC
Organism: Actinophytocola sp.; assembly: GCF_035712165.1. Classification (GTDB taxonomy): domain Bacteria; phylum Actinomycetota; class Actinomycetes; order Mycobacteriales; family Pseudonocardiaceae; genus DASYTH01. The sequence continues at coordinate 20,828 of NZ_DASTBH010000570.1, read as the reverse complement.
TTTCCATCGCCCAGGTTTCCGCGCAGTTCGGCTCGGCCGGCCGCGGCATCTGGGACGAGCGGGACGGGTTCTGCTACGACCTGGTGTCCCGGCACCTGCCCGGCGGCGGGGTGGAGTCCGCGCCGGTGCGGGTGCGCTCGATGGTGGGGCTGATCCCGCTGCTGGCCTGCGCGCCGCTGGAGCGCTGGGTGTTCACCGAACTGCCGAACTTCGCCCAGCGGCTCAACTATCTGCTGCGCCACCAACCGGAGTTCGGCCAGTTCATCACCTGGCAGGCCGACGACGAAGGGCGCCGGGCGCTGCTGTCCCTGCTCGACGAGGACAAGCTGCGCCGGGTGCTGGACCGGATGCTGGACGAGGCGGAGTTCCTGTCACCGCACGGGATCCGCTCGATGTCCGCGACCCACCGGGACGGCGTGGCGGTGGAGATCGCCGGTGAGCACCACGGCGTCGGCTACGAGCCGGGCGAGTCGCACACCCCGATGTTCGGCGGCAACTCCAACTGGCGCGGGCCGATCTGGTTCCCGTGCAACGCACTGCTGGTCGAGGCGCTCTACGAGCTGGACGCCTTCCACGGCGGCGCGGTGGAGGTGGAGCTGCCCACCGGCTCCGGGCGCCGGATGTCGCTGGGCGCGGCCGCCCGGGAGCTGTCCGGCCGGCTCGGCGCGCTGTTCCTGCCCGGCACGGACGGCCGCAGGCCCGCTGACGGCAAGCGGATCGAGGCCAGTGACTCCCCGCTGTGGTCCGAACACGTTACGTTCAACGAGTATTTCGACGGCGACACCGGCGAGGGTCTCGGCGCCTCGCACCAGACCGGCTGGACCGCCCTGGTCGCGGTCCTGCTGGTGGGCTGGCCTGGGCATCGGCACCGGTGAGCCACGGTTAACGTCGGGCTACAACTCCGCTGCGGCCACGCAACGGATCGCCCGACGTTACAAACCGGACTGCCGGGATGGCAGTATGCGGTCACTCGCACGAACGAAGTAACGAGGAGTGACGACGTGGCAGGTCCTTCCAAACTGAGGGTGTTGGCCTTGTTGCCCGCCCTGGCCATCGCGGTCGCGGGCTGCGGGAACAGTGAGACGCCCAGTGGCAACACGGGGGGCAGCAGTGGCGCCGCGGCGCCGAACGTCCAGCTCGTCAACGCCGGCCAGCTGACCAACTGCACCGGGTTGCCCTACAAGCCGTTCGAGTTCGAGGACGGCGGCAAGGTGGTCGGCTTCGACATCGACCTGATGGACCTGGTGGCAAAGAAGCTGGGCGTGAAGCAGGAGGTCGTCGACACGCCGTTCGACGGGATCCAGTCCGGCGCCGACTTCAACTCGGGCAAGTGCGACCTGTCCTCGGCCGGCATGACCATCACGGACAAGCGCAAGGAGAACATCGACTTCTCCGACCCGTATTTCGACGCCACCCAGGCGCTGGTGGTCAAGAAGGGCTCCGGCCTGGACGACCTGGCCAAGCTGAAGGGCAAGAAGCTGGGCGTGCAGAACACCACCACCGGCCAGGAGTACGCGGAGAAGAACGCCGCGGGCGCCGAACTGGTGACCTTCGAGGACCTCGGTCTGCTGCTGACCGCCGTCGAGACCGGCCAGGTGGACGCCGGCATCAACGACAACGGCGTGCTCTACGACTGGGTCAAGGAGAAGACCGGCTTCGAGGTGAGCAAGGAGTTCGACACCGGCGAGCAGTACGGCATCGGCCTGAAGAAGGGCAACGCCGACCTGCTCAAGGTGATCAACGACGTGCTCAAGGAAGCCAAGTCCAGCGGCGAGTACGACAAGATCTACGAGAAGTGGTTCGGCAAGAAGCCGGAATGATCGTCTGACCGAGGGGGCCTGCGCTTCGCCGGCGCGGGCCCCCTCGCCCGCTTCACGTCCCCACTCAGGAGGGTTCATGGCCCTGACCAAACGGCAACGTGCCCGGGTGTTCCGCGGTGTGCAGTACGGAATCGGCCTCTTGATCGTGGTGATCTTCGCGCTCACCGCCAACTGGGCCAACCTGAAGAACGCCTTCTTCAACGTCGACGTGGCGCTGTCGATGTTCCCCAGGATCATCACGGTGGGCCTGTACAACACCGTGATCTACACCGCGCTCGGGTTCAGCGTCGGTCTGGTGCTCGGGTTGGTCCTGGCGCTGATGCGGCTGTCCACTGTCCGGGTCTACCGCGGGCTGGCCATCGCCTACATCGAGTTCTTCCGCGGCCTGCCCGCGTTGCTCGTGCTCATCGCGGTCGGCTACGGCGTGCCGCTGGCCTTCCCCGGCACGATCTTCGACAAGTACACCGCGCTGGCGATCGGACTCGGCATCGTGGCCTCGGCGTACATGGCCGAGACGTTCCGGGCGGGCATCCAGGCGGTGCCGGCCGGGCAGGTCGAGGCGGCCCGGTCACTGGGTCTGTCCTCCGGCCGGACGACCTCCTTCGTGGTCATCCCGCAGGCCTTCAAGATCATCCTTCCGCCGCTGACCAACGAGCTGATCGCGCTCACCAAGGACTCGTCGCTGGCGCTGTTCCTCGGCAGCACGATCGCCGAGCAGGAGCTGACCCAGATGGGCCGGATCGCGCTGAACACGTCCAAGAGCCTGACGCCGGTCGTGGTGGCCGGGTTCTGCTATCTGATCATCACGCTGCCGCTCGGCTACCTGTCCCGGTACCTGGAGCGCCGCACCGGCGGCGCGAAGATCAGCACCACGCCGGAGTCGATCTCGGTGGGAGGGCCGGCATGACCGCGTCGAACGAACCCGAGGTCGTGGTGGAGGTCAGCGGTCTGACCAAGTCGTTCGGGCCGCTCGAGGTGCTGCGCGGGATCGACCTGCGGGTCAACCGCGGCGAGGTCGTGTGCATCATCGGTCCGTCCGGCTCCGGCAAGTCCACCCTGCTGCGCTGCGTGAACCTGCTCGAGGCGCCCAACGGCGGCCGGGTGGCGGTGAACGGGGTCGAGCTGACCGACCCGGACGTCGACATCGACGCCGCCCGCCGCCGGATCGGCATGGTGTTCCAGTCGTTCAACCTGTTCTCCCACCTCAACGTGCTGAACAACCTCATGTTCGCCCAGCGCAAGGTGCTCGGCCGGGACAAGGCGCAGGCGCAGGAGGTGGCGATGGCCAACCTCACCCGGGTGGGCCTGGCCGAGAAGGCCAACGCGATGCCCAACCAGCTTTCCGGCGGTCAGCAACAGCGGGTGGCCATCGCCCGGGCGCTGTCCATGGATCCGGACGTGATGCTGTTCGACGAGCCCACCTCGGCGCTGGACCCGGAGTTGGTCGGCGACGTGCTCAACGTGATGCGCACCTTGGCCGAGGACGGCATGACGATGCTGGTGGTCACCCACGAGATGCTGTTCGCCCGCGAGGTCGCCAGCCGGGTGCTGTTCATGGACGCCGGTGTCGTGGTCGAGGAGGGTCCGGCCGAGCAGGTCATCGGCGACCCCCAGCAGGAACGCACCCGCACCTTCCTCGCCCGGGTGCTCGACCCGATCCACCAACACGGGAACCCCCAATAACCGGACACCCAGTAACCGGAAACATCCGGTAACCCGCCAGGAACCTTGCGTCAGCCCGGGCTCGTCGGATTGTGTGAAGATCCGGGCGAGGGAGGGAAGGTTCGGTCATGGCGGAGGAAGGGCCGGTCCGCGGCAGGATCCTCGACCCGCGCGAGGAGTATCCGCCGACCTGGGCGTACATGGACGCCGACGAGGTCGTGCGGGAGGTGCTGGAGCGCGACACCGGCGGTGCGGTGCTGCGGCTGCGCCGGCGGCCGACCGTGGCCCCGGTGCTCACCGTGTCCGACCGGTACCTGGTCGGCGTGCTGGACCTGCGCGCCGTGGAGTTCCCGTACATGCTGGAGTTCGTCCGGTGCCGGTTCCAGCACCCGCCGGACCTGCGCCAGGCCCGGCTCGCCGGGTGCGAGTTCAACGACTGCTGGCTGCCCGGCCTGACCGCCCGCAACCTCAACTGCGACAACGACCTGTCGCTGATCGCCGGCACCACCGTCGCCGGCATGGTGGACCTGACCGACGCGCACATCCACGGCTCGTTCTCGCTGCGGGACGCCCGGCTGAACAACCCCGGCAAGCTCGCGCTGCACGCCGACCGGCTGAACGTGGCCGGGGCGCTGCTCGCCGCCCGGTTACGGACCAACGGCGAGTTACGCGTCGCCGGCCTGCGCAGCGGAGGCAACATCAACTTCGCCGGGGCCTCGCTGAACAACCCCCACGGCTACTCGCTCAACGGCAACGGCCTGCACGTCGGCGGCAACCTGCACATGACGGCCGACCCCCGGACCGGACGGTTCACCTCGGTCGGCCGGCTGTTCCTGCCGAGCGCCCGCATCGACAGTGACTTCTCGCTGCGCGGAGCGCGGCTCCAGCCGCCCGAAGAGGAGGTCCGCCAGCTACCGGTGCAGGAGCCGTTCTTCGACGCCAAGGCCACGCTGATCGCCGACCGCATCCAGGTGTCCGGCAACGTCGACGTCGACCAGGGCTTCGAAAGCCTCGGCACGCTGCGGATCGTCAACGCGCACGTGGGCGGTTCGGTGCGGTTGACCGGCGCCCTGATCGACCTGTCCGGCGGGGTGGAGCCGTTCGAGGAACTGGTGGAGGGGCCGCGCCCCGGTCCCTACGAGGACCTCGCCCTGCACTTCGACGGCACCGAGATCCGGGGCGGCATCGACGGCCGGGACGCCCGCATCGCCGGGCAGGTCCGGCTGGTGGACGTCGACGTGCGGGGCACCGTGCTGCTGGACCGCGCGATCCTGTCCAACCGCGACGGTGACGCCCTCGAGGGCCGCCGCTTCTCCACCGGCGGCAACCTCGACGGGCGCAACATCCTGGTGTTCGGCTCGGTGCTGCTGCCCGGCGCCAAGGTCGGCGCCAACGTCGACTTCGGCGGCGGCCGGCTGCTGCGGCCGGGGCACTACCGGGACGGCACCCGAAAACCGTCGATCGACCTGCGGGTGGCCACCATCGGCCGGGACCTCATCTGCGCCATCCGGGCCAGGCGCGCGTTCTCCTCGCACGGCGAGATCCGGATGCGCCGGGCCCAGATCGGCCGGGAGACCAACTTCCGCGGCGCCGAGCTGGGTTCCGACCTGGCCGGCACCTCGCTCAACGCCTTCGGCCTGGTCACCCAGGAGCTGCGGCTGGACGTCGGGCTGCCGCCGCGCGGCCGGGTCAACCTGCGGCACGCGCGGTGCGCCTCGCTGTCCGACAACGCCCTGTTCTGGGACGCCGGCGGTCGCATCGAGCTGGACGACTTCCGCTACGACGCGCTCGCGGTGCCGATCGACCTGGAGGACGACGCCACGGTCCGGGAGCGGCTGCGCTGGCTGCGGCCCGCGATGCGCAACTACTACCGGCCCGGCCCGTACGACCAGTTCGCCGCGATGCTGCGGGCCAGCGGAAACGAGGAGCACGCCGCCACCGTGCTGATCGCCAAGCAGCGCTGGCGCTACGTCGCGCTGGCCGAGGGCTACCGGGTGCTCGGGCCGATGGTGCGGGTGTGGAGCTGGCTGCAGCTGTGGATGGTGGGCTACGGCTACCGGCCGATGCGGGCCCTGCTGTGGCTGGTGGCCTGCCTGATCGGCGGCACGGTCTGGTTCTCGCTGCACCCGGCGCCGACCGAGGCCAACGCCGACGACCACCTGGTCTGGAGCCCGCTGCTGTACACGCTGGACAACCTGATCCCGATCGTCGACTTCGGGCACAAGAACCGCTGGCTGGTCACCGGCGCCTCGCAGTGGATCTCCGCGGCGCTCATCGCGGCGGGCTGGGTGCTGGCCACGACCGTCGCCGCCGGCCTGACCCGGATGCTGCGGCGCAACAACTGACCGTGATCGTCCGATCACCCAGCGACGGCTCGTGATACCGGCGCACCCTGTTGTCCGCAGGCCGATACCATTCGTCGGTGCCGGAACCGAAACTCGAGATCACGATGCTGCACGACCGTGTGTTGGTGCGGCTCACTCCCGAGGAAGGGGAACGGCGCAGCACCGGCGGTATCGTCATCCCGGCCACGGCCCAGATGGCCAGGCGGCTGGCCTGGGGAGACGTACTCGGTGTCGGTACCAACGTGCGCAACGTCAAGGTGGGAGACCGGGTGCTGTTCAACCCGGACGACCAGCTCGAGGTCGAGGTCCAGGGGCACTCCTACCTGGTGATGCGCGAGCGTGACCTGCACGCGTTGGCTAGCGAACGCACCGAGCACGGAACCGGTCTCTACCTGTAGGAGGGCGTTGTGTCGTACCCGTGGCCGGAGACGCACGCGGAGCAGACCGACGTGCTGCCCACCGTCGTCATGCGGGCGCCCGGCTACGACGCCGACCCGGCCGGCTCCGGCGCCGACCCGGAGCGCGGGCCCCGGCGGTTACGGCGGGCCGGCATCGTCGCCGGCGCGGTGTTCGGCGCTCTCGCCCTGCTCTACGGCGTCGACCTGCTGGTCTCCAGCGGCGACGTGCCTCGTGGGGTCACCGTCGCCGGGATCGACATCGGCGGGCAGTCGCACACCGAGGCCGAGCGGACCCTGCACCAGCAGCTCGAGCCCCGGCTGACCCAGTCCGTGCGGGTGCGGGCCGGCGACGTCGAGGAGTCGCTCGAACCGAACCAGGCGGGTCTGCGGCTGGACTGGGGCGCCACCCTGGACCGGGCCGGCACCCAGCCACTCAACCCGATCACCCGGCTGACCTCGCTGTTCGGCGGCGCCCGGGAGATCGGCGTGGCCACCAGCACGGACGACCGGGCACTGGACGCGGCCGTCGAGGCGCTGCGCGCCAAGACCGACCGCGAGCCGGTGGAGGGGGGCATCCGGTTCGACGGCGCCACCCCGGTCGCGGTGGACGCCAAGGACGGGCAGAAGCTCGACGCCGCGGCGGCCCGGGAACGCATCCTCGACGAGTGGGCGCACGGCGAGACGATCGAGCTGCCGGTGTCCAGCACCCCGGTGAAGACCAACCCGGACGCGGTGCGTGAGGCGCTGGCCACGATCGCCGCGCCGGCCGTCTCCGGCCCGGTGACCGTGCGCGGCGAAGGCAAGGACGCCACCCTGGCGCCGGACGCGATCGCCGGCGCGCTGCTGTTCGAACCGGACGGCAACGGCGGGCTGACCGCCAAGCTGGACCAGGCCAAGATCGTCGCGGCGGTGCAGCCGCAACTGGCCAGCACCGAGAAGGAGGGCAAGGACGCGGCGATCGTCTTCGAGGGCGGCAAGCCCACCGTGCAGCCCTCCGTGGACGGCAAGCAGATCAACTGGGACACCAGCTTCGCCGGTCTGCTCGACGTGCTGAAGCAGGGCGACAAGCGCGAGGTCAAGGCGCAGTACGCGACCAAGCCGGCCAAGGTCACCACGGACGCGGCGAACAAGCTCGGCATCACCGAGGTGATCGGCGAGTTCACCACCGGTGGCTTCGCGGTCGACTCCGGGCAGAACATCCGGACCGTGGCCCGCGAGGTGAACGGCGCGATCGTCAAGCCGGGCGACACCTTCAGCCTCAACGGTTTCACCGGCCCGCGCACCGCCGCGCAGGGCTACGTCGAGGCCGGCGTGATCAAGGACGGCGCGCCCGGCCGGGAGGTCGGCGGCGGCATCTCGCAGTTCGCCACCACGCTCTACAACGCCGCCTACTTCGCCGGCATGACCGACGCCGGCCACAAGGAGCACAGCTACTACATCAGCCGCTACCCCGCCGCGCGGGAGGCGACGGTGTTCCAGAACCCCAACGGCAGCAGCGTGATCGACCTGAAGTTCACCAACGACGCGCCGACCGGCGTCGCCATCCAGACCATCTGGACCCCGTCCAGCCTCACGGTCAAGATCTGGGGCACCAAGCGGTTCATCGTGGAGTCCGTCACCGGCGAGCGCACCAACTTCGTCGAGCCGCAGGAGAAGCAGGGCCCGGCGCAGAACTGCCACACCACCGCCGGCATCCGCGGCTTCACCACCACCGACACCCGCATCATCAAGGACCTCTCGGGCAAAGAGATCAAGCGCAACACCCGCACCGTCAAGTACAACGCCCAGCCCAAGATCCTCTGCGCCACCCCACCCGCCTGACCGGCGTCGAGGATCAGTGCGGAAATGCCCGCCTGACGCGTCGGGTCACCTGATCCCGATGGGCCTCGATCTGCAGCGCCACGTCGATCATGGTTCGGGTGTCCTGCAGCTGGTCGAGGTAGCCGACGGAGTTGGCTAACGCGGGCAGGTCGACGCTGAAGTACACCGCCATCAACGGGTTGACGAACAGTTCGCTGGTCCCGGTGCGGACGGTGAACGCCACGTTGCCGAACTCGCCGCGCAGTGCGGCGGCGATCTGCCCGTTGACGATGCTGGGCCGAAGAGGTGTGGCGGCCTGGGCGTGCGCCACGGCCGCCAGGTAGGCCCGCGCCTCCGGCGAGCCCGACGGGATCGACAGCGCGCCCAGGTAGCCGCCGGCCCGGTCCAGTGCGGCGAGGTTCTCCAGCACGTGCGCGTGGCAGACGCCGTGGTAGGCATCGATGCCGAACCCCAGGCACACCACGACGCGCGTCACATCGTCCAGCGCGGCCACGGCGGCCAGGCTGGCCATGTCCTCCTCGGGGGTGCCGAGCCCGGCCTCATCGCCACGCATGAGGATGTCCGTGCCGCCGTCGACGAGCACGACCGCGTCCACGCCCAGCCGCTCCACCAGCACGCGATAGGCGGCCGCCAAGGGTCTGACCCCGGTCCGGGGGAAGGCGAACACCGTCGATGGCAGCCCCTGACCGTCGAGCCAGCGGGCCAGGGTGCGCTCCGGGAAGTAGTCGTCGGATCCGGCGCTGTCCGGACCGACCGCCGCCACGTCGGGTGCCAGCCAGTCGTCGAGGTCGAGCAGGCCCAGCTCGCTGAACGACAGGTTGGCCAGGTGCACCTGCTTGCCCTGCTCACGAAGGGCCAGGGCCAGCGGCAGGCCCGCGTACACGTCGAAGCCCCCACCCGCCCCGGCGACCAGCACCCTCGACGCCGATCGCAACCGAGCGAACAGCGGCGGCTCCCCCAGCGAAAACACGACACGATCCTATGTGGCACGGCCGCGTGGTAGGGCCGGTAAACACACCGCGGCCCACCCGGGTGCGGGTGGGCCGCGGTGTGCGGTCCGTGATCAGAACGCGGCTTCGTCCAGGTCCATCAGGCCGTTGTCGGCCGTCTCGACGATCTTGCGGCCGGCGGACAGCTCGGGCAGCACGTTGCGGGCGAAGAACGACGCGACGGCGATCTTGCCCTCGTAGAAGGCCCGATCCCGGCCGGTCGCGCCGGCGTCCAGCTTGGCGATGGCCACCTCGGCGTGCCGCTGCAGCAGCCAGCCGATCAGCAGGTCGCCGGTGGCCATCAGCAGGCGCACCGTGTGCTGGCCGACCAGGTACACGCTGCGCGGGTCCTCCGGCGACTTCGTCAGGTACCCGATCATCGCGCCGAGCATGCCCTGCACGTCCTCCAGGGCCTGCTTGAGCAGCAGCCGCTCCTCCTTGAGCCGGCCGTTGCCGCGCTCGGCGGTGATGAACTCGGTGATCTCACCGGCGATGTGGCCCAGCGCCTGCCCCTTGTCCCGCACGATCTTGCGGAAGAAGAAGTCCAGCGACTGGATGGCCGTGGTGCCCTCGTACAGCGAGTCGATCTTCGCGTCGCGGATGTACTGCTCGATCGGGTAGTCCTGCAGGAAGCCGGACCCGCCGAGGGTCTGCAGCGACTGCGCCAGCTGCTCGTAGGCGCGCTCCGAGCCGACGCCCTTGACGATCGGCAGCAGCAGGTCGTTGACCCGCTCGGCGAGCTTGCGGGCGTCCTCGTCGCCCTCGCCGGTCCAGAGCTGGTCCTGGAACGAGGCGGTGTAGAGGTACACCGCGCGCAGACCCTCCGCGTAGGCCTTCTGCAGCATCAGGCTGCGCCGCACGTCCGGGTGGCGGGTGATGGGCACCCGGGGCGCGGCCTTGTCCAGCATCTGGGTCAGGTCGGCGCCCTGCACCCGCTCCTTGGCGTAGGCCAGCGCGTTGAGGTAGCCGGTGGACAGCGTGGCGATCGCCTTGGTGCCGACCATCATCCGGGCGTACTCGATCACCTGGAACATCTGCGCGATGCCGTCGTGCACCTCGCCGAGCAGCCAGCCCTTGGCCGGAACGCCGTGCTGGCCGAAGGTCAGCTCGCAGGTGCTGGACACCTTCAGGCCCATCTTGTGCTCGACGTTGGTGACGAAGGCGCCGTTGCGCTCGCCGAGCTCACCGGTCTGCGTGTCGAAGTGGAACTTGGGCACCAGGAACAGGCTCAGGCCCTTGGTGCCGGGGCCGGCGCCCTCCGGGCGGGCCAGCACCAGGTGCATGATGTTCTCGGTCATGTCCTGGTCACCCGAGGTGATGAACCGCTTCACGCCGTCGATGTGCCAGGAGCCGTCCTCCTGCTGGATCGCCTTGGTGCGGCCGGCGCCCACGTCGGAGCCGGCGTCCGGCTCGGTGAGCACCATCGTCGCGCCCCAGCCGCGGTCGATGATGATCTGCGCCCAGCGTCGCTGCTCCTCGGTGCCGTTCTTGTTCAGGATCATGGCGAAGTTCGGGCCGGCCATGTACATGAACAACGCCGGGTTGGCGCCGAGCACCAGTTCGGAGGCGGCCCACTGCACGGTCGGCGGGAGACCGAGGCCGCCCATGTCGTTGGTCAGGCCCAGCCGCCACCACTCGCCGTCGACGAGCTCGCGGTAGGTCTTCTTGAACGCCTCGGGGACCGTGACGCTGTGCGTCTTCGGGTCGAAGACCGGCGGGTTGCGGTCGGCCTCGGCGAACGACTCGGCGAACGGGCCCTCGGCGAGCCTGGCCAGTTCGGCGAGCACTCCACGCGCGGTCTCCTCGTCGGCTTCCGCGAGCACCCCCGTGCCGAGCCGGTCCTGTACGCCGAGGACTTCGAACAGGTTGAACTCCAGGTCCCGGACGTTGCTCCGGTAGTGGCTCATGTCGCCCTCCCCTTCGCGGCAGGAGATCGCTACTCGTCAGTAACATAAGGGTATTACCTGTCGGTAACCCCGGCAAGGTGAAGTGCACCCCAAGGCACTTGAGGATGCCTATGGCCTGCGTCACTTCACGCTCGTCCCGCCCTCACTGTCGTCCTGGAAGGCGCCGACGTGAGCGGAATACGGCGGCTGTTCGGTGTCCTCGGGGGTGAGCACCCCGGTGCGGAACGCGACCGCGACGGCGTGCGTGCGGTCCCGGGCCACCAGTTTGCGCAGGATGCTCTTGACGTGCGTGCGGACCGTCTCGACGGAGACGAACAGCAGGCGGGCGATCGCCTGGTTCTCCAGCCCGTCGGCGATCAGTTGCAGCACCTGGTACTCGCGCTGGGACAGCGGCTGGGCCGGCCCGCCCGGATGCGCGAGCCGGCCGCGCGGCGCGGCCAGCACGGGAGCCAGTCCGGCGTCGACGTAGCGGCGGTCGGTGTGCACGGTCCGGATCGCGTCGACCACCTGAGGAGCCTCGGCGGTGCGCAGCAGCACCCCGTGCACGCCGGCGGCCAGGGCGCTGGCCACGTACCGGGTGGTGCGGTGCGGGTAGGCGACCAGCACCAGCAGGCCCAGCGTGGGGTCGCCGCTGGCCAGCATGCTGGACAGATGGTTACGGGGGTCCAGGTCGGAGTCGATCACCAGCACGTTCGGCCGGAACCGCTCGCACAGCGCCAGCGCGGTGTTCGGCCGCTCGGCGGCACCCACCCAGCGCAGGCCCGGCGTGCGGTGGATGAGCGCGGTCAGGCCCTCCCGGTACAACGGCAGCCCGTCGGCCAGCGCGACGGTCAACCCGCCTGGCTGTGTTGGGCGCCGAGTGAACTGCGGCATTCGTCCTCCCCGGACCATTCACCTTGTCGTGGGGAGTGACGTACCTGGCGCCGCAGCGTGACGAGGTTTTCTCAGATAGCTACCTCGGGTCCGGAACATTTCCGGATCTGGTGACGATAGGCATGGCCAACTGTTGCTGGATGCGCTGGAGCGGCGCCGGTTCGAGGTGGTTGATCCGGTGCCGGCCGCGGGACTCGACGCGCACCAGTCCGGCGTCCCGCAGGACGGCCAGGTGCTGCATGAGCACGTGCCGGTCCACGCCGAGGACGGTGGCCAGGTCTCCGGTGCCGCGCGGGCCGTCCCGCAGCACGCCCACGATCGCCCGGCGGACCACGTTGGCCAGCGCCCGCCAGACCTGGTCGTCCGGATCGTGTAGCAATTTCATTACGTAATATTTATATCACACGTGTTCGGTCTGGGAAGGGTATAGCGAAGAGTTAGTAGACGGGATGGATCACTGGCTACATTGATCGCCACTCTGGCGGTCGAAGGTCGTTTGAACCGGTGAAGGTGTGGCGGGTGATCTGGGAGCACGAGCCGGAACGGGAAGAGGGGCGACCGGTGGAGGCAGAGACGAACCGCAGCGCCCAGGACTGGTTTCGGCTCATGATCGACATGGGTCTGGCGCCCGGCCTGCGCACGCTCGGGTTCCTGGGCGCCGGCCGGCGCTACCGCATGGATGTCGAAGGCCGCCGCGCCGAGGTCTACATCGTGCAGTCCCAGTCCCTGATCGACAGCCGGATCCGGTTCACCCTGGCCCTGCGGGTGCCGAGCAAGGACGAATGGGCCGCCCAGCTCCGGGTCCGCCCGTACCACTCGGCCCGCCCCTCCGCCGACCCCACCGGCTGGGAGGCCACCATCGGCCAACTGGTCACCGTCGGCGGCTACCCCATCGAGGACCTCTGGTGGGAGCTAGAAGTAGGCCACCCCTTCGAATCCCTCGCCCGCGAGGTCCTCGGCACCCTCACCACCTACGGCCTGCCCGCCCTCCGCCACCACATCCGCGCCAACAGCTAGTTCGTGTACGCTCACCCCACCGCGCGGATGTAGTTCAATGGCAGAACATCAGCTTCCCAAGCTGAGAATGCGGGTTCGATTCCCGTCATCCGCTCCAGCGCTCTTGCCAGCCATCGCGATAGCGGTTTTTGATGCAGTGGTCGAGGCCGGTTTTCTCGACCTTGACCAGGATCTCGCCGCTGGCGCACTCGCGGTCGCCTTCGCGGGGTGGCTCGCACCAGCTTGATCCGGTGGCGCCGATTATGGCGACTTCTCCTGGCGTGCAGATCTGTTCGTAGAGGCTGCACGCGGCCGGGGCGACCAGCGTCGAGATTCCGATCGCCAGCGCAGCTCCCAGCGGAGGTAGGCGCACCCTTCGAGTTTACGAGGCGGCATGCACCTGGCGGCGAAAAACCGGCGGCTTTGGGATGTCCGGGCGGGTAGGGTGCGCGATCGAGTAGGTGAGCGGGCAGATCCGTTCGGAGAAGGTCGGATCCAGATGAGTACACAGCGCGGTGGTCCGCAGCGCTTTCGTGATCCGTTGATCTGGTTGGAAATGCTCGCGAGGCGTGACATCCATGTCGTGTGTCCGCGCTGCGCGGGTCGGGCGGTGGATGTGCCGCGGTCGGCGGAGCAGCGGGTCGGTCCGCGTCGGCTGGTGTGCGGGAGCTGTGGGTACACCGCGGACACCACACCGCGCTCGGTGATGTGGCGGGGACCGGTTGATCCCTACTTTCACGTGCCGTTGTGGTTGCAGGCGCAGTGTTGTGGCGGGGAAACGCTGTGGGCGCTCAACGAGGAGCATCTGGATTTGCTCGAAGGGTATGTGGGCGCGAAGTTGCGGGAGCGGCAGGCGTTTCCGGGCAGCATGACCATGGTGGCGCGGCTGCCGGTGGGGATGAAGTCGGCGAAGCACCGGGACGAGGTGCTGCGCACGATCGGCCGGCTGCGGGCTTCGCTGCGCTGAGGGCGCGCCCGACGGGGTGGGGCAGGCGTCGTTAGGGTGGGCGGGTGCTGCTGAGCGACCGGGATCTGCGCAAGGAACTGGAGTCGGGGCGGCTGGGGTTGGAGCCGTTCGACGAGGCGATGCTGCAGCCGTCGAGCGTCGACGTCCGGCTGGACCGGTACTTCCGGGTCTTCGACAACTCGCGGTACACGCACATCGATCCCATGGTGCAACAGGACGAGCTGACCACTCTGGTCGAGCCGGTGGGCGACGATCCGTTCGTGCTGCACCCCGGGGAGTTCGTGCTCGGGTCCACGTTCGAGCGGGTGACGCTGCCGGACGACCTGGCCGGGCGGCTGGAGGGGAAGTCCTCGCTGGGGCGGTTGGGACTGCTGACGCACTCCACGGCGGGGTTCATCGATCCGGGGTTCTCCGGACACATCACGCTGGAGCTGTCCAACGTGGCGAACCTCCCGATCACGCTCTGGCCCGGCATGAAGATCGGCCAGCTGTGCCTGTTCCGGCTCACCTCGCCATCCGAGAGCCCGTACGGCTCGGCCAAGGCGGGTTCGCGCTACCAGGGCCAGCGCGGGCCGACGCCGTCCCGGGCGTACCTCAACTTCCACCGCGTCGACACCCGGCGGAAGTGACGGGGTAGGGACAACCCCAGGGTCGACTCGGGGGGCTCCCCGATGGTTACCCGCAGCACACCGCCCTAGCGTCGGGGAGACGCAATCTTGGTGAGCTGAGGGGTGTGCGATGCGACGGTTGGTCATTGCGGGGTTGGGCGCCGGACTGTTGATGCTCGGCGCCTGTGGCTGGGCCATGGGCCGCAACTCCTTCGACGACGGCGCCCGGGTGGACGAACGGATCTCCAGCATCCGGGTGGCCAACGACGCGGGCGACGTCATCGTGCGGGCCGGCGAGACCACCACCGTGCACCGCAAGGTGCACTACGACCGGGAACAGCCCGGCGCGACCCACCGGGTCGAGGGCGACGTCCTGGTGATCGAGTCCTGCCCGGCGCGCAACTGCTGGATCGACTACGAGATCACCGTGCCGGCCGGGACCCGGCTGGACGGCGTGCTGCACTCCGGGCGGATCGAAGCGGAGGGCCTGGCCGCGGTCAACCTCAAGGTCGACTCCGGGGACGTCACCCTGCGCCGGGTGGCCGGCGCGGTCAACCTGCAGGCCGACTCCGGCCAGGTCACGCTGGTCGACATCGGCGCAGCCGTCGCGGTCAAGTCCGACTCGGGTGACGTGACCGTGAACGGCGCCAAGGCCGCGGTGACCATCGTGGCCGAGTCGGGCAACGTGGTGGCCGGGGGTGTCGGCGGTGCGGTCGACGTGCGGAGCTCGTCCGGCGACCTCACCCTCGGGCTGGTCAGCGCCCAGAACGTGCGGGCGCGGGCGGACAGCGGCGCGGTGGCCGTGACCGTGCCGCGCGGCGCCTACCGGGTGCGCGCCGAGACCGACAGCGGCACGGTGAACAGTGACGTCGCCGACGACCCGGCCGGCGGTCACCAGCTCGACCTGCACAGCGACAACGGAGACATCACACTCCAGTACAGCTGAGTCCCGGGAACACCACCGGAGCCCCGCGCGTTGAGCCATCAGGAAGGTTGAGCGAGCGGGGCTCAAGTCTGGTTTGACGGGTTGCCCGACCCGTTGCAAACTTGAGCTAACAACGCTCAATCCAGCGTTATGCACAGCAACGATCAGGAGGAATCCATGGCGCGAGCGGTCGGCATCGACCTGGGGACGACCAACTCGGTCGTCGCCGTCCTCGAGGGCGGTGAGCCCACGGTCATCGCCAACTCGGAGGGTTCGCGGACCACGCCATCCATCGTGGCCTTCGCCAAGAACGGCGAGGTCCTCGTCGGCCAGCCGGCGAAGAACCAGGCGGTCACGAACGTGGACCGCACGGTCCGTTCGGTCAAGCGGCACATGGGCACCGACTGGAAGACCGAGATCGACGGCAAGACCTACACCGCCCAGGAGATCAGCGCCCGGGTGCTGATGAAGCTCAAGCGGGACGCCGAGTCCTACCTCGGCGAGCAGATCACCGACGCGGTGA
Organism: Actinophytocola sp.; assembly: GCF_035712165.1. Taxonomy (GTDB): domain Bacteria; phylum Actinomycetota; class Actinomycetes; order Mycobacteriales; family Pseudonocardiaceae; genus DASYTH01. The sequence continues at coordinate 4,994 of NZ_DASTBH010000570.1, read as the reverse complement.
TCACGGTGCCGGCGTACTTCGAGGACGCCCAGCGGCAGGCCACCAAGGAGGCCGGGCAGATCGCCGGCCTGAACGTGCTGCGGATCGTGAACGAGCCGACCGCGGCGGCGCTGGCCTACGGCCTGGACAAGGGAGAGAAGGAGCAGACCATCCTGGTGTTCGACCTCGGCGGCGGCACGTTCGACGTGTCCCTGCTGGAGATCGGCGACGGGGTGGTCGAGGTCCGCGCGACCAGCGGTGACAACCACCTCGGCGGCGACGACTGGGACCAGCGGATCGTCGACTGGCTGGTGGACAAGTTCAAGCAGTCCTCGGGCATCGACCTGAACAAGGACAAGATGGCGCTGCAGCGCATCCGCGAGGCCGCGGAGAAGGCCAAGATCGAGCTGTCCAGCTCGAACAGCGCCAACATCAACCTGCCGTACATCACGGTCGACGCGGACAAGAACCCGATGTTCCTGGACGAGACCCTGACCAGGGCCGAGTTCCAGCGGATCACCTCGGATCTGCTCGACCGGACCAGGGCGCCGTTCAACAACGTGATCAAGGACGCCGGGATCAAGGTCGGCGACATCGACCACGTGGTGCTGGTCGGCGGGTCCACCCGGATGCCCGCGGTCACCGAGTTGGTCAAGGAGTTGACCGGCGGCAAGGAACCGAACAAGGGCGTCAACCCGGACGAGGTCGTCGCGGTCGGCGCGGCCCTGCAGGCCGGTGTGCTCAAGGGTGAGGTCAAGGACGTCCTGCTGCTCGACGTGACCCCGCTGTCGCTGGGCATCGAGACCAAGGGTGGGGTGTTCACCAAGCTCATCGAGCGCAACACCACGATCCCGACCAAGCGCAGCGAGATCTTCTCCACCGCGGACGACGGCCAGACCACGGTCGGCATCCAGGTGTTCCAGGGTGAGCGGGAGATCGCCATCCACAACAAGAAGCTGGGCACCTTCGACCTGACCGGCATCCCGCCGGCACCGCGGGGCGTGCCGCAGATCGAGGTCACCTTCGACATCGACGCCAACGGCATCGTGCACGTGTCCGCGAAGGACCTGGGCACCGGCAAGGAGCAGTCGATGACCATCACCGGCGGCTCGGCGCTGCCGAAGGACGACATCGACCGGATGGTCAAGGACGCCGAGGCGCACGCCGAGGAGGACCGCAACCGTCGCGAGGAGGCCGAGACCCGCAACCAGGCCGAGACGCTCGTCTACCAGACCGAGAAGTTCGTCAAGGACAACGACGACAAGATCCCGGCCGAGGCCAAGGAGAAGGTCAACGTCGCGATCAAGGAGGCCAACGAGGCGTTGGCCGGCTCGGACACCGCCAAGATCAAGGCGGCGATGGAGAAGCTGGCCACCGAGTCCCAGGCGATGGGTTCGGCCATGTACGCCCAGACCGGCACGACCGGTGCGCCGGGCGGCGACGGGTCCGGCCCGGCCGGTGACGCGGGTCCCGGCGCGGCCGGCGCCGAGGACGTGGTGGACGCCGAGATCGTCGACGAGGAAGGCAAGAAGTGAGCTCGGACGAGCGGACCGAGGGCGACCCTGGCGAGGAGCCCCGGGTGGTGGTTCGGGATCGCCGGCGGATCGACCCGACGACCGGCCAGGTCCGGGCGAGCGCCGAGCCGGACGCCGCGGTCCCGCCGCAGCCGGAGTCGGACGGTCCGGCGGTCGCGCAGCCGGCCGCCGACTCGAACCTGGAGGCGGAGTTGAAGCTGCAGCTCGACGAGCGCACGGCTGATCTGCAGCGGCTGCAGGCGGAGTACGCCAACTACCGCAAGCGGGTCGACCGGGACCGGGAAGGGGTGATCACCTCCGCGAAGGCGCAGGTGGCCACCGAACTGCTGGCGGTGCTCGACGACATCGAGCGGGCCGACGCGCACGGCGACCTCACCGGTGCGTTCAAGTCGGTGGCGGACAAGCTGGTCAGTGCCCTGCAGCGGGTCGGTCTGGAGCCGTTCGGCCACGACGGTGAGCCGTTCGACCCGTCGGTGCACGAGGCGGTGCAGCACAACACCTCGCCGGAGGTGTCCGGTCCGACGGTGACCGCCGTGCTGCGGCGCGGCTACCGGTTCGGCGACCGCGTGGTGCGGGCGGCGCTGGTGGGTGTCACCGACCACGAGCCGGGTCCGGCCGGCGCCGTTGTCGACTCCGGTCCGGACACCGGCAACGAGTGGTTCGCGCCGGTGGACGACGACGACAACGGGAATGACAACAGGAACTGAGCGGAAGGAGGGGATGTCCGATGAGCGCTAGAGACTGGATCGAAAAGGACTTCTATCGCGAGTTGGGGGTCTCCTCCGACGCGTCCGACTCGGAGATCAAGAAGGCGTACCGCAAGCTGGCGCGGGAGTTGCATCCGGACGCCAACCCGGGCGACTCCCGCGCCGAGGCGCGGTTCAAGGCCGTGTCCGAGGCCTACGGGGTGCTCGGCGACGCCGAGAAACGCAAGCAGTACGACGAGGCCCGCCGGTTGTTCTCGACCGGCGGGCTGCGCGGGTTCGGCGGCGGCGGGTTCGGCGGCGCCGGCGGGTCCAACTTCGACTTCGGCGACCTGTTCAGCGGAACCACGCAGGGCGCCTCCTCCAGCGGCGGCTTCGGCGGGCTCGGCGACATGCTGGGCAACCTGTTCAACCGGCGGAGCGGAACCGCGTCGGCGGCCGGCCGGCCGCGCCGTGGCGCGGACGTCGAGACCGAGATCAGGATCGACTTCCTGGAGGCGGTCCAGGGCGCGACCGTGCCGTTACGACTGTCAAGTCCGTCCACCTGCGACACCTGCCTCGGCACCGGCGCGCGCGCCGGCACCACCCCGCGCACCTGCCCCACCTGCAACGGGGTCGGCCTGGTCAACCGCAGCCAGGGGGCGTTCGCGTTCAGCGAGCCGTGCCGGGACTGCCGCGGCACCGGCCGGCTGGTCGACGACCCCTGCCCGGACTGCGCCGGGGAGGGCGTGAGCACCAAGACCAGGACGTTGACCGTCCGGATCCCGCCGGGCGTCGACGACGACCAGCGCATCCGGCTCGCCGAGCAGGGCGAGCCGGGCCAGAACGGCGGGCACGCCGGGGACCTGTACGTGCGGGTGCACGTCACGCCGCACGCGGTGTTCGGCCGCTCCGGCAACGACCTGACGATCAAGGTGCCGGTGACGTTCACCGAACTGGCCCTGGGCACCACGCTGGACGTGCCGACGCTGGACGGAAAGGTGTCGCTGCGGGTCACGCCGGGCACCGCAAGCGGGCGGGTGCTTCGGGTGCGCGGCAAGGGAATCGCCCGCCGGGACGGTCAGGTCGGCGATCTGCTGGTCACGCTGCAGGTGGCGGTGCCGGCCAACATGGACGGCAAGGCGCGGGCGGCGCTGGAGAGCTATGCGCAGGCCACCGCCGGGCTCGACCCCCGCCCGGAGCTGACCCGGATGCTGGAGCGGAGGAGCGGATCGTGACCAACCGAGCCTTCCCGCCCGGGGCCAACGAGGACACCCCGATGTTCGTGATCTCGGTGGCCGCGCAGCTTTCCGGGCTGCACGCCCAGACGCTGCGCGGCTACGACCGGCTCGGCCTGGTGTCGCCCGGCCGGAGCGCGGGCGGCGGCCGGCGGTACTCGATGCGTGACATCGCTCTGCTGCGGGAGGTTCAGCGGTTGTCCCAGGAGGAAGGCGTCAACCTGGCCGGCATCAAGCGGATCATCGAGCTGGAGAACGAGGTGGACATGCTGCGCGGGCAGCTCGCGGCGCTCACCGAGGAGCTGGCCGCGGCCTACACCGCCGCCGAGCGCGCGGCCGCCGCGATCCACGCCTCCTACCGCAACGAGCTCGTCCCGGTCCGCCAGCAGACGGCCCTGGTCGTCTGGAAACCCAACGGAGGTAGGTCTTGGGCCGACCAACGGAACCTCAGGGGACCGTGACGGCACCCAGCCACAATCCACCGGCCCACATGACATGTCGCTGCTAGCGCAACCACCGCACAAAAATTCCGGAGAGGCGGACTGTTAATCCAGGGTGAACGGGTCGTAGGTGATGTGGTCTAGGGGGGTGCCGGCGACCAGCATCCGGGACACCGTGGAGCGGATCATGGCCGGGGAGCCGGCCACCAGCACGTCCCGGTCGGGCCAGGCGCCGTAGCGAGTGACCACGTCGGCCAGCGTGCCCTGCTGCATGGCGGTGGCGTCGGCGTCGGACTCCACCACCGGAACCAGGGTGAGCCACGGGTTGGTGGCGGCGAGGCTGACCAGGGCCGGCAGGTCGTAGAGGTCCGCGCGGACCCGGCCGCCGTAGAACAGGTGCACCCGCGGGTTCTCGCCCCACTGGGCCAGGTCCTCCAGGATCGCCCGCATCGGCGCGAGGCCGGTGCCGCCGGCGACCATCAGCACGTCCCGCCCGGACGACCGGTCCACCCGCAGCCGGCCCATGGCGGGCCCGATCCGCCACACGTCGCCGGGCTGCGCCTCGGCCACGATGGCCCGACTCACCCAGCCGGTCTGCACCGCGCGGACGTGGAACTCCAGGATCCCGTCGCCGTGCGGGGCGTTGGCCGGGGTCAGGTAGCGCCACATCCGGGGCCGCTGCGGCACCTCGACGCTGACGTACTGGCCGGGCAGGTAGGGCACCGGATGGTCCGGCTGTAGCCGCACGATCGCCAGGTCCCGAGCCTTGCGCTGGTGGTCCACCAGGGTCGCCGACCACCAGGCCGGCCCGTCGTCGGCGGCGGCCGCGTCCAGCATGGTCCGGGCGACGATCGTGTACGCCTCGGCCCAGGCGTGCTCGACCTCCACGGTCCATGCCGGCCCGGAGAACTTCTTGATCGCCGAAAGCAGCGCCATGCCGAATGGCTCGTAGTGCCCGGCGAGCACCCCGAACTTGCGGTGGTCGCGACCGAGCTGGCGCAGGAACGGCCCGAGCTCCTCCGGCCGGTCGATCATCTGCACGATGTGCACCAGGGCGCGCAGGAACCGGGACCGCTGCACCTGCATGTTCAGCGGGAACAGCTCCCGGATCTCCGGGGC
>NZ_DASTBH010000569.1:0-51610 GCF_035712165.1 Actinophytocola sp. | reverse complement strand
CCCCCCACCGACCAGGTTGGTGGTACGGATGTCGACGATGGTTCCGCTGCGGACCTGGTTGCCGGTGCGCGGGTCGTGGTACGTCGAGCCGCGCGGCTCGATGATGTGCGCGCCGAACAGGCCGTGCGCCCACGACTCGATACCGTTGACGTGGTCGTGCCAGAACACCGTGCCGCTGTCCACATCGGAGTACCAGCGGTACTGGGTGAACTCGACCGACACCGGGTCACCGGTGGCGTGCGCGGAGCCCAGCGCCCGGTCGAAGGTCAGCCGGGTGCCGCGGATCTCGGTGATCCGCCGGATCTCGATGTTCGCCTTGCCGCTGCCGACGGCGACGAAGATGCCGACCCGGAGGCGGTCCACATTGGACACGTTGACCTGGGTGGCGTTGGCCGGCGAGGAGGCCGTCATCTGCCGGTCCTCGAGCGTGTTCGGGTAGACCGACTGCTCGAAGGACAGGCCGGTGATGACCCCGTCCGAGCTCTGCGGGTCGAACTGCACGAAGTGCGTGTGCATGTTCACCTTGGGCTGGATCTCGGGGTCCAACTCGCTGGTCAGCGTGATGGCCACGCAGTCACCGACGTTCGATCTGATCGCCAGCGGATCCGGTGCGCGCCTGCCGCTCTCCGCGTCCTCGAGCACCCGGTCCTTGTCCTCGTTGAGGACGTAGACCATGCCGTTGGGATCGCGTTCCCGCAACGTCTCCTGGACCGGAACGCTGATCCCGGTGACGTTGTACGTCCGCACCGGGGCATTGCTCGGACACAGTCCGTCCGGTCTGGTCGAGGACGTGGTGTCGCCCAGGTAGGCGGTGCCGGTGTGGCCCGACGGGGCGAACGGCGGCCGCATACCGAGGTGCGGTTTCAACATCGGGAAGGCGGGCCGCCCGTTGTTGGGGTTGAACAGGATCTGTGGCCGCTCGCCGGGTGTCGGCGACTCGTAGTCCGGCCACACGGTCTCGTCCTCGGGTTCACCGAAGTACAGCGGTGAAGCCGAGCTACCTCCTCGCTGCCAGTCCCATACGGTGGCGTCGGTGCTGTCCAGCCGCACGCCCCGTGGTGGAATCTGCCGCTCCACCAGGTCTTCCACCGCGGTCTGGGTGTTCGGGTTGGTCAGGTTCGCCCGGGCCACGACGGTTCGGCCCTCGATGGTCCGGCCGATCAGACCCTGCGAGTTGACCGCGGAAGGAGGTGCGGCCCGGCCGGGCAGCACGGCGAGATCCCGCTGTCTGGTGTCGAAGACCCGCCAGAAGCTCCACATGCCCGCGATGTAGTGGTGGGCGATGTGGCAGTGGAACAGGAAGTCACCGACCGCCTGCTGGCAACCACCCGCCCCACACTCGTGGCGCAGGTCGTAGCCCTCGTTCGGGCCGATGGTCTGCGAGTCCAGCATGACCGACGACGCGTTGTTCGGCGGGTTCTTCTGCAGCCCGCCCGCGGAGTTGTCGGCCACCGCGTTGGGGTTCATCGGCCACCGGTCACCGCCACCGTGCAGGTGGTGAACGTGCAGCTGCTCGAACCCGGCGTGCACCAACCGGGTCTTGGTCGGCTCACCGACGTACGAACGCGGCCGCGGCGTCGCCGGGTCGCCGTTCATGTACGAGCCGTAGACCAGCGACTCGGCGGCGTCCAGTGTGGACTCGTCCTGCAGGCCGAGGAAGGTCTGCAGTTCCAGGCGCCGGAAGAACGGCTCGCTGCGGTAGTTCATCGCCCGGCTACCGGGTCGGTAGCTGTTGGTGTTGTAACCGCAGTTGTCCGGGCCGCCCTCGTCGCGCATGGGCAGCGGTGAGCCGAACTCGTCCGGCGGCCCGAAGCAGTCCAGGTCGCCGTCGGACTCCCTCGGCGGCCGGCGCAGCGAGAACTGCTCGTCGCCGATCTCGTGGTACATGATGGTGAACTCGCGGAAGGCGTTCCCGCTTCCCGGCCGGATGATCGCCGCGAAGCTGTTGAACCGCCGGTCGTTCGTCCGGTCCGCACCGGTGTCCGGGTCCAGCCAGGTCGACCCGGCCGGCTCGGCCACCAGCGTGCCGAACAGGCCGTGCGCGGTCAGCTGGGCCGAGTCGCCACCGCTGCGGAAGACCCGCGCGCCCTCGCCCATCAGCGGGTCGAGGAAGTAGCGGTAGCTGTAGGTCCCGCCCGGCGGCACCATCACGTTCGCCGGGTTGTTGCCGACCGCCTGGCCACCGGCGCCGGCCGCGGCGTCGTAGGCGACGCCGGCCATGTCGATGGACACCGACGGCACCCCACCGGGCTGCGTGTACACCGGCAGGTCACCGAAACCCGGGCCGCCGCGCGGTGGGCTGGTGAGCCGGTTGGTGAGGTTGATCTGCACACACTCACCCAGCCGGGCCCGCAGCACGAGTGGCTGGATCGGGTCCTGGCCGAGGCCGGAGGTGACCTTGGCGCCACTGCCGTCCGAGCCCTCGGCCCCGTTCTCCTGCAGCGCCGCCTCCTGGGCCCGCACCTCGTTCAGCTTCTCGGCCTGGACGAACATGAAGCCGAACGGGTCGTGGTCGCCGAACCGGTCGACGGTGATGTCGATGTTGATGGCGAGCACGTTGTAGGTGCGGGTGGGCGCGGTGAGGCAGCCACCGGTGGACGCTGCCTGCGCGGCCGGGGCGGTAGCGGCCGTGAAGGCCACCGGCGCGAGGAACATGCCGGCGATCAGCGCGGGTACCAGGGTCACGGCCGTCGCCACGAACGCCGGGTGGTGCCGGCGGCGCAGGCCGAGCCCCTCGCTCACGGTGCCCACGACGGACAGGGTCAGCAGGGTGGCGAGGAGCACCACCGGCTGGGCCGCGACCGCGTTCCACAGGCCGTGGCTGGTCCATCCGGCGATGTCCATGCCGGCCGCCTGGTGCGCGGCGTGTGCCTCGCCCCCGGCGACACCGATCATCGTGTGCAGCGGGGTCAGGGCCGCGGCCAGCGGCGTGAACAGCGGCACGAACAGCAGCGACATCAGTGCCGCCACGGTCACCCGGGCTCCCGGGCCGGTGCCCCGCACGCCCACCGCGGCCGCCGTCCGGCTACCCAGCCAGACGGCGGCCGCGGCGACCGGAACGATCAGCATGGCGTCCAGCAGGGCGCCGAGCAGATGGCCGGAACCGCCGGGCGACAGGATCTCGCCGGCGTGCCGGGACAGCGTCACCGCGACCGCGATCACGACGGCCAGCGCGACGCCGCCGTCCTGTCCCGGCGGCCCGGCTCCCGGTACCGCCGGATCTTTGTCCGGCATTAATGAATAATGGCGGCGACCGGATCTGCCGCCGCCGTGACGGGACCAGAACATCGGTTTCCCCTTTCCACCGCGGCAGCCGTGCCGCGGTGCGTCACACAAAATCCCCTAGTGGGTTCTGAGCCTATGGGTTGTGTTGGTGTCCCGGTTCGGCCCCATTAAGCGGGACGAATAGCCTGGTTGAACCATCGCCGTGCGACCATTCGATCCACGTGGCGGAATCGGCCACATCGGCCGGCGGCAGGTCGAAGTAGAGCACCCCGCTAATGACGTTGCGCCCAGCCAGCCGGGGCAGTTCGCCGAACGTGTGCGAGTGCGGGGTCCAGCTCTTGCCGTCCTTGGCCGAGTGCAGCGTGAACTCCTCGCCGGCCCGTAGCTGCCGGGTGCCGGCCGTGGTGTTGGCCACCGTGAGCTTGACCGCGATTCGCTGATCTCCCTGGTCCGGCATGCCGGGCATCATCGCGGGCGGCATCTGGTAGCCGGGCGCGTTGCCCGACATGTCGTGATCCATCTCGACCCAGCCCGCCGTGGTGACCTCCGCGGACAGCCCGTCCAGCGTGCCCACCCGGGTGACCTCGGTCGCCCCGGTCTCGGCGAACAGCCGGGTGATCCCGAATGCCGTGACGGCCATTGCCGCCAGTAAGACGATGACGATCCTGGTGCGCACCAGCGACATCGGAACCTACCCTCGATATCTGTGCCGCAAGGAACCAGCCGGCCGATAGAATGTCGACAACAGAATATTTCACGAACGTGATCATGGAGAAATAGCCAGAACCACCTAGGGACGCAATAATGCCAGGAAAGCCACCTAGGTAAGCCGATTCAATTGCGACACAAAGCCTGGTACCTAGTGGCGAACTCCTGGTGCACTAGGTAAAACCCACGATGCCGGGCGGCCGACCAGGGCGTTTACCTTTGGGCCGTGCGCATCCTGTTCACCGTCTTCGGGAGCCGGCCGCACCTCTACCCGCTCGTGCCGCTCGCCTGGGCCTTCCGCGCGGCCGGTCACGAGGTTCGCATGACCAGCACGCCGGTGTGGGCGGCCGACCTGGCCTACACCGGTCTGCCGGTGATCACCGTTGGCGGGTCCCCGCGGGTCCCGGCGGCCATGCGCGACGAGCTCGCCACGGCGATGTTCACCCAGGAGCCGTGGCCGGTGGACTGGGCGGCCGACGTCGGCGCCCTCGGCCCGCAACGGCTGGCGTACCTGGACCTCGCCGGCCGGTACCTGGCCGCCGCGGCCGAGGCGATGCTCGACGAGCTGGTCGCCTTCGGCCAGGACTGGAACCCGCATGCGGTGGTCTACGACTCGTTCAGCTATGCCGGCCCGGCCGCCGCCGCGGCGCTCGGCGTGCCGGCGATCCGGCACCTGTCCGGCACGGACTCCGCGCAGCGGCTCGAGCTCGCCCAGCCCGGCCCGGGGCCGCTGCCGGAGTATGCCGCGCTGTTCGAACGCTTCGGGGTGCCGGTCCGGACCGAACCGTGGTCCGCTGTGGATCCGACGCCGCCGAGCATGCGGGTGACGGCACCCGACGGGCTGCTGAACATGCGGTACGTGCCCTACAACGGGCCGGGAACCGAGCCGGACGGGCTGATCGGGCCGCGGTCCCGGCCCCGGGTGTGCGTCACCTGGGGCCACACCATCTCCGCGGCCGTCGGCGCCGAGGGGATCCTTCCGTTCGGTCAGGCCGTCGACGCCATCACCGCGCTGGGCATGGACTGTCTCGTCGCGGCGCCGGAGGCCGACCTCGACCGGCTCGGCCCGTGGCCGGACTCCGTGCGGGCGCTCGCCTCGGTGCCGCTGAACGTGGTGCTGCCGCACTGCGACGCGATCGTGCACCAGGGCGGCGACGGCACCGCGCTGACCGCGGCGGTGGCGGCCATCCCGCAGTTGGTGGTCACCGCGAGCCCGGAGGCCGACATGTGCGGCGGCCGGCTGGCCGCGACCGGGGCCGGCATCCACCTGCGCCACCCGCAACTGCGGCGCGACCCGGCCGGGCCCGCGGTGATCCGGGACGCCATCCACGCGCTGCTGACCGAGCCGGGACACGCCGCGGCCGCCCACGGTCTGGCCGCCGAGATCGCCCGGCAACCGGCGCCCACGGAGGTGGTGGCCACGCTCACCAACCTCCTCGACACCTAGGAGCCGGGGTGCGGGTGCTCTTCGCGGTCGCCGGCGGCCCGTCCCACCTCTACCCGCTGATCCCGCTCGCCCGGGCGCTGCGGCAGGCCGGGCACCAGGTCTGCCTCGCCGGACCGCCGCGCGCCACGGAGACCATGCGGGACACCGGACTGTCCACCGTGTCCGTCGGGACCGGACCGAGGCTCTCGGCGCAGGCCCGGGCGGACCTGGTCGACACCGCGTACGGCCAGCCGCCCTGGCCGGCCGACTGGCCGGCGCATCCGGACACCCTGACCCCCGCGCAGGCGCGGCTGCTGGAGGTGCTGGGCCGGTACACGGTCGCCGCCGCCGAGGCGGTCGCCGACGGCCTGGTGGAGTTCGCCCGCCGCTGGCGCCCGGACCTGATCATCCACGACACCCTGGCGCTGTCCGCCGCGATCGCCGCCACCGTGGTCGGCGTGCCGCACCTGCGGTACACGCACGGCACCCAGGACGCCTTCCTGGTCGAGTACCGGCTCGACGGCCGGCCGCTGCCGGGTCTGGCCGGGCTGTTCGAGCGCTTCGGGCTCGAACCGCCGCCGCGGCCCGGGAACTACCTGGACACCGTCCCGCCGAGCATGTTCATCGGCGCGGAGCGGCCGGCCATCGCCATGCGCTACGTGCCGTACAACGGGCCGGGCGCGGCGCCCGGCGGGCTGACCGGTCGCCGCCGGCCCCGGGTCTGCCTCACCTGGGGGCTGGTCGTCCCCGGCGCGCTGGGCCCGGCCGCGACGGATCCGTACCGGGCGGCCATCGCGGCGATCACCCGCACCGGCGTCGAGGTGCTGGCGCTGGTCAGCCCGGAGCGGCTGGCCGCGCTGGGCACCGCACCGCCCGGGGCGCGCTACCTCGCCGGCACCCCGCTGCGGCTGGTGCTGCCGCACTGTGACGCGATCGTCCACCACGGCGGCGAAGGCAGTGCGATGACCGCCGCCTGCCTGGCCGTGCCCCAGCTCACGATCACCCGGGAGCCGCTGGACGACCAGTGCGGCGGCCGGCTCGCCGGCACCGGCGCGGCGATCCACCTCAGACACCAGCACGTGCGGGCCGACCCCACCCGCATCGCGCGGGCCGTCGAGCAACTGCTGTCCGAACCCGGCTACACCGCGCGTGCCCGGGCGCTGCGGGACGACGTCGACCGGCAACCGGCCCCGAGCGAGGTGGTCGCCACCCTCGCCGGCCGGCCCGGAACATGACCGGCTAGCGGGCGGCCGCGGCCATGTCGTGCAGCGACTGGCGCAGCGGGGTGCTCGGGCGCCAGGCGAGCAGGTGGGCGGCGCGGGTGATGTCGGCCAGGATCCAGTCGCCGCCGAGGCTGGGGACCTGGGCGTAGCGCAGGTTCACGCGGTGCGGCGGGATGCCGGCCTCGCTGAAGAAGATCCGGGCCAACTCGGCGATCTCGACGGTGCGGCCGCTGCCGATGTTGATCGCTTGGCCGGCGATGTCCACCTCGGACGCCGCGACGACGGCGTCAGCGACGTCGCGGACGTCGACGAAGTCCCGGCGCGCGGCCGCGACGGTGACCGACGGCCTGCGGGTGCGCAGCAGATCGACCAGCTTGCCCGGAAAGCTGGCCGGCGACGGCTCCGGTCCGCACACGTTGACCAGCCGGAGCACCACCGCGTCGACCGAGGTCGCGGCCAGCACCGCCCGCGAGCCGGCGAGCTTGGCCCGGGCGTAGTCGTTGACCGGCCGGGGCGGGTGCGTCTCGGCCACGGCGGTGCCGGGCGCGATCGGGCCGTACTCGTGGACGGTGCCCAGGTGGATCAGCCGAACCGGGTGCGCCGTGGCGGCGACGGCGGCCAGCAGACGCTCCACCATCCGCGCGTTGGTCCGCTCGTGCTCCTCGGCGGAGCGCTGCCAGCCGTCGGTCGTGTTGGTCGAGTCGACGGCGTTGACCACCACGTCGGCCCGCTCCGCGCGCAACAGCCCGGCGATGGCGGCGGTGGGAGCGCCGGCCAGGTCCAGCCCGCGGAAACCCGGACCGGACGCGGTCGGGTTCCGGGCGACCGCGACCACGCGTTCGCCCCGCCGCGCGAAGGCGGCACACACGTGGCGGCCCACCCACCCGGTGCCCCCCAGCACGACGACGGTCACCGGCGCACCCCGGCCAGTGCCGGCCCGTGCGCCTCGAACAGGCAGGTCACCTTGCCGCCCAACAGGACGTGGTAGTTGGGGGTGCCGGCGAAGTCGAGCAACGGGGTGACCCGGCTGGTCGTCTCGTTGGTCTCGGTGTCGATGAAGGCGGCCCGGGTGCCGATCACGTGGCCCAGGTAGACCGACCGGCGCAGCGGCGGCAGGTACTCGGAGCACTCGCGCATCGCCTCGGCGTGGGTCTTGTCGATCTGACGCTCGTCGACCCGCTCCGACAACGCCACGGTGTCGCTCTGCTCCATCCGGCGAAACGCCGCCGCGGCGAGCAGGTGGCCGCCGCGCGCGATGGACGGCAGCGCCGAGGCGAACCGGCCCCGGATCACGGTGATCCCGGCTCTGGCCAACTCCGCCGGCAGTCGCAACAGGAAGTGCAGGAACACCTCGCACCGGATCGGCACCCGGGGTAATCGGGACCGGTCGTGCAGCGGGTTGATGCCGGCGAAGGCGACGTTGTAGACGGTCGCGGCGGACAGCACCGATCCGTCCGCCAGCAGCACCGCGTGTGAGCCGTCGTCCTGCGGGACGACCCGCGTCACCGCGGCGGACAACCGGACCCGCACACCGGTGGCGGCCAGCCGGTCGCGCATGATCGCCGCCAGGCGCACGGGGTTGAACGTCTGCTCGGCCGACCGGTAGGCCGCGACGACGTCGCCGCCGAAGTAGTTCCGGGCCGCGCGCGGCGCCGGCCGCAGCGGCAGTTCGAGTGCCGAGCAGAACTGCTCATAGGCATCCGGACCGATCTCCGAGTCCCGGTGCACCCCGAAATAGCCGACGACGTCGCGGTCGATCGCGTCCCGAAAATGTTCACCGAAGGTAGCCGCATTGCGAGCGCATTCCGCGGCCAGCTCGACATCGGCGCTGTACATGTAACCCCGGTGCAGCTGACCCTGGTTCGAGCTGGCCGCCCGGGTGAACAGCGACCGCTCCTTCTCAAGCACGACAACGGACATCGCCGGGAACCGGGCCGCAATCTGGTAGGCGATGAAACAACCGTAGAACCCGCCACCGATAATGACGACGTCATGCCTGGGCTTCGACATAATCCTCCCCGAGGCTTATATCGCACGGTACGGCGAGGCCGGCGACACCGGGAATGAGAGGTTTCCCCTAGGAGCATTCCGAATACCTAGGCGAATAGCGTTTCGGTATTACTGAGCAGACAATGGTGCTGTGGAGGAAACCTATGGCAGGGCGCTCGCGGAGGTCTACGACCAAGTCTATGCCGCCGGGCGGGGCAAGGACTACGCCGCCGAGTCCGCCGCCCTCGCCGAGTTGGTCGACGCCCGGCACCCGCGCGCGACCAGCCTGCTCGATGTCGCCTGCGGCACCGGGGAGCACCTGCGCCATCTGCGCGGGCGGTTCGCCGAGGTCGAGGGTCTGGAACTGTCCGAACCCATGCGCGCCAAGGCGGTCGCCAAGCTGCCCGGGGTCGTCGTGCATGCCGGTGACATGCGCTGCTTCGCCCTGCGCCGCAGGTTCGACGTCGTGGCCTGCCTGTTCAGCTCGATCGGCTACACCCGGTCGGTCGCGGAGTTGCACGCGGCGGTCCGGGCCATGGCCGGGCACGTCGAACCGGGCGGACTGCTGGTCATCGACCCCTGGTTCCACCCGGACGGCTGGCAGGGCGGAGCGCTGGACCACACGGTGGCCGTCGCGGCGGGCCGCACCGTGCTGCGGCTGGCCCGCTCCGCCCGGGACGGTCGCACCTCCCGGGTGGAGTACCACTATCTCGTCGGCGACGCCACGGGGATCACGTCGTTCACCGACCTGCACGAGATGACCCTGTTCACCGCCGAGGAGTACACCACGGCGATCAGCGCGGCCGGCTGCGCGCGGATCGAGTTCGTTCCCGGCTGGGCCAGCGGACGCGGCCGGATCGTCGCCGTCCGGAGGTGATCAGAACGTGGCCAGCGCCGGGTCGCCGGGCAGCAGCATGTGGGCCCGGCTGACGTTGGCCTTGGCGATGTTGTCCCGGTACCGCCGCACGGCCTGCTCGTAGCCGAACCCGGGATCCAGCAACAGCTTCGCGGCCTCGACGATCTCCGGGATCTTCGCGTCGAGGTGCTCCGGCCGCATGCTCGGGACCTTGACCGGCGTGTCCTGCGGGTAGCTGTGCGCGCGGTAGGGGTAGCCCGGATCGTCCGGCAGCACGGGGTAGAACGGCACGCCGTTGAAGAAGTACTCCGGCCAGTCTCCCCCGGAGATCGTCAGCCACGGGGTGCCCACGCACAGGGCCAGGGCGGCGAACCCGGTCCGCGGTGCGATGACCAGGTCGCAGCTTTCCATCAGCGCCACCTGGTTCCAGAAGCCGATGTCGTAGCAGTCCACGAGGTCCGGCCCGCTGCCCAGGACGGCGGCGACGTCGGCGTCGGTGTACCCGGCCGTCCGGGTCTGACCGTCCCGGGGCTGGCGCAGCCCGGTGAGGTAGAACCGGGGATCGCCCAGCCCGTCCCGCAGCGCCCGCAGGATCGCGATCCACGACGACACGTCCGGATACCACTGGTAGGAGAAGGAACCGCCGAGCAGGACGCAGATCCGCGGACCGGCGTGGGTGCGCCGGGCGGCGAGGCGCCGGGCGCTTTCCGGGACCGACAGGCGCACCCAGGTTCCCGGCCGGTAGGCCAACCCGCCGGGCAGCCGCATGGCCGGGCTGAGCGCGCCGCGCCCGGACCGGGCCGACAGGACGCCTGCGGTGAGCCGGTAGTAGCGGCGCAGCGCGACCGCCTCCGGGTCGAGCCGGGCCGGGTCGACGTGGTCGGTCTCGTGCACGATCGTGAGATCGTCGACGATGTAGTCCCATTCCCGTGGCAGGTCGCCGAGGGCCGACAGGTCGTCGGACTCCTCCAGGGCCGTCAGGTTGATGGGGTGGATCCGGGCGATCCAGGGACAACCCTCGGCGATCTCCGGAACGCAGCGGTCCGACAGCGCCAGGTGCACCTCCGTCCCCGGGTTCGCCTCCGCCAGGCCCCGGGTGTACCGCAGCGCCTCCACCGAATGTCCCAC
This sequence comes from Actinophytocola sp., assembly GCF_035712165.1. Classification (GTDB taxonomy): domain Bacteria; phylum Actinomycetota; class Actinomycetes; order Mycobacteriales; family Pseudonocardiaceae; genus DASYTH01. The sequence goes on along the minus strand of NZ_DASTBH010000569.1, from coordinate 41,055 downwards.
GAACGCCCGGCACAGATAGCTGAGCAGGATCGACCTCATCGAAACCCCTTACACCAGGCCGGCCCAGGCCGCCCAGTCCGCGACCTGCGCCAGCCCCCGCGCGACGTCCACCTCCGGCCGGAAGCCCAGCCCGGCGATCCGGCCGGTGCGCACCACCATCCGGCTGTCGTACAGCGCCTGGTCGTCGGCCGGAACCTGGCTACGGTCGTAGCGCGACGGCGGCGCGATCCCCAGCAGCCGGCGGTGCGCGTCGTAGAACTCGCCCCACGGCACCGTGTCCGGGCCGGAGACCAGCAGCCGCTGGCGGTCCACGCCGGGCGCGGTGGCGGCGAACCGGACCGCCTCGGCCAGGTCGTGCACGTGCAGCGCGTTGCAGACGCCGGTGTCCGGACCGGTCGGCAGGGTCTCGTTGGCGGTGGTGAGATCCTCCTCCAGGACGGACACCGTCCACGTGGGACCCCACGGTCCGTACACGATCGTCGGTTGCAGGCAGACCACCTCCAGGCCGCCGGCCATCGACAGGACCAGGTTCTCCGCCGCGAGTTTCTGCTGCCGGTACGACCCGGGGCTGCCGGCTGCCACCGCCGCCCTCGGGCAGTCCTCGTCGAGGAAGTCCCGGCCGGCGGTGTCGTAGACCTCCACCGTGCTGAGGTGCACGACCCGGCGCACCCCGGCGTCGAGCGCGGCGCCGAGCACCGCGGCCGTCCCGTCGACCGTGACCGACCACAGTTCGGCAGCGTCTCCCCTGGTGCCCACCACGGTGTGCACCACGACGTCGCAGTCCCGGAAGATCTCCTTGAGCGCGGCCCGGTCGCGGATGTCGGCGCGGGCGTGCCGCACCCGGGCGGGGTCGAGATGGGACAGCCGGGCCAGCTTGCGCAGATCGCGCACCACGGCCACCACCGGACCGTCCGCGGCCATGCGCTCGACCACGTGCGCGCCGATGAACCCGGACGCGCCGGTCACCGCGACCCGGGCGGGCGCCGGACGACCCGGGCGCGGGCGCGAGTCCTGCCACGGCCGGGGCAGCCGGGCCGCCGGCACCGACCGGCAGGACTGGAGCAGCCCGGCCACGGCCGCGCCGTCGTCGAAGGTCGCCAGCGCGGTGGGCTTTCCGTCGATGGCCCGGCGGAACTCGGCGAGCTGCAGGGCGAACAGCCGGTCCCAGGTGCCGGCGGCGCCGGGCAGCACCGGTATCGGCCCGGCCGCGCGAACCGCCCCGGACTCGTCGTGCTCGACGTAGCCGGCGTCGTCGACGTCGATCTCGACGGACAGGCTGCCGCGCGGGCCTTCCAGGACGATCCGGTCGGCGAGCTGGCGCAGCCGGCTCAACTCCACCTCCGCCATGACCTCGCCGTAGAACAACCGGACCTGTGCCTCGCTGTCGCACCCGCCGTCGCCGTTGGTCGCCACCCGTACCACCCGCCCCGCGCCGAACCAGTGGCCGAGCAGGTCGAAGACGTGGGGTCCCACGTCGGCGAGCACGCCGCCGCCCGCCGACGCCGGGGCGAACATCGAGGCGCCCGCCACCCCCCAGTCGTACGGCCCGCCCTCGGCCCACCGGACCCGGAGCACCGGCCCGATCCGCCGTTCGTCCACAATGGACTTGATCCAGGGGGCGAGCGGGAACAGCCGGCGCACGTGCCCGGGAACCACCACGGCGCCGCCGACCGCGGCCGCGGTCCCGATCCGTTCGGCCTGGGCCCGGTCCAGCGCCATCGGTTTCTCCACCAGGGTGTGCTTGCCGGCGCGCAGCAGCGTCGCGGCGAGCTCCGCGTGCGTGCCGCTGGCCGAGGCGACGATCGCCGCGTCGACGTGCGGCAGCACCGCGGCGAGATCGTCGGTGACGAGCAGGTCAGCCCCCGGGTCCCCGGTCAGCTCCCGGTACCGCTCGACGGCCGCGGCGGCGTGCTCGCGCACCGTGTCCACCAGCGCCACCAACCGGAACGCCGGGTGGTCCCGCAGCGCGGGCAGGTGCAGCTTGCGGCTCGCGCCGCCACAACCGACGATCGCCAACCGCATGGTCCGCTCCTTCGGGAAGGTCATGACCCGACCACCGGGGTCCAGTAGACGTCGCTGTCACCGCGGGGCGGGTCGCCCACGATGACCGGATCGAAGGCCAGGGCGCGCAGCCGGGGCGGGTAGTGCGCACGCAGGTCCGGCCGGGGATGATCCAGGTACATGCACGGCAGGAACTCGTCGGCCGGGATGACGGCCCGGTCCAGTCCGGCGTCCAGCAGCGCCGGCAGCGCGTTGCGGCGCAACAGGTATCCGTGCGTGCCGTAGCTCAGGCCGGGGCGCACGAACCCGGGGGCGGCCGGGGTGTCCTCGGCCGGCTCGTAGTGGATCCGGCCCAGGTAGAGCAGATCGAACGCGGGACCGGCGGCCAGCAGGCGCAGCCCGGCGAGCAGCCGGTCCAGAAAGTCCGGCGCCAGCACCGCGTCGTCCTCGAGCACCACCACGTACGGCTCGGCGCCGGTGCGCAGGGCGTGCCGCCAGGCGGCCAGGTGGTGCAGTGTGCAGCCGATCTCGCCGAGCTTGAGCGACCGGCACCAGTCCTCGTCGTCCGAGTCGATCCGCCAGGGGTAGAGGCCGACGCCGGCCGCGTCGATGGCCGCCCGGTCCAGCCGCAGCCCGTCGAACGGACCGTCCCAGTCGGTGGTGAACACGACCGGCAGATCCGGCGGGAGCATCCGGCTGATCCGCTCGCGCCGGTCGGCCCGGCGCGGCAGGTTCAGCACGTAGCAGCGGAGGTCCGCGACGTCGACCACGGTAGCGCCTCAGTCCGCCCGGACCGTTGGCACGTAACGGATCCACCGGCCGCCCCGGCGGGAGAACTCGCGCTCGTTGGCCATGATCTCGGCGGCATGGTTCCAGGCGAACAGCAGCGCGTAGTCGGGCGGGCCGGCGGCGAAGGTTTCGTGCGGCCGCACCGGGATGTGCGCGCCGGGAGACAGCCTGCCCTGTTTGGCCGGGGTGGTGTCGCAGATGTAGGACACCAGGTCCGGTCCGATACCGCAGAAGTTGGTGACCGTGGCGCTCTTGGCGGTGGCGCCGTACCCGGCGACGGTGTGCCCCTGCGCCCGCAGCCGGGTGAGCAGGCCGGTCAGGTCGTCGCGGATCCGTTCCACGCCGGTCCGGAACTGCTTGAGGGTGACCTCCTCGGTGATCCGCGCGGCCGACTCCGCCGCGAGCAGGTCCGCCACCGCCGCCGACGGTTCGCGGGCGCCGGCCCGCATCAGCGTGTAGCGCACCTCGCCGCCGTGCACCGGCAACCGTTCCACGTCGACCAGCCGCAGGCCGTGCCGGCCGGCGAGGGCGGCGACCGACCGGGCCGTGAAGAAGTAGAAGTGCTCGTCGTAGATCTGGTCGAACGAGGTCTGCGCCAGGATGTCGGCGAAGTACGGATCCTCGAACACGAACATGCCGTCCGGAGCCAGCAGTTCCGCCACTCCGAACAGCACGGAGTCCACGTACGGTATGTGGCACAGGGTGTTCGCGGCGAAGATGACCTGTGCGGGGCCGTCCGTGGCGCGGATGTCGGCGGCGACGTCGGCATCGAAGAAGTCCCCGCGCACCCGCACACCGCGTTGCGCCGCCACGGCGGCGACCGCGCCGGACGGTTCGATGCCGACATGCCGGCGGCCGGCCTCGGCGACCACGTGCAGCATCGCCCCGTCGTTGCAGCCCACCTCGACGATCAGCCCGTCCGGGCCCGCGTGGTCCAGGAACCGGTGCGCGGTGCGCTCGAAATGCGCCCGCATGACCGCCGAGCCGGACGAGTAGTAGGGGTATCCCGCGTGGAACATCAGCTCCCGGGGCACCTCCTCGATGAGCTGCACCATCGTGCACGCCGAGCACATCCCGACCGCCAGCCGGAAGAAGAACTCCTCGCTCACCTCGTCCGGCAGCCGGAAGGCATCCGACAGCGGTTGCGCGCCGAAGTCGGCGAACTCGCTCACCGGGCCCGCGCAGATACGGCAGACCGACATGTGACCCCGCCTCTCACCCGGTTCGGGTGTCCGGCAGGCCGGCGACCATGGCGTGCAGGCACGCGATCATGGTGCGGGCCTGGATGTTGACATAGTGACTGTGCCGCAACAGCTCGCTGAGCTGGCGGACGGTGAGCCAGCGGAAGTCGCCCGGCACGGTGCGCGGGTCGATGTCGGTTTCCACGATGCGGTAGGAGTTGCGCGCATGGTGGAACCGGCCGCCCTCTTCGGAGAGCACGCTGGCGAACCGGGTCCGCCCCGGCCCGGCCCCCAGCACCTCGTCGAGGTAGGGCGGCCGGGCAGCCGGTGGCAGGCAGACGTAGTTCTGCGGCGTGCACTGCACGGTCGGCGCCAACTCGATCACGTCAACGAACCCCGGCTCCACCCGGGCCCGCACCAGGATGTGCAGCACGCCGCCGATGTCCTGAACCAGAAACGCGACGACCCCGGTGCCGTGCGGCGCGAACATCGGCTGGCTCCAGCGCGCGACCTCCCGGCCGCCCGCGGCCACCTCCACCCCGACCACGTCGAAGAACAACCCGCTGTCGTGCCGGATCCGGGCCGCTTCCCGGTGCCAGCCCCGGATCGCGTCGAGCGCGACGATGGTGGTGCTGATCTCGGTGCGGGTGCGCAGGTCGGTGATCCAGCTCAGGATCTCGCCCATGGGATGCAGTCCGGGCGCGTCCGCGGCACACGAGCGGACCAGCGCGGCGCGCAGGCGATCGCCGGCCGGCCGGTACACCGCCGCCAGGTCCGTGCCGGGGAACGGCAGACAGGACAGCACGGTCCGGGCGTCCATGTTGACCACGTCGTCGACCGCGAGCAGCCGGTGCACCTCCCCCAGCGTCATCCAGCGGAAGCCGTCCAGCACCTCGATCCGGTCCCGGATCTCCACCACCATGTTGCGGTTGCGCTTGCGGTGGAACCACGATCCCTGCTCGGACTGGCGCACGTCGGCGAGCACCGTGGACCGGCCGGTGTCCACGAAGTACTCCAGGTACGGCACCGCGCGGCCGCCGTGCACCCGGGTGTAGTTGCTCCGGGTGGCCTGAACGGTCGGGGAAAGCTGCAGCCCGTTGGCGTTGCCGGGTTCGATCTTGGCCTGCATGAGGCAGTGCAGGACGCCGTCCAGTTCCGTGACGATGATGCCGAGGATGCCGATCTCCGGTTGCAGGATGATCGGCTGTTCCCACCGCGGCACCGGTCCGTCCGGGATCTCGACCGACAGGCCGGCGATCGTGAAGAACCTGCCGCTGCGGTGCCGGATGTTGCCGGTGTCCGGGTCGATGTGCCAGTCCCGCAACCCGTCCAGCCCGATCCGCCGCACCTCCGCATGGGAATGCCGCTGGCATTCGGTGAACCACCGGCGAAACGCCGCCAGTTCGGCCGGCCACGGCCCGGCCGGACGCATGGACCGCGCGATCCGGCCGGGCGTGCCCGAGTCATGGTCGGCCAGCAGTTCGGGGTGGGTCGTCATGGACTGCTCAGTGCGATGTCGGGCCACAACGCCTGGCAGGTGGCGTAGTCCGGCAGCAGGCCGGCGGCCTGCGCCTGCGCCAGGGTCGGCGCGACACTGTCCCGGTTGGACACGGTCGGGATGACGTCGACCGGCAGCGGCAGCCCGAGGGCCGGATCGAACGCCTGCACCGCCAGCTCGTTGCGCGGGTCGTAGGCGGCGGACATGAGGTAGCTCATGATCGTGTGATCGGCGCGGGCGACGAAGGCGTGCCCGACGCCGACCGGCAGGTACACCGCCCGGGGTTGCGCGGCGTCGAGCACCACGCTGTCCCACCGGCCGAACGTGGGGGATCCGGTCCGCAGGTCCACCACGATGTCCAGGGCCTGCCCGTGCGGCACGTAGACGTACTTGGCGCAGCCCGGCGGAGTTGCGGTGAAGTGCACGCCGCGCACCACGCCGCGGCGGGAGGTGCTGTAGCTCACCTGCGCGGCGGGAAACGCCGGCAGTCCGGCCGCCTGCCGGAAGGCGGGTTGCTGCATGGGTGAGACGAACGACCCGCGGCCGTCGGTGAACACCTCCGGGGTGAACACGACGGCACCGGCCACGGCCAGTTCCTCGGGCCGCATCACCTTCACCACCTTCCGGCCGGCTACAGCTCGGCGAGGACCTTGAGCAGGGCCTCGATCACCTGGTCCTGGGTCTGGCCCGGCAGCGAGGGATACATCGGTAGCGAGAAGATCTCGCCGGCCAGCGCCTCGGTCACCGGCAGGGAACCCGGGGCGTAGCCGAGCTTGGCGAACCCGGTCATCGTGTGGACCGGCCACGGGTAGCTGATGTTGAGCGTGATGTCGAACCGCTTCATCGCCGCGATGATGTCGTCGCGGCGATGATGGCGGACGACGTAGAGGTAGTAGACGTGGTCGTTTCCGTCCACTGTGGCCGGCAGGGCGAGGTCGGTGCCGGCCAGCGCCTCGGCATAACGCGCCGCCACCGCGCGCCGGGCGGCGATGTAGCCGTCCAGCCGGCGCAGCTTGCGCCGCAGGATCTCCGCCTGCACCTCGTCCAGCCGGCAGTTGTGCCCCGGAGTGGTCACCACGTAGTAGCGCTCCGCCATGCCGTAGTAGCGCAGCCGGCGCAGCGTCTCGGCCACCTCGTCGTTCGGCGTGATCGTGGCGCCGCCGTCGCCGTAGCCGCCGAGCACCTTGGTCGGGTAGAAGGAGAAACCCGCGGCGTCGCCCAGGGTTCCGGCCAGCCGGCCATGGTGCCGGGCGCCGTGCGACTGCGCGCAGTCCTCCAGGATCACCAGGTCGTGCCGGGCCGCGAGATGGTGCAGCGGAGCCATGTCGACGCACTGCCCGTAGAGGTGCACCGGAAGCAGGCAGCGGGTGCGCGGCGTGATCGCGGCGGCGACCGCGGCGGTGTCCATCAGGTAGTGGTCGGGGTCGACATCCACGAAAACCGGTGTGGCGCCGACGCTGTCGATGGCCACCACGGTCGGCGCCGCCGTGTTCGAGACGGTGATCACCTCGTCGCCCGGGCCGATGCCCAGCGCCTGCAGGCCGAGCTTGAGCGCGTTGGTGCCGTTGTCCACCCCGACGCAGTGCGCGATGCCGTGGTAGGCCGCGTACTCCGCCTCGAAACCACGCACGCTCTCGCCCAGGACCAACCGGCCCGAACGGAACACGGTCTCGACCGCGTCCATGATGTCGTCGCGCTCGTTTTCGAACTCCAGCAGGTAGTTCCACACGAGGGTGGTCATACTGACACTCTCTGCGCCTCGACCGGCGGCCGGTATTGCCAGATCTGCCTAGGAAGCGGCGGATCACCTAAGGGAGGGCGGCGACCGGCAGCCGTTCGGCGATGACCACCTTGATGCGCTCGGCGCATTCCCGGTAGGCGGCCGCCGGTTTTCCGTGTGGTTCCGGCAGGTCTCCCGCGGGATCGAGGCGCATGGTCTTACCGGCGGCGTCCGCCGCGATGCGCAGCACCGCGTCGCACTGCGCCGATGTCATGCAGTAGATGGTCGCCGCGTCGGCGACCTGCGCGGCGGTCAACCGGCGGGACCTGTGCCCGTTGCTGGGGATCCCGGATTCCCGAAGCGCGGCAACGGCTTCGTCGGCCATCGGAGAGCCCGCACGGGCCGAGACCCCGGCACTGGCCACCCGGTACCGGCCGCCCACGGTGTGCCGCGCGATCGCCTCGGCCATGGCCGACCGGCAGGTGTTGCCGCCGCAGACGAACAGCAGCAGCGGGCGCGGGGCGCGCCGCAGCGCCGCGCGTAGCGCGGGCCAGCTCAGTGCGAGGATCGCGAGGAACACGAACCCGGTCGCCAGCAGTTGCCCGGTGCCGGGCAGGGCGATGCCGGTCAACGCGCTCAGCCCGAAGGACGCGACCAGCCCGGAGAACAGGCTCGCGCACCGGTTGGCCGGTACGCACCAGGTGTACTCCCGGGGGTCGAGGTAGATCAGCGTGCCGTACACGTACAGCGCGGAGTAGAGCAGCCCGATGCCCAGTGCCGGCAGTACGGCGGGGGTGAGCAGGAACGTGGTGAACCCCTCGCGCAGCGCGGCGGACACCTGGCCGAGCGGCATCAGCGCCAGCACCGCGCACAGCACGACCTGCCACACCGCGGAGGTGACCGACTCCTCGGCGAAGTAGCGCCGGTCGGTCAGCTCGTCGCTGGTCTTCGCCACCCGGCTCATGATCCGGAACCGGCCGATGTAGCCGGTGAAGTAGATCGCCAGGCTGACCAGCGCACCCGCGGTCAGCACGTAGCTGTTGACGTCGGCCAGCGCGGTGGTCACCGCGCACAGGCTGAAGCCCAGCGCCACCCAGGAGTAGACCCGGACCCGGCGGCGGCGCACGGTGTCCACGATGGGCGAGAGGATCAGCACCCCGCCGCGCATCATCAGCAGCATGAACAGGATCGACACGCCGGCGAAGGTGTAGTTCAGCGTGGTCGTGGCGATCACCAGCGCCATGAAGAACCCGGCGATCAGCATGGTGTTGCTGGGCGCCCGGCGCCGCCCGCGCCGCCCGAGGTAGCGCCACCAGCCGGTGGCCGCGAGGAACACCGACGAGCCGACCAGCGTGCCGATCGCGGCGGCCGGCAGCAGCACCAGCCCGCCGAGGTGCTTGTCCATACCCGGCAGCAGCCCGGCGGACAGCGCCTTGGTCAGCGCCGCGTAGGGGGTGTACCAGAAGAAGTAGCCGAACGCGAGGCCCAGCATCCCGCCGGCGAGCCACCAGTACTTTGTGGACGGTAGCGGGTCATCCCGCACGACAGCAGCCGACATCGCGTGCTCCCAATGGTTTCGCGCCTGTTCCCCGGAGATCCGTCTTCTCAGCAAAGCGCGCTACCCACCGGTAACTACCACCTGGGGTGGTGGAACCCCCTGCCACGGGCTGTGTCACCCTGGCGGGCGTGGCTCCCCTGAGGGTTTAACGAAAAATGCCGATCCGGTCGGCGAGCGGGCGTAGTTCGGCGCGGGTCAGGGAGTTCTCCCGGCGCAGCAGTTCGCGCACCATGGCACGGACCTCGACGTTGAAGCGAAGCTCCTCCGCCGACTCCCGCTCGGCCCGCAGCAGCATGTGCACCGCGGCCACATCCTCGGTGCGGATGCTGTACGCGCGCGCGAGCTCGACATAGTAGGAGAACCGCCGCTCGACGCTCGGCAGCGCGGTGACGTCGTAGCGCTGGGCCAACCGGATCGCCTCGCCGGGCTTGGACAGCTCCACGGCGAGCCACACCCGGTAGATGCCCACGTTGGTCGGCCCGAACACGGTGCGGAAGTCGTTGCGGTCGCCCAGCTTCGCCGCGACCGAGTCGGCCAGGTCGAGTGCGGCCACCGCGGACGGCTCGTCGCCGAGCCGGGCGAACTGCATGGCGCGCAACAGGTGCAGCGCGCCGAAGATGCTGCTCCGCGCCGGACAGTCGGCCGACAGCTTCGGTTCGAGGTCGGCCGCGGCGTCCCGGGCCAGTTCGAGCACGACCTCGGTATGACCCTGCTCGGCCAGGATCATTCCGACATTCCACGCCGAAGCCGCGCGGTAGTCCAGATCGTCGGCCTTGATCGCGGCCGCCATGGCCCGGTCCGCGGCCAGTAGCGACACGTCGTGCGCGCCGACCCGGCTGGTGAACGCCCGGGTCAGGAAGTACAGCATGGACGCGGTGCGCAGCAGCCGGTCCCGGTCCGGGCCCTCGGCGACCAGCGGGATGGTCGCGCGCACCTCGGTGATCAGGCCGTGCAGCATGGTGCCGATCTGGGTGAACGGCCGCCGTTCCTGCCAGATGTCCCAGGCGCTCTCCACCGCCGCGGCCAGCCTGGCCACGTCGGGTTCGTCCGGCAGCCGCGGGTCGAAGGAGATCATGGCGGCCCGGATGGCCGGCACGGTTTCGTGCTCGATCGGCTCCTCGGGCAGCTCACCGACCGGCAGTCCGGTCAGCTTGTACAGGTCCCGCACGCGCAGGATCCGGGCGATCTCGATCCAGTCGGAGAACGCGGCCACCTGCCGCTCGCCGGACTCCCACTTGCGCCAGGCCGAGACGGTGCACCCCTTGAGCTGGGCGCACTGTTCCTGGGTCAGCCCGGCACGCCTGCGGTAGAGCCGGATCCGGTCCCCCGGCGGCAGTCCCGACGCGACAGCGGTCACGGCCTCACCTCGTCAGCTCGCGCCTGGTGATCAGCGGCGCCGCGCCCAACCCAACCGGCCCAGCTCACCGGCCGGTGCGGTGTCCAGCAGACGGAAGCCACCCGTATCTAGTATCAGTTCTAGTTCGCGGGGCAGGAAGAACCGGATCGCGTGCGACTCCTCGACCCGGTCCAGCACCCGCGCGGAGTCCAGCCGCCACACCTGCGCCGCCACCCGGTAGATCCCCTCGTCGACGTCCACCGTGCCCCGGACACACCGCACCACCCGGATGTTCCCGTCGACGTCCGGGGTGAACTGTCCGCTCGGCGCGTGCCGCAGCACGGCGGAGCCGTCCAGGATGTCGAACAGCAGCAGACCCCCGGGCCGCAGGGCGCGATGCGCGGCCCGAAGCCGGTCTCGCAGCGCCTCGTCGCTCCGCTGCCGGCCCACCACCAGGCCCAGCATGAGCGCGACGTCGAAGGTTCGCGCCGGGGTTTCCTCCGGCCCGGCCGCGACGACCTCGTATCCCGCGGCGACCAGCGGCTGTGCGTGCCCGCCGTCGCCCAGGTCGAGTACGGACGACACCGGGCCGGCCTCGGCGAGGATCGCCACCAGCTCGTCCACTTCCGACACGTCGGCGAACATCCTGGGTTCCACGGTCACCTCTTCCGCGCCGACACCAGCCGAAGCCACGGCTGGCTCGGGTTGTTGGCGTCACCGGACAGTGGTTCGTAGCCGACCAGCTCCAGCCCGGCCCGTTCCAGCAGCAGCCGCAGCTCCGGCCGGGAGAAGTACCGGATCAGGTGGGTCTCCTCGACGTGGTCGAGCACCCGCGCCCCGTCGATCTGCCACATGTGCATGACGATCTCGATGACCTGCTCCCGCTCGTTGACCGAGGTGTTGTGCCCGAACAGCAACGGCAGCGGCCCGTCCCGCAGCAGCGAGCCGCCGCTGAGCGGGGTGGGCGCCCGCAGCACCGCCGCGGCGTCCTCGACGTCGAAGACCACCAGCCCGTCCGGGGCGACCTGGCGGGCCATCGCGGCCAGCGCCTCGATCACCCGCGCGCTGGTGACGAAGTAGCCCAGCAGCGAGTACATCATGATCACGAGATCGAACCGGCGGTCGAAGGTCACGTCGAACAGGTCGCCCTCGACCACCGAGGCCCGTTGGCCGAACCGGGCCAGCCGGGTGCCGGCCCGCCGGGCCATCGCCGCCGACCGGTCCACCCCCACCACCTCGTACCCGGCCGCGGCCAGCAGTTCGAGGTGCCGGCCGGTGCCACAGCCCAGATCCAGCACGGACCCGGCCGGCCGCACGCCCGCGGTCGCGGTGAGCTGGTCCACCTCGGCCCGATAGTCCTTGCGCCGGTGGAAGATGTCGAAGTAGCGGGCGTGCAGCGGCCCGAACAGGTCCGCGTGCAACGGCTCGACCACCTCGGTGTCGTATCTCACGCCCGCACCTCCACATAGATGGTCTCGTCGTTGCGCCGCTCGTCGTCCAGCCCGGCGACGTCCGGCCGGGCCCCCTGCTGGAACGCGCACACCCGCATGGCCGACGGGGTGAAGCCCGCGCGGCCGAGCACGTAGCGCAGCTCGTCGGCGTCGTAGATCCAGCGGTGGTCCCAGAAGTAGAAGATGTGGTTGACCATGAAGGCGAGCCGGTCGGGCATGGCGGGCGTGCCGCGGGCGCGCAGCCGTTCCCGGTACCCGGCGAAGAACCCGCCGCCGGCCAGGTAGCTTTCGATGTAGCGCCGAAGGTCCGGGGTGGTCAGCCGGAGCAGGCCGCCCGGGGCCAGGATCCGCCGCACCTCGGTCAGCCACGCGATGGCGCCCAGCAGCGGGACATGCTCGATGAGATGCTCGGAGTACGCCCAGTCGACACAGTCGCCGGCGAACGGAAGCGGCTGGCACACGTCCAGCCGGACGAAGTAGGTCGAGCCGTCCACCCGCACCAGCCGGCCCAGCTCCGTCTCCGTCACGCCGTCGGTCAACGGCCGGAGGTCGACGTTGAGGCAGCCCGGCGCCCGGCGCTGCAACGAGCCGAACTGGACCCCGGACAATCCCAGCCCGGCCAGGCAGTCGCGGTCGAACGGCGGCGCGACGTCGACCGGCTCGATCCGTTCACAGCGCAACGGCCCGGTGGTCAGCACCGGACCCGCCTCCCACGACCACGCGGGCGAACCGGCGGCGGTACTCATCGCGCCTCCCCTCCGGTCACGGGCGTCTCGCCCAGAACAGCCGGGACAACTGCCGCGCCTGCGGCCCGCCGGCCAGTGGTTCGCTGCCCAGCGGCTCGAACCCCGCGGTGTGCAGGATCAGCTCGACCTCCCTGGGCAGGAAGTAGCGCACCGGATGGGTCTCCGCCGCGGTGGCGACCACCCGGTCACCGTCGAACATCCACATCCGCAGGCCGATCTCGTAGACCTGCTCGGCCGGGCGCAACACCGGCTCGGACACCCGCAGGAACTGCGTCGTGCCGTCCTCGACGACGCGCAGGCTCGTCGACACCCCGTCGCGGAGCAGCACCGAGCCGTCCACGACGTCGAAGGCCAGCAGGCCGCCCGGGCGCAGGTGCCGGTGCAGCACGGCCAGGGTGGTGAACAGGTCCTCGTCGCTGACGTGGTAGCTGAGCACCCAGGACATCATGATCGCGGCGTCGAAGGCGCGGGCCAGCCGCAGCGTCGCCACGTCCGACTCGAGCACCGTCGCCGCGACGCCGGAGCCCGCCAGCCGTTCGCCGGCCACCGCGACCATCGCCGGCGACCGGTCGATCCCGACGACCTCGAGGCCGTGCCGGGCCAGCAGTTCGAGATGACCGCCGGTGCCGCAGCCGATGTCGAGCACCGAGCCCACCCCGGCGCCCGCCGCGGCGAAGATCCGGGTGAGCTGCTCGACCTCGGCCGGCAAGCTCCGGGCGCTGAACCACCGGTCGTACCAGGCGGCGTGCAGCCGCCCGAACGTCGCCGAGTCCACGGCCGTCATGCCTTCCTCGCCCAGGCCAGCCGCAGCCAGGCCGGGTCCGGCTGCCCGGCCAGCGGTGCGGTGCCGGCCAGCTCGAACCCGCTCACCGACAGCAGGAACGCGAGCTCGCGCGGCAGGAAGTAGCGGACGTCCCGGACCACGATGCTCCGGTCCACGACCCGATCCTCGGCCAGCCGCCAGGTCCGCACGGTCAGCCGGTAGACCTGCTCGTCGGTGTCCACCTCGTCGGCATAGCCGATCATCCGCCGGCCGTCCGGACCGGCGAGCTCCCGCAGGCCACGCCCGGGCAGCCGGGCGCCCAGCACGGTCTGGCCGTCGACCAGGTCGAGCAGCATCAGCCCGCCGGGCCGCAGGCAGCCCGCGTACCCGGCGAGGGCCGTGAGCATCCGGTCGTTGGCGACCAGCCCGCCCAGCGCCGAACCCAGCACCAGCGCGGCATCGAAGGTGCGCCCGGCCGGCGGGTCGGGATCGGCGGCGGTGACCCGGAACCCGGCCTGCGCCAGGGGCGCCAGGTAGCGGTGGGTCTCCGGGCCGAACCCGACCACCGATCCGGCCGGGCCCTCCGCCGCGAGCACCGCCAGCAGCTGGTCCACTTCGGACCGAAGGTCGGCGCCGCGGGCCAGCCGGTCGTGGCCGTGCTCGCCGGGACCGGTCACGACGGGCCGTCCGGGGCCAGCCGGGCCAGTGCCGGCACGACCTCGGCCGGCGCCGGCTGCCGCTCGATCTCCTGGCGCAGCCTGCGGGCCGCCGCCCGGTAGCCGTCCTCGCGCAGCAGCCGCCCGACCGCGTCCCGGATCACCTGGGCGCGGGCCGGGTCCTGGCGAAGTTCCTGGTAGCGCAGGTGAATGCCGGCGCCGACGGCGGCCAGCCGGCCCGGCGCCATCTCCGCGTCGGGCTTGCGGCTGATCGCCAGCTGCGGGACACCGGCCGAGGCGGCGGTCAGCGTCGTGCCGTCGCCGCCCTGCTGGACCAGCACGTCACAGTGCGGCAGCACCAGGTGCAGCGGCACCGACGCGGCCGCGTGCACACCGCCGCGCAGCTCGGCGCCGAGCAGCTCCAGCTGGGCCGGGGTGGTGATCACGACGATCTCCACGTCCATCCCGGACAGCGCGCCGATCGCGTCCCGGAACGGATGGGTGGCCGCGTCGCCGATCGTCGCCGCGGTGTGGCCCCAGGTGACGCACACCCGGGGGCGGTAGCGCGGCCGCAGCAGCCAGGCCGGCAGCTGGCCGGCGCCGTTGTACGGGACGTAGCGAACGGCCAGCCGGCCGGGATCATGCTCCAGCCGCATGCTCGGCGGGGTGGGGTCCACGGTGGCCGCCGCGGTGAGCCGGGCACGCATCCCCCGGTCCTGGAACAGCCGCACGTACTCCGGCAGCGGCGCGCCGGTCGCGTCCAGTTCGGTGCGCGGCACGGTGGCGGTGCCGAACAGGTGCCGCACCCCCGGCACCCCGAGCTGCTCGGCCACGACCGGCCCGGCGAACGCCTCGGCGTCGTAGACCACCAGGTCCGGCCGCCAGCGCCGGCCGAACGCGGTCAGCTCGTCCACCATGGCCTCGGCGATGCGGATCATGCGCCGCCCGATGAACTCCTGGTAGGCCCGCTGCTCCTCGCTGAGCACCGACAGGTCGCCGGTCCAGCCGGCCGGCAGCGGATCCTGCTGGTAGATCTTCCTGATCGTCTCGGCGCGCTCCTCCTCCGTCCACTCCGGAGTGCGGCTGATCTCCACCACCGGCAGGCCGGTGTGCATCAGCGCGTCCAGAATCCGGGCCTGGCTGGCGATCCGCACCTCGTGCCCGGCGCTCCGGAACGCCCAGGCGAGCGGCACCATCGGAAACAGGTGCGGCATCCCGCCGTGGCAGGTGAACAGCACACGCACGGCTACCCCCTTCGGTCCCGGGCCAGCGCCGCCAGCTCGCCGGCCAGCGTGGCCGGCGGCGGTTGGGTGTCGATCTCCGCCCGCAGCCGGGCGGCCGCCGCGGCGTACCCCGGGTCGGTGAGCACCTTCTCGGCAGCGGCGCGGATCGTCTCGCGCGCGTCCGGCTGCCCCTCCAGCTCCTGGTACCGCAGGTGAATGCCGACGCCCGCGGCGGCCAGCCGGCCCCCGGTGAGGGCCGGGTCGGGTTTGCGGGTGATCGCCAGCTGCGCGGTCCCGGCCGCGGCCGCGGTCAGCGCGGTGCCGTCGCCGGCCTGGTGCACGATCAGCGCGCAGTACGGCAGCAACAGATGCAGCGGGACCGACTCGACCGCGCGCACCCGCGGCGGCAGCCCGCCGAGCAGTTGGCGGATCACCTCGAGCTGGTGGGCCGTGGTGGTGAGGATGACCTCGACGTCCAGCTCGCACAACGCCTCGATGGCCCGCTGGAACGGTTCGAGCGTGGCCGGACCGAGCCGGCGGGTCACCCGGTCCAGGGAAAGGCCCGAGGTGACACAGATCCGGGTGCGCCCGGTGTCCGGTCGCAACCACGGCGGGGCCACCCCGGGTCCGTTGTAGGGCACGTAGCGAACCCCGCGCCACGGCGCCGGCACCGGGAGCCGCAGGGTCGGCGGCGACGGGTCGACGGTCAGCGTGGGCGGCATCCGGACCCGCAGGCCGCGGCTTTCGAACAACGCGGCGTACTCGGGGATCGGGTCACCGCGACCGACCCGGGTCTCCATCGGCCGCAGGCCGACCCCGGTGAGGAACCGGATGTTCGGCACACCGGTCGCGGCGGCGGCGACCGCGCCGGCGAACGCGGCGACGTCGTGCACCACCAGGTCGGGCCGCCAGAACCGGGCGTAGCCGACCAGATCGTCGGCCAGGTACTCGGCGAAGGCCGCCGATCGCCTGCCGAGCAGTTCGAGCACGGTGCGGTGCCCGTCGTCGAGCCGGTCGGTGTGCAGCGGCCAGTCCGGGGGGAACTCGCGGTGCGCGAGCACGGCGAGCGTGTCGGCGTCGTCCCGGCTGGTCGGCGGCGGTAGCCGGGGTCCGACCGGGACCGCGGTGAGTCCGGTGTGGACGATCGCGGGCACCGAGGCCGGGCTGGCGGCGATCCGCACCTCGTGCCCGCCGGCCCGCATCGCCCAGGCAAGCGGGACCAGCGGGTAGAGGTGTTGCGCATCCGGATGGCAGTTGAACAGCACGCGCATCTGGCCCGGCCCCTCCGATCGTCAGCCGGCGAGTGCCGGGGTTCGCGCGATCATCCGCAGCGTGTCGGCGATCCGCGCGATCTGCGACTCGCGCAACCCACCCCAGAACGGCAGGCAGACGATGCGCCTGGCCGCCTCGTCGGCCCGCGGCGCCGGTCCGGCGGCCGCCAGCCTGGCGATCCGGTACCGCCCGCCGAAGTACGCCCGGGCATGGATTCCACGTGGTTGCAGGGCATCGCAGAGCCGTTCGGCGTCCACCGGCGCGTCCGGGGCGAGCCGCACCGCCAGCGCCGCCACGTTCGGGCCGGCGCCCGGCCGGAAGGCACAGAGCCGCAACCAGTCGATGCCGGCGAGCGCCTGGCGGTAGAGCGCGCGAACGGCCCGGCGGCGGGTGATCTCGGCCGGCGCCTCGGCGAGCACCGCCGCGCCGACCGCCGCGTGCAGTTCGCTCATCCGTCCGTTCGTGCCGGCACTCAGCGCGCCGCCCGGGCCGGTGCCGAAGTTGCGCAGCCGGCGCACGGCCGCGGCGACCTCGCGGGTGTTGCCGACCACCGCCCCGCCCTCGATGGCGTGGGTCAGTTTGGTGGCGTGCAGGCTCAGGGTCGCGACGTCGCCATAGGACAGCAGCGGCCGGCCCTGGTAGTACACACCCCAGCCGGGTGCGGCGTCGCACACCAGCGGGACACCGGCCGAGGCCGCGACCGCCTGCAGCGCCGTGACATCCGCCGGGCAGCCGAACGTGTGCACCGGCAGGATCGCGCAGGTGCGCGACGTGACCGCGGCGGCGACGGCGTCCGGGTCGGCGGTCAGGTAGGTGTCCTCGATGTCCACGGCGACGGGGGTGGCGCCGGCCCGCAGCACCGCCTGGGCGACCGCGGGGAAGGCAGCCGCCGGCACGATCACCTCACCCCGCAGACCCAGCGCCGCGCAGGCGAGTTGGATGGCGACGGTGCCGCTGCCGGTCACCGCCACATCGGCGCGGCCGATTCCCGCCGACAGCAACGCTTCCAGCCGGCGCACCCGCGGACCGTCGTTGGTGAGCACCTGGCTCTCGATCACCTCACCGAGTGCCGGCCCCAACGTCTGCCATGCGGGCAGCAGTGGCCGGACGACGACGATGGGATCATCGTGCGGAGCGGTCATCGGCCGTCCCGGGCGCGTCCGCCTGCGGCGGCCAAGGGCTCGTGCTCCTCCCGCTCCCGGATCCTGGGCAGGATCTCGGTGCCGAACAGGGTCAACATCTGCAGATCGGGCCGGCCCTGGAAGAGGAACTGGCGCACGCCGATCCGCCGGTACTCGAAGATGGCGTCGACGATCTCGGGCACACCGCCGATCAACGAGATGGACATCGGGCCCATGTACGGCACCAGGCCGGACCACAGGAAGGGCGTGATCCAGTTGGACCGCTCGGCGAGCCGGAACATCGTGGTGAAGCCCTGGGACTCGGTGGTCATCGCCCGCCACTGCGCCACCGCGGCCTTGCCGGCCTCGCCCGCGCCCTCGACCAGTTCGGAGGCCAGCGACACGGCCCCGTCGAGGGTCGGCGCCGCCAGCAGGTTGCAGATGACCGCGACGTCGATGCCGGCGGACAGGGCGGGCTCGATCTTCGGCGCCAGTTCGTCCGGTGGTTCGATCAGGCTGATCGTGCAGTCGGCGTGCTTGATCGCGAGCTTCCTGGCCAGGTCGGAACTGCCGCCGATGTAGACATACGGTCGGCGGCGGTCCGGCGCGATGAACTCCTGGTTCACCCGGGCGCCTTCCACCCGCAGGTACTTTCCCTCGAAGTTGACCGGGAACTCGCGCCGCCACAGGGCATGGCAGATCGTCCAGAACTCGTCGGTGATCTGGTAGCGCTCGTCGTGGCTGGAGAAGTCGCCGTAGTACCGCAACTCCGCCGAGCCCTGGCCGGAGACCACGTTGATCGAGACCCGGCCGTTGGTGAACGCGGAGATGGTGTTGATCTGCTGGACGAAGTGGGTGGGCGAGATGACCGACGGCCGGGAGGCGGTCATGAACGTGACGCGTTCGGTGGCCAGCCCGAACGCCGTGGCCACCACGGTGGGGTCGGCCCGCTGGAAACCGATCGGCAGCAGCAGCGAGTCGATGCCGAAACCCTCGGCCCGCCGGCAGAACTCACGCTGCGAGTCCAGGTCGGCGACCGGGTTGAGGTCGTTGCGGAACACGGCTCCCCGGCGCCGGTCCTGGATCCCGTTGGCCGGCAGGCTCCAGTGGAAGCGCATTCGGTCGGTGCTGTCAGGGGGCATGGTTCGCTCCGGAGAGTCGGCCGCCGCATCATGGGCAGTAGAAGTGGTCCCGGTGGAAGTAGTTGGCCCGCCCGCTGCCGTCGGCGAAGGTGGTGTACGCGTCGACCACGAGGAGACGTTTGTTGAGGTAGCCGGCCAGCAGGAGATGAGCGAAACGGAGGTCGAAGCAGGCCGTGAAGGCGACCGCCTCGTGGTCGTCGACACCGCCGGCGAACGCCGCGCCGGGCACCTCGCCCCAGTCGATCGGACCGGTCGGGCAGGCGCCGAACGCGCGCACGACCGGCGTGCCCTCCCACTCGTCGATCTCCATTCGGTGGATGCCCGTCGCGTGCTTGTCGTAGTTGAGCCACTCCCCGCACAGCGGCAACGGATCGACCGGCCGGACCGGACCGTTATCGGCCAGCGGCACGTCCCAGGCCCGGGTCATCAGCATGTCGGCCATTCGCGCACCTCACCGGTGGAAGAACTCACGGCTGAAATAGTTCGAGCGGCCACTGGAGTCGGTAAAGGTGTTGAACGTGTCCAGCACCAGAATTCCCTGCTTGGCGTACGCGGCCAGAATTGTGACGAGAAAGCCGAAGTCGTACACCGCGCTGAAGGCCATGGCGTCCGCCGCGGTCACGGCCGCCCCGTACGCGGTTGCTTCGATTTCACCCCAATCGTACGGTTCGCCCGAATCAGCCCCGTATGCCCGAACGAACAGCGTCTCACCCCGCTGGCGCAGCTCCAGCCGAACCACGCCCAGGGCCTGTTTGTCGGTCGCGAACCAGGTTCCGACCAGCGCCGACGAACCAAGCGCGCCGCCCGGCGGCCGCGCCTGCTCGGGGAGTTGGTCCTCGGCCCGGACGTAGTCGAGTGCTTTCACCCAGGTACCTCCACGACGGATTCCCGGGCCGCGCCGGATCGGCTCGGGTATTGCGAAGCGGGTCGCCGGCTCATTCCCGGCACGCCCCGAGCGGCTTCGCTACCGAAGGTAGGCCACCGTTCGACCGCTCGGACATGGCGCGTTCTTCCTAGGCCGACAGCGTGCCCCTAGGTACTTTTGACAGACAAGCCGTACGGGACATGGGGTAACGTAAAAGTGACGGCATGGTAAGACGCGGCCAACGGCATGCCGGCCCCACCACAACTGCATATCCTCGCGTGTGCGTGACTGGGTGAGCACGTGCCGCGCGTTTCCTGCTCCCGATTTCCCCTGCAAGTCGGAGGAGAAATACAATGACGCGCGCACGTCAGCCCGACCCTGGCATGCCCGTAAGACCTCGCCCGAGCGGCTCACCGGGCGGCGCTCGCCTCCGGCGCGCCGCGATCGTGCCACTGCACGAAGTCGGTCAACTCGGCCCGGCGCGGATGGAAGCGGTTGACCGACGCCGAGTAGTCCGGGTATCCGACCGCGAGACCGCAGACCACGAGCCGGTCCGCCCCCAACCCGAGTTCCGCGCGGATGGTGTCGGCATAGCCGGCCACGCTGTACTGCGGGCAGCTTCCGAGTCCACATGCGACCAGGCCGAGCATCACGTTCTGCAGGAAGAAACCCATCTCGAGGAACAGCCCCGGCGGAGCGTCCGCGGGCAGATGGAAGATCATCTCCGTGGGGGCGCCGTAGAACTCGTAGTTGTCCCGCAGGTGCGACCGCCGCGCGGCCGAGTCGGTGCGCTCGATTCCCTTGGCCCGCAACACTCCGGCTCCGGCCTCCCGGGCCCTTGCCTCGGTCGCCGCGTCCGGCGCCACCGGGCGGTTGAGATAGTCCGGGCTGGGCGGCACGCCGCGGTCGAAGTCCGCGACCAGCCGTCGGGCCAGTTCGTCGCGCCGCCGGCCGGAGACGACCGCGACCTGCCACGGCTGACCGTTTCGAGTGGACGGTGCGTGCGCGGCGGCGAGCAGCACCCGCTCGATGAGCTCCCGGCGGACCGGCTGCTTGAGAAACGCCCGCTTGCTGTGCCGGGCGCCGAGCACCGAGGCGAATCCGGTCCACAGGAAGGCATCCATACCAAGCGATTGTCGTCGAGATGAGAACATTGTCCAGACCCGTTTCGGTCAAGAACGACGTGCCGGCCCGAACCTGCTCCATTGTGGCTACGCTGACCACCTCGGTGTGGACCCAGCGGCAGGAGCTGCGCGCTTTACGTGGCACGGCAAGCGGTCTGGAGATCCGCGCGGATCTCACCGGCGACCTCGACCCGGACATGCTGCGCCGGAGCACCGACACCGCCCTGGTCTACTGCCTGCGCAGCAGCCAGTACGGCGGCGCGTTCGCGGGCGGCCAGGATGACCGCGAACGCCGCCTGCTGGCCGCGGCGCGGAGCTACGACCTGGTCGAGCTCGAGTTCGACCGGGACCTCACTCCGGAGCTGCTGGCCGCGATCCCGCCGCAGCGCAGGCGGATCTGCTGGTACGGCCCGGGCCGGACCGACCTGACGGCCCTGTTCGGCCGGATGGCCGCGACCCCGGCCCAGCTGTACCTGCTGGCGCCGGAGGCCGAAACCGTCGAACAGGCGATGGCGCCGCTGCACCTGCTCCGCGGTCTCGGCCGGTCCGACGTGACCGCGTTCGCCACCGGCGAGCTGGGTGGGTGCAGCCGGTTGCTGGCGCCCTGGCTCGGCGCGCCCGTGGTGTACGGCGGTCTCGGTCACAGCGGGGCGCACGGGCTGCTGACCGTGCGGCGGCTGTTGCGCGACTACCCGTTTCCGGAGCTGCCCCGGCTGGACAAGCTGTTCGGCATCGTCGACCGGCGGGTCGGTGAGTCGCACTCACCGCGCCTGCACAACGCCGCGTACCGGGAGCTCGGCCTGTCGGCGTTGTTCCTCCCCTTGCACGCCAACGAGTTCACCGACTCGTGGCGGGCGACGTGTGCGGAGTTCGAGCGGCTGGGCCTGCCGTTCGACGGCGCGACCGTCGTCGCGCCGTACAAGGAGGAGGCACTCTGGCTCGCCGACTCGGTCAGCGCCGAGGCGGCCAGCAGCGGCGCGGCCAACCTGCTGGTCCGCACCGGCGGCGGCTGGCGCGCGTACACCACGGACCCGATCGGGGTGGTGGGTTCGCTGCGGGCGGCCGGTGTCCGGGCCGGCGGCCGCAAGGTCGCCGTCGTGGGCTGCGGTGGCGCCGGCCGGGGCGCCATCTCCGGCCTACTCCGCGCCGGCGCCGATCCCGTTGTGGTGAACCGGAGTCCAGCCCGCGGCCAGTACGCGGCCGACCTGCTCGGGGTGGACTTCGTTTCGCTGGAGGAGTTCGCGCCGGAGGACTACTCGCTGATCGTGCACGCCACGCCGGTTCGTGGCGAACCGCCGTTCTCGGTCGACCGGGCGCGCGGCAATGCCGTGCTCGTGGACCTCGCCTACGGCCCGGAACCGACCAGCCTGGTCGCCGCCGCACGCCGCAGACGGCTTCGCGTGGTCGACGGATGGCAGGTGCTGGCGGTCGAGGTGGCTCGGCAGTTCCGCCTCATGACCGGTCGCACCTATCCCCCGGCCATCGCCAACCGCGACGACGGCCCGCCGCCGGCCATAAACCACAGGGAGTTCGCCAGATGACCATCACCAACGTCGACTGCCAGCAGCTCGAGGCGACGCTGGCCGCCGACCTGACGGTGCTGACCGACCGGTTCGCCCAGCGCGCGGCCGAGTACGACCGCACCGCCACCTTCCCGGCGCAGGACTTCGAGGACCTGTTCACCGGCGGTCTGCTCGCGCCGACCGTGCCGCGCAGCCACGGCGGGCTCGGACTCGGCCCGCTGCACGGCCGGACCCACGCCCTGTGGCTGATGACCAAACAACTCGCGGGCGCGGACCTGTCCCTCGGCCGGTGCTGGGAAGGCCACACCAACTCCCTGGTCCTCATCGACGCGCTGGGCACCGACGCGCAGAAGGCGAGATGGTTCGACGGGGTGGTGCGCCGGGGCGAGAAATGGGTGGCCTGGAGCGGCGAACCGCGCGCCCCCAAACCGGGCGAGCAGCAACGCTTCGGCACCACCGTGCAGCGCGTCGGCGGCGGCTGGGTCGTCAACGGCAGCAAGGTGTTCGCCACCAGCGCGGTGGGGGCGGACTGGGCCATCCTGCTGGTCGACCCGGCCGGCCCGGGCGGCGCCCGCAACGCGAGGTCCGACTCCGGCGTGCTGATGCTCGCCTGCGAACTGGCCGACCCGTCGGTGTCGGTGGACACCTCGTGGTGGGATCCCATCGGCATGCGGGCCACCGCGAGCCATCTCGTTCGGTTCGAGAACACCTACATCCCGGACACGCAACGGATCGGCGAGCCGGGCGCCTACCTGCGCCAGGAATGGCAGACCGTGTTCATCCCGCACTACGCCGCGAGCTTCCTCGGCGCGGCGGAGGCCGCCTACCGCTACGCGCTCGACTACCTGTTGCGCCAGCACAAGACCACCGATCCGTATGTGCAGCAACGAGTGGGCGCGATGGCGGTCGACGTGGAGACCGGCCAGCTGTGGCTCAAGCACGTCGCGGACCTGTGGGACTCGGGCCGCAAGCGGGAGGCCAGGATCGCCGGGTCCCGGGCCCGGCACCTGGTGGAGCATCTGGCACTGGACACCGTGGACCAGTGTGTCCGGGCCTGCGGCGCGCGCAGCCTGGTCCGGCCGAGCCCGGTGGAACGAATCCACCGAGACCTCACGTTCTACGTGCGGCACGACAATGATGACCACATTCTCGCAACGATTGGTCGGGCCGCGCTCGGCGAACCTTACGATGCGTCTTTCTACAAGCCATGAACACTTGGGTAAACATCGGCTACTAGGGAGAACTCACTATTCCAGAAGTTGATCGTCGGCTGCCATATTTCCTGGTACGGCCGGCGCACGTACAAACCGATTAGTACGAAAAAAAATCGCCGCGTACACGGCGGACGGCAACAAACTCGGCGACAATGGAATTTGCCCAGGTCAGGACCGGACGCGTGTGGCGACGTGGCCGGTGCTGGCCTGGCTCACCCAGGAATTCCGCCCTGCCGGGTGCCAGGAATCGCTCCGCCGTGCACGGCGGGCGGGGAGAACGGCGATCAGCATGCGCGGTTCACGATCGCGCGGTGCTCCCCGCTCGCAGCCAGATCGCGCCGGTCATCTCATCTGGACCTGGGTGTCCACAGTGGTCTCGTCGAAGTCCGAGCTGCGCACCCGCAGGCTCAACTGCCAGGCGCCGGACACCGGAACCATCACGTCGCTGGCCGTGAACTGGCCCGCGCCGGTTCGCGACATGGTCACCGGCAGCGGGCCGATGTTGTTGGCGGGCAACCGAAGCTGCGCCTGCACCTCCGGCACGTCCCGGTTGATACCGCGTCCGTCCCGGACGTTGACGACGATCTGGTTGCGTCCGGTGCGCGCCGGGTCCACCCAGACCTGGACGTCCCCGCCGGGAACCGCGAGGGCGGACAGGAACGGGCCGGTCGCGGCGGCGGCGGCCGCGGCGGGACCGTGGTCGTGTCCGCCGGGCGGGGTGGCCACCAGCGCGGCGGTCAGCCCGAGCACCACGCCGGCGATCATCACCTCCCAGCGCACCGACTGCCGCAGCCGGCCGAGCATGTCCTGCTGGGCCTGGCGGCCACCGCCCTGCCGGCGGGTGGCCGGGGCCAGCAGCCGGCGGCGCACGGCCGACCGGGACAGCGCCGCCAGCCAGATCAGCAGTCCGAACGCACCGATCTTGAAGGCCAGCAGCGAGAAGTAGGCCGGACCGACGCCGGACAGCACGATCTCGCGCAGGGCCTGCAGAAGCCCGCTCGCGCCGAGCACGACGACCGCGATCCCGGCGGCCCGGGAGTAGGCCGTCACCGCCGCCGCGGCCTCGTCCTCCCCGGTGCGGCCCCGGCTGCCGAGGGCGCAGGCCGCGAGCACCACCAGGCCGCCGAGCCAGATCGAGACCGCCGCCAGGTGCGCCATGTCCAGCGGGAGCGCGGCCCAGGTCAACCGCCCACTCGCGGCCTGGTGGCCGGCGCCGCTCCAGGTCGCGACGAGCACCAGACCGAGCCCCGCGAGCAGTGCGATCCGACCGCGCGACAGGGACTTCCGGGTCCGGACGAGCCGGACCACCAGAAGTCCGGTCAGCGCGAGCAGCACCACCCGGGCCAGCAGCAGGACGCCGTAGCTGGTCGTCAGGGTGTCGGCCAGCAGTCCCGGGTCGAACAACCGGACCAGCGACTCCCCCGCCGCGTTGGGACCCTGCAGTGCCAGCGCGAGCACCGCGGCGCCGACGGCGCTGATCCAGGCCAGCCGGATCAGGCGATGGGCCCGCGGGTCGGAGCGCCCGGCCGGCCAGCACACGACGACGAAGAAGGCGCCACCGACGAGCACCGCGAGGCTGAGGTAGCCGAGCAGCCGGAACACCCAGAACGCAACCCCGACAAGGGGATCGGTCCCGGCCTGGGCTCCGGCGTCGGCCAGCGGCGCGGCCTGCGCGGCGCCGACGCTGAACACGAACGCGCCGTGGATCGGGTGTGAGTCGGCGGAAACCACCCGCCAGTTCACGACATAGACGCCGTCGCCGAGCGAGTCCGGCAGGGGTACCCGGATCCGCGACCCGTCGTCGACCGTGCCGGCGGTCGGGCTCGCAACCGTGGCGCCGGAGCCGTCCAGCAGGCTGAACCCGCCGCGCACCGGGCTGACGGTCTCACTGAACCGGAGCACCACCTCGCGCGGCGCGTGCTCCAGATGCGCCCCGTTTGCCGGGTTCGTGTCGATGAGCTCGGCATGGGCGGATGCCTCGGTGGTGAGCAGAGCCAGCAGTGTCGCCACCATCGTGGCCACGGCCAGCACCCGCCCGCCCAGCTTGCGCACCAGGCCGCGCGACTCACTGTCCACTGTGTACCTCTGCGTCACTCGTCGAGCAGACCCAGGTCGTGCGCGGCGACCAGGGCCGCCGCCCGGCTGTGCACTCGTAGCTTGCGGAACAGGTTGCTCTGCAGGTTCTCCACGGTCCGGGTGGAGATGCCCAGCAGCCGGGCGGTCTGCTTGGTCGCCTGGCCGCGGCCGATGGACTCGAGAATCTCCCGTTCCCGTTGGGTGAGGGCCAGTTCCCAGCGCTGCCAACCCCCGCCCGCGCCGGTGCCCGGCGGACCGAGCAGCGCCCGCAGGTAACTGGAGTTGACCAGAACGTGGCCCCGGGCGGCGGCGCGGATGGCCGGCACCAGCAGGTCGTCCAGCCGGCCGGCCGGAACCGTGGTGATGCCACCGGAGAGCGCCTTGGTGACCTCGGTCCGCCTGGGCTCCTGGCCGGTGACGATCACGGCCGGGCCGGCGCGGCGGTCCCGGTGGCTGGACCAGTCCTGCTGGGTCGGATCGACCAGCACCGCGACCACCGGGTTCGGCTCGACGCCGTCCGGCCGCTCCTCCTCCTCGGCCAGGGAAATGCCGTTCTCGTCGAGCAGTTCCCGAATCCGGCCGGACAGTCGGCCGTCCAGGTCGTGCAGTGCGGCCCGCACCGGCCGGTACCGCTTCGGCTGGCGGGGCGCCGGCACCGCACCGGCCGGGGGAACGTTCCGGACCGCGGCCACCGCGTGCGCCTGGTTGTGCACGTCCAGTTTGGCGAAGATCCGCTGTTTGTGAATCTCCACCGTGTGCAGGCTGATCCCGAGTTCGGCGGCGACCTGCTTGGACGGGTACGCGGCGCTGACCAGATAGAGCACCTGCAGTTCGCGTTCGGTGAGCGCGTGCCCGTTGACCCGCTTGGCGCGCGCGGCTTCCACCGGAAGCAGCGGTGTCTTCACCGCCTCGAGCAACGCCTCCAGCCCGCTGGTGTAGGAGACCAGCGCGCTCACACCGGCGCCGTAGGCGCGGATCAGATACGCCGTCGGTAACGCGTCGTGCACCCCGACCAGACGAATATCCCGGCCCGACTGTGTCAAATGAGTGACCAGCCGCTCGTTACTCCAGCGCGGAGTGTCCGCCTCGAACACGGCGACGGCGGGTTTACGCAGATTGCAGAGCCGAATGAGTTCTGGACCCGAAGACGCCGTCCCGGCAAGCGCGATGCCCGGCTCGCGTTCGAGATGTCCCGCCAACATCTCGCGAACCAGCCGGTTCTCGTGTTGCAGCACGACGCTTACAGAATTGGTCCCCTCCATGGTTGACCTCGGGTTCGTGAAGTTCCCCAAGAACCGACACGCCTTACGGGCGTTTACCCTACGGGGACCGGAGCGATACGGCCAATCCCCTAGGGGTTTCGACCACCCCCCGCGACGCCGTAACAACAATTGAATTTATCCAATATCTGCGGGATTTTTCGACAGTTAATGCCGGGCTCCGCCGCGGCCGCCTGCGCGATGGGGCATGGCGCGCGGCAGCCGGGTGGAGTAGAACTCTTGAGAGCGCTCTCTCAGCCCGTTGAGCGTCTGGAGCTGGCTGACTGCTGCGCGGAGTCGATGAGAGCGTTCCCACGGAGGGCGAGCCGCATGCCGAACCCCGCACGACGCCACCTCGGCCGGGCGCTCGCGCTCGGCCTGACGCTGAGCACGGTCCTGACGAGCACGGTCCTGACGAGCACACCAGCCGCCGCCACGGCCACCCCACCCCGGACCGGCACTGCGGGCCTCGGTCCGAACGTCACCGTCTTCGACCCCGGCATGCCGGTCGAGCAGATCCAAGCGGTGCTCGACGCCACCCACGCCACGCAGGTGGACGACGAGATGGGCGCCCGCCGGGTGGCCTTCCTGTTCAAGCCGGGCAACTACGGCACCGCCGAGCATCCCCTGCAGCTCAAGGTGGGCTACTACACCGAGATCGCCGGCCTCGGCGCCTCCCCCACCGACGTCGTGATCAACGGCAAGATCGAGGTCTACAACCGGTGCCTTGAGGGCGGCGGCACCAGCAACTGCCTGGCGCTGGTCAACTTCTGGCGCACGCTGTCCAACCTGTCGCTGACCATCGACGCGGCCGGCCAGGACGGCTGCCGGGCCTCGGCGAACTTCTGGGCGGTCTCCCAGGCGGTGTCCCTGCGCCGGCTCAACATCACCGGCGGCACCCTGTCCCTGATGGACTACTGCACCGCCGGCCCGCAGTTCGCCAGCGGCGGCTTCATCGCCGACTCCCGGCTGCCCTCGGTCGTCAACGGGTCGCAGCAGCAGTGGCTGACCCGCAACAGCGAGATCGGCGGCTGGTCCAACGGCGTGTGGAACCAGGTCTTCGCCGGCGTCACCGGCGCTCCGGACGACGCCGCCTTCCCCGTCCCGCCGTACACCACGCTGCCGGCCACCCCGGTGAGCCGGGAGAAGCCCTACCTGTTCGTCGACGCCCGGGGCGCCTACCAGGTGCGGGTGCCGGCCGCGACCACCGACTCCCGCGGGGTCTCCTGGGCGAACG
This sequence comes from Actinophytocola sp., assembly GCF_035712165.1. Lineage (GTDB taxonomy): Bacteria > Actinomycetota > Actinomycetes > Mycobacteriales > Pseudonocardiaceae > DASYTH01. The sequence continues at coordinate 13,300 of NZ_DASTBH010000569.1, read as the reverse complement.
GCCTGACGCCGGGGCGCACCGTGCCGCTCCGCGACTTCTTCGTGGCACACCCGGGCGACCCGGTGCACCTCATCAACGCGCAACTGGCCCGGGGCAAGCACCTGCTGCTCACCCCCGGGGTGTACGACATCGCGCGGAGCATCGAGGTCCGGCGGCCCGGCACCGTGGTGCTCGGCCTCGGCCACGCCACGCTCACCGCCGTCGACGGGTCGACCCCGCTGGAGATCGCGGACGTGCCCGGCGTGATCGTCGCGGGCGTCACGGTCGACGCCGGCGCCCGGGAGTCCCGGACCCTGCTGCGGGTCGGCGACCGGCACGGCCACGGCCGCGGCTCGGCCCGCGACCCGATCACCCTGTCCGACGTGTACTTCCGGGTCGGCGGGCCGCACGTGGGCCGGACCGACACCGCGCTCGAGGTCAACAGCGACCACGCGATCATCGACCACACCTGGGTGTGGCGCGCGGACCACGGCGTCGAAGGGCTCACCGACACGCAGCGGTGGAACACCAACACCGGCCGCACCGGCGTGGTGGTCAACGGCGACCACGTGACCGCCACCGGCCTGTTCGTCGAGCACTTCCAGCGGTACAACACGGTCTGGAACGGCGAGGACGGCACCACGATCCTCTACCAGAACGAACTGCCCTACGACCCGCCGACGCAGGCCGACTGGATGAACGGTCCGGTGGAGGGCTTCGCCGGTTACAAGGTCGGCAACCGGGTGCGCACCCACACCCTGCACGGCGCGGGCGTCTACGTGTTCAACCGGAACAACCCGGACATCCACACCGAGAACGGCTTCGAGGTGCCGGTGACCCCCGGCGTCCGGCTGCGCCACATCATGACCGTCAACCTCAGCGCCGGCACCATCGACCATGTCGTCAACGGCCTCGGCGAGGCCGCCGACACCACCCGGGTCGGCCAGCCGGTCTTCGTCGTGACCTACCCCTAATCGAGTTGGCACCGCGTGACCTCGCTGGCATCGTCGCGGCATGACGACGTGGGACGAGGCGTTCGCCGACCGCTACGACGAATGGGCTTACCTGACCGCGGACATCCCGTTCTACGTCGGCCTGGCCCGCGACGCCGACGGACCGCTGGTCGAGTTGGCGATCGGCAACGGCCGGGTGGCGATCCCGGTCGCGCGGGCCACCGGGCGTCCGGTCATCGGGCTGGACACCTCGCCGAGCATGCTGGCGCAGGCGGGGGAACGGGCCGCCGAGGCGGGCGTGACCCTCGAACTGAGCCAGTCGGACATGCGCGAGCTTGCGCTGGAGACGCCGGCCGCGCTGGTCTACTGCCCGGCCCGCGCGCTGATGCACCTGCCCACCTGGGCCGACCGCCGGCGCACCTTCGAGCGCGTCGCCTCGGCGCTGCGGCCCGGCGGCCGGTTCGCCTGGAACGTCTTCGCCTTCGACCACCAGCTCGCCACCCACCTCGACGGCAGCCGACAGGACCATCCCGTGCCGCACACCATCCACTACGCGGTGGGCGACAACCGGGTCGACCTCGTCGTCGCCGCCGGCGACGCGACCAGTTCCCTGTGGTGGGGCACCAGGAACGAATGGCTCGGCCTCATCGATGTCGCCGGCCTGGAACTGGAGGCACTGTACGGCGGCTTCGCCGGCGAGCCGTTCACCGAGGACAGCCGGGAGTACGTTTTCGTCACCCGACGCCCCGCGCACTGACCGCACCATTTTCTGCCCTCTCGGACATCTGAGCAGCAATGCCGCAGGCGGGAGAATTCCCCCCTGGTAGCTCGTACCGAGGAGGTCGCCATGGGGAGCCCGACCGACATCGCCGGAAAGGTCTTCGAGATCTTCACCAGCTTGGACTCCAAACAGAAGTGCCTGATCGAGGTGGTCAACCACACCGGGTCCACGCTCAAGCGGATGAGCGACGAGCATTCCAGCGGCGGGTTCGCCACACTGCCCGAGAGCGAGATCCCGGCCGGCGGCGCGGACGCGTTCGTCTCGCACGACACCGGTTTTCTGCGCGGCGCGGTCGGCCAGGTGACCTACGGCGTGTTCCCCGCCGGCTCGGCGTCTCCGCAGGGAACGTGGACCATTCACTGGAGCATTCCCGAGGTCGGCGACTCGACCGCCAGTGCCGACCTGCAGGGCCTCGACCCGGCCACCTTCGTCTCCCGGGCCAGGATCGGCGCCGGCAACGAGACCGAGGCGAAGTTCGAGTTGGAGGGTCCGGGCGGGGGCGGCGGCAAGCCGGGCACACCGGACGCCGGGCTCAAGAGCACGGTGCTGATCGAGGTCCGCAACAACACCGACGTGCCACTCGTGCTGCTCGACCAGGGCCATGACCACGGCGGCTTCGTCACCCAGCCGGCGCTGGAGATCCCGGCCGGCGGCACGGACTCGTTCGCGTCGTTCGAGACCGACCGCGCCGCGCCGGGTTCGAAGGGGTTCCTGAAGTACCAGGCCGGCGATGACTGCGAATGGACGATCGGCTGGGACAACCCGGAGAATGCCGACAACACCAGCGAGTCCAGTTTGGACGGTGCGGGTGCGGGCGCGTTCCGCGCGCTGGACCAGATCGGCGCCGGCGAGGAGAACGTCCCGGCCACGTTCACCATCCTGCGGCGGTCCGGCGGCGGCGGCATCGACCCGCCGGAGACCGGCACCGAGAACTCGGTGGAGATCCTCGTCGTCAACCAGAGCAGTGACACCCTGCTCCTGCTGGACAGCGGCAGCTTCACCGGCCGGTTCCAGACCGAGCTGTCCCAGGAGATCCAGCCCGGCGAGTCGTTCCCGTTCGTCAGCGCGGAGACCGAGGACCGCACGACCGGCTGCTCCGGGTTCGTGCGCTACTTCGTCGGATCGCCGGACGGCTGCGTCTGGACGCTGATGTGGGACAACCCCGAGGAGGGCGAGAACACCAGCAGCGCCACGCTGGAGGGCCCGAACGCCGACTCGTTCAGCACCGACAACCAGATCAGCCAGGACAAGCCGGCGGCCGCGGCCATGTTCACCATCATCGGCGGCGGTTCGACGCAGGAGCCGGTGTTCGAGCCGCCGGCCGAGGCGGACGAGCCGACCCTGCGGCTGGGCGACCAGAGCGTCGACGGCTGGGTGGAGTATCTGCAGACCCGGTTGACCGCACTGGGTTTCGGCCCGCTCACGATCGACGGGAACTTCGACAACGCGACCCTGCAGGCGGTGCGCGCCTTCCAACTGCAGCGCAAGCTGTTGGTGGACGGCGTGGTCGGCAACCAGACCTGGGCGGCGCTGCGCGAGGAGGACCCCCGCCCACCGAGCACCGACGGCCGCGAGCCGCACACCTATGTCGAGGCCGGCCCGGAAGCCCGGTTCTTCACCGAGGACTCCTCGATCACCTTCTTCCCCGGCGAGGACCTGCTGATCCTCTCCGCCGTCAATACTGGCGACGAGACCCTGAACCCGGGCCAGTTCGAGGCCACCGCCCGGATCACCTTCCCCAGCGGCGAGCAGCACACCTTCACGGTGCCCCTGGTCAACAACCAGACGCCCGCCGAACCCGGCGCCCTGTTCTCCTTCGAAGGCTCCATCGGTCGCCCGCTCGACCCCGGCACCTACCTCGTCGAGGCCTACCTGCCGGCCGAACTGGGCGGCGACCAGACCTCCGACAACATCACCGTGCCGTAGTCCTGCTACGACCCGGTGGAGGTGCGGTGCTGGCGCGGTGCACCAGCGCGGTGGGAACGATGATCGAGGTGACGGTCCGGTCGCCGGAGGCGATCTCGGCGACCAGCGTGGCCACGGCCCGGCTGCCCATCTCCGCGAACGACTGGCGGATCGTGGTGAGCGGCGGCCAGAAGTGCGCGGACTCGGCCATGTCGTCGAAGCCGACCACGCTGACCTCCGCCGGCACCGCCCGCCCGAGTTCGTGCAGCGCGCGCAGCAGGCCGAGGGCCATCTGGTCGTTGGCGGCGAACACCGCGGTCACCTCGGAGTCACGGCACAGGGTCGCGCCCCGGGTGTGGCCGGACTCGGCCGTCCAGTCGCCGGCCAGGACGGGCGGAACCCGCCTGCCGTGCCGGCGCAGGGTGCTCCGCCAGGCCCGCTCGCGGGCCTCGGCGGCGTAGGAGTGCCGGGGGCCGGCGATGTGCCACACCGTGTCGTGGCCCAGTTCCAGCAGGTGGGTCGTGGCCAGTTCGGCGCCCTGCGCCTGGTCGATGTTGACCATCGTGTGGTCGGTGCGCGGGTTGGAGTCGATCACCACGACGGGCAGGCCATCGGGTAGCTCGATCTCGCTCGTCTCCAGTTCGTACTGCTCGATGAGGATCACGACGCCGTCCACCGCGTGCTCGTTCAGCTTGCTGAAGGCCCCGGTGACCTCGCCCTGTGTCGGCTGCCCGACCGGCATCAGGGTGATCGAGTAGCCGTGCGCCACCGCCGCCGCGGTGATCGCCTCCAGGGTGCGGCTGTTGCCGAAGCTGGACAGCGCGGACATGATCACGCCGATGCTGCGGAACTGGCCGTTGCGCAACGCCCGGGCCGCGCTGTTGGGCCGGTAGCCCACCCGCCGCATCGCGTCCAGCACCCGCTGGCGGGTCGCCGCCTCGACGTTGCTGCGGCCGTTCACCACCCGGGACACGGTCTGTCCCGACACCCCGGCCTCCCGGGCCACGTCCACCATGGACGGGCCGCGCTGCTGACCCCGTTCCACGAATCTCCTTGGGTGCTAGACATGTTGACGTCAACACACTAACCTTCCGCATGCCGATGTTGACGTTAACATTCGCCGCGGCATCAGCGGAGGGACGATGGCGTCCACAGTGACCGCACCGGCCACCCCGGCTTCGGTCCGCCGCGCGCCGGCCGCCCGGCCGCGGCCGAACCGCAACCAGCGCGGCTGGATCTTCGTCGCGCCGTTCCTGATCGTGTTCGGGCTGACGTTCATCGCCCCGATCGTCTACAGCATCCAGCTCAGCCTCTTCCGCGAACAGCTCTTCTTCGGCGGCACGACCTTCGTCGGTCTGGACAACTACGCCGCGGCGTTCGGCGACGCCAAGTTCTGGGAGGCGTTCGGCCGGGTGCTGCGCTTCCTCGCCGTCCAGGTGCCGGTGATGCTGCTGCTGGCGCTGATCGCGGCGCTGGCGATCGACAGCGCCCGGCTGCACGCCGCCGGCATGTTCCGCATCGTGATCTTCCTGCCGTACGCGGTGCCCAGCGTCGTGGCCACGCTCATGTGGGGCTTCATGTACGGCGACCTGTTCGGCCTCGCCGCCGACCTGAACAAGCTGTTCGGCGCCGAGGTCGTCCAGCCGCTGTCCGACCGCTGGATGCTCACCTCGATCGGCAACATCGTCACGTGGGAGTTCATCGGCTACAACATGCTGATCTTCTACTCCGCCCTGCGGGTCGTCCCGCAGGAGCGCTACGAGGCGGCCGCCATCGACGGCGCCGGGCAGTTCCGGATCGTCCGCAGCATCAAGCTGCCGGCGCTGCGCGGAGCCCTGGTGATCGCCACGATCTTCTCGATCATCGGCAGCTTCCAGCTGTTCAACGAGCCCAACCTGCTCAGACCGCTGGCGCCCAACGTGATCACCAGTCACTACATGCCCAACGTGTATGCCTACAACCTGTCGTTCGAGGGGCAGCAGTACAACTACTCGGCCACCGTCGCGATCGTGATGGGAGTGCTCACCGCCGTCGTCGCCTACCTCGTGCAACTGCGCGGCGCACGAAGGGAAGCCTGACCATGGCGACGACCCTGCGACCGCGCCGTTCGGTACTGCTCACCGGACTGATGAGCCTCTACCTCCTCTACACGATCGTCCCGCTGCTCTGGCTGGTGATCAACTCGAGCAAGACCCGGGAGGCGTTGTTCACCACCCCGGGCCTGTGGTTCGGCGAGGAGTTCGCGCTGTTCGCCAACATCGCGCAGACGTTGTCCTACAACGACGGGATCTACCTGCGCTGGGTCGCGAACACGCTGTTGTACGTGGTCATCGGCGCGGGCGGGGCGACCGTGCTGGCCACGGCGGCGGGCTACGGGTTGGCCAAGTTCCACTTCACCGGCCGGCGCGCCGTGTTCGCCGTCATCCTCGGTGCCATCGCGATTCCGCCCACCGCGCTGGCCGTGCCCACCTTCCTGATGTTCACCGAGCTGGGGCTGACCAACACTCCGTGGGCGGTCATCATTCCGTCGCTGATCCACCCGTTCGGCCTGTACCTGATCTGGGTCTACGCCGTCGACGGGATTCCCGACGACCTGCTGGAGTCGGCCCGCATCGACGGCGCGGGCGAGGTCCGGATCTTCCGCACCATCGCGCTTCGCCTGCTGGCACCGGGAATCGCCACGGTCGCGCTGTTCACCACGGTGGCCACCTGGAACAACTACTTCCTACCGCTGATCATGCTCAACGACCAGAGGTGGTTTCCGCTGACCGTGGGCCTCAGCCAGTGGAACGCGCAGGCCCAAGGGGTGAACGCCCGGCCCATCTACGACCTCGTGATCACCGGCTCATTCCTCATGATCATCCCATTGATCGCCGCATTCCTTCTCCTGCAACGGTTCTGGCAATCTGGATTGGCCGCGGGCAGCGTCAAGCAGTAGCCGGACCGTCCTTCGCGAAAGGACAGAAATGATATCGACCAGGTCCAACGGGAAGGTGGCGGTCGCACTCGTCGCGGCCGTCGCGCTCGGGCTCACCGGCTGCTCGTCCGGGTCCCCGGACTCCGGTTCGCCGGCCGCCAACGGTTCGCAGGACGCGGTCGACGCGGCCCTCAAGCAGGGCGGTGAGATCACCTACTGGACCTGGACGCCGCAGGCCGAGGAACAGGTCGCCGCGTTCCAGCAGGAGCACCCGAACGTCAAGGTGAAGCTGGAGAACGTGGGCACCGGCAACGACCACTACACCAAGCTGCAGAACGCCATCAAGGCCGGCTCCGGCGCACCGGACGTGGCGCAGGTCGAGTACCAGGCGATGCCGCAGTTCGCCCTCACCGACGCGCTGGTCGACCTCAACCAGTACGGCTTCGGCGCGTTCGAGAAGGACTACACGGCGTCCACCTGGGCCTCGTCGAAGGTCGGCGACGGGCTGTTCGGCCTGCCCCAGGACTCCGGACCGATGGCCCTGTTCTACAACAAGCAGGTGTTCGACCAGTACGGCCTCACCGTGCCCAAGACCTGGGACGAGTACCTGGCGGCGGCCCGGAAACTGCACACCGCCGACCCGGCCAGGTACCTCGCGGCCGACAACGGCGACGCCGGGTTCACCACGAGCATGATCTGGCAGGCCGGCGGGCGTCCGTTCAACACCGACGGCCGCTCGGTCACGATCAACATGGCCGACCCCGGGGTCAAGAAGTGGACCTCGGTGTGGAACCAGCTGCTCAGCGAGAAGCTGATGGCGCAGATCCCGCCCTGGACCGAGGAGTGGTACCGGGCACTGGGTAACGGCACCATCGCCACCGCGCCCACCGGCGCGTGGTGGCCGGGCGTGCTGGCGTCCTCGGTCGCCGAGGGCGCGGGCAAGTGGGCCGTGGCACCGATGCCGAGCTACGACGGGCAGCCGGTGACCGCGGAGAGCGGCGGCAGCGCGCAGTCGGTGCTCAAGCAGAGCAAGAACCCCGCGCTGGGCGCGGCGTTCGTGCGCTGGCTCAACAACAGCCGGTCCAGCATCAAGATCTTCCTGGACACCGGCGGCTTCCCGGCCACCACCGCCGACCTCGGTTCGGCCGAGTTCCGGGACAAGCCATCGGAGTACTTCGCCGGGCAGAAGATCAACCAGGTGCTCACCGCGGCCGCGGGCCAGGTCGCGAAGGGCTGGACCTACCTGCCGTACCAGCTCTACGCCAACAGCATCTATCCCGACACGGTGGGCAAGTCCTACCTCAACGGCTCGAACATCGACGCCGGGTTGATGGACTGGCAGAAGGCGCTGGTGGACTACGGCAACCAGCAGGGCTTCTCGGTCAAGGCCGGCTAGCGCCGATGCCCGAGTTCGTCATCGGTGAGCGGGACTTCCTGCTCGACGGCCACCCGATCCAGCTCCTTTCCGGCGCGCTGCACTACTTCCGCGTGCATCCCGACCTGTGGGCGGACCGCATCGACAAGGCGCGCCGGATGGGGCTGAACACGATCGAGACCTACGTCGCCTGGAACGCGCACGCCCCCAAGCCGGGCATGTTCGACCTCACCGGAGGTCTGGATCTCGACCGGTTCCTGCGGCTGGTCGCCGAGGCCGGGATGTTCGCCATCGTCCGGCCCGGCCCCTACATCTGTGCCGAATGGGACAACGGCGGCCTGCCGGCATGGCTGTTCCGCGACCCGGAGGTCGGGGTGCGCCGGTACGAGCCGCGTTACCTCGCGGCCGTCCGCGACTACCTGGCGCAGGCGCTCGGGGTGGTGGCGCCGCACCAGATCGAGCGGGGCGGCCCGGTCGTCCTGGTCCAGGTGGAGAACGAGTACGGCGCGTTCGGCGCCGACCAGCGGTACCTGGCGGCGCTGGTGGACGACATCCGCGCCGCCGGGATCACCGTCCCGCTGACCACTGTCGACCAGGCCGACGACGCGATGCTCGCGGCCGGCGGCCTGGCCGGCGTGCACCGGACCGCGTCCTTCGGGTCCGCGGCGACCGAACGGCTGGCGATGCTGCGGGCGCACCAGCCGACCGGACCGCTGATGTGCTCGGAGTTCTGGAACGGCTGGTTCGACCACTGGGGCGAGCGGCACCACACCACGCCGGCCGACCGGGCCGCGGCCGACCTCGAGGCGCTGCTCGCCGCCGGTGCCTCGGTGAACCTGTACATGTTCCACGGCGGCACCAACTTCGGCCTGTGCAACGGCGCCAACCACACCGGCGGGTACCGGCCGCTGGTCACCTCCTACGACTACGACGCTCCGCTGGACGAGGCCGGCCATCCCACCGCGAAGTACCACGCGTTCCGCGCGGTCATCGCGCGGCACCGGGACGTGCCCGGCCCGGCGCCCGGACCGGCCCCGCCGGCTCCGGAGTTCGCCGTGCCGCTGACCGATCCGGTGGCCCTGTTGGCCGACCCGAGCCGCTGGGGCACCTGGCAGCGGCACGAGCGGCTGCCCACCCTCGACGACCTGGACCCCGCGCCCCGCCTGGCCCTGCTGCGCACCCGGCTGCCCGGCACGGACCCCGGCGTGCTGGTCTTCGGCGAGGTCCGGGACCGGGTCGCGGTGTTCCTGGACGGGGCGCCGGTCGGGATCCTGCACCGGGAGCACGGTGAGCGGGCGATCCCGCTGCCCCGCGGCTCGGGCGAACTGGTGCTGCTGCTGGAGGACCAGGGCCGGGTCAACTACGGTCCGCACATCGGCGAGCCCAAGGGCATCATCGGCGGCGCCGTCCTGCACGGGCGGCCGCTCACCGGCTGGGACGTGCTGCCGCTCGACCTGGACCGGCCGCCCAACCCGTGGCCACACGGCCCGGCCGGACAGCCGCCACCCACCGGACCGGTCGCCGGACCGGTGCTGCTGCGCGCCGCGTTCGACCTCGACGAGCCGGCGGACCTGTACCTGGACACCGGCGCCTGGGGCAAGGGAATGGCCTGGCTGAACGGTTTCCCGCTGGGCCGCTACTGGCGCCGGGGTCCGCAGCGCACCCTCTACGTGCCCGCGCCTGCCACCGCCGCCGGCACCAACCATCTCGTCATCTTCGAAAACGAGGTGCTGTTGTCCCCCACGGCCCGCTTCCTCGCCCGCCCCGACCTCGGCCCGACCGACCCGTAACCTGTGCTCATGTCCGAGCTGCCGGTACGCACCGAGCGACTGGTCGTGCGGCGGTTCGCCGCCGGGGACGTGGCAGCTTTCGCGGCGTACCGGTCGGACCCGGAGGTGTCCCGCTACCAGTCCTGGGACGCACCGGTGTCCGAAGTGGACGCCGGCCGGCTGGTGGCCAACTTCGCGGCGGCCGAGGAGGCCGCCCCCGGCTGGTTCCAGTACGCCGTGGAGTTGGCCGGCGAGCTGATCGGCGACGTCGGCATCGGCTTGCACGACAACGGGATGCAGGCCGAGGTGGGGTTCACCCTGGCCCGGCCGTACCAGGGGCAGGGCTACGCGACCGAGGCGGTGCGGTGCGTGCTGGACCGGGTCTTCGACGCCGGCGTGCACCGCGTCTCGGCGGACTGCGACGCCCGCAACACCGCTTCGGCGAAACTCCTGGAGCGGCTCGGGTTCCGCCGCGAGGGCCGGCGCGTCCAGCACACCTGGGCCAACGGCGAGTGGACCGACGACCTGCTGTTCGGCCTGCTGGCGACCGACTGGCCCAGCCCGGTGCCCGCCATCTACGCCTGCCGGCCCAACGTTCTGGTTCGAGACCTGTCGACGAGCCTGCGGTTCTACCGGGACCTGCTGGGGTTCGGCGTCGGCTGGCGCTGGTCCGACCCGTCCGGCCGATTCCTCGCCGAGGACGACCCGGACGAGCCGGGCACCGCGCTGGTCGTCCGGGAGGGCGCCCACCTCATCCTGACCCAGGTGGCCGATGCTCACCCCACCCGGCTGCACCTCGACGTCAACACCACCACCCAGGTCGACGACCTGTTCGCGGAGTGGCACGGACGCGGGGCCACCATCGCCGAACCACCGTCAGTGCGGCCCTGGGGCATGTACGAGATGCGTCTGCACGATCCCGACGGCACGGTCCTGAGAGTCAGCGCACACCCGGCCTGACCAGCTATCCGGCGGTGTCGCGCAGCGCGGTGATCACGCTGGCCAGGTGCCGGCGCACGGCCCGCTCGGCGCCGTCCGGGCTGCGCGCGCACAGCTCGTCGATGATGGCCAGGTGCTCGGGCAGGGAGACCTGCGGGCGCCCGGGCCGCAGCGCGAGCTTGAACGCGTGCCGGACGTTGCGGGCGCGCAGGTTCACCAGCACCTCGGCGGCGACCGGCTGCGCTCCGATGTCCCGGATCCGGTCGTGCAGCGTGTGGTTGAGCTGTGAGTAGGTCATGACCTCGCCGGTGCGCACCGCGTCCTGCATGCGCCGGCCGAGGTCGCGCAGCTCGGCGATCTCCGCCTCGGTGATCCGCTCGGCCGCCTTCGCCGCGCACAGCCCCTCGACGACCATCCGCACCTCGGTGATCGCGATGGCCTCCTCGATGCTGACCGCCCGCACCCGGGCGCCCCGGTTCGCGATCCGCTCGACGATGCCCTCGTGGGTCAGGTCGATGAGCGCCGCGCGGATGGTGCCCCGGGTGGCGTGGAACAGCTCGCACAGCTCGGCCTCGACCAGGCGCTGACCGGGAGCGAAGTCCCCGGCGAGGATGGCGGCCCGGATCCGCTCGGCGACCCCGGCGGGTTCGGTGTCGGGACTGCTCGCACTCACCGGCAGAGCCTAACCCGTCGACATCATTGTCGACAATTTTTGGCGAGTTTCCAGGTAATATCGCCAATATTGTTGACGATCTGGGAGGGGTCCCATGATCACCGTCGCGGTGCTCGGCCTCGGCGAGGCCGGCTCGATCCTGGTCGCCGATCTGCTCGGCGCGGGCGCCGTCGTACGCGCCTACGACCCGGCCGTGCCCGCTCCCCCGGCCACCACGGCCTGCTCGGACGAGGCGACGGCGACCCGCGGCGCCGATCTGGTGCTCAGCGTGAACAGCGCGGCGGACTCGGTGCCCGCCGCCGCGGCCGGTGGACCCGGGTGCGCCGCCGGCACCGTGTGGGCCGACCTCAACACCGCCGCTCCCAGCCGCAAACTCGAAGCGGCGCAGGCACTTCCGTCCCGGGTCCGGTTCGCCGACGTGGCGCTGATGGCGCCCGTGCCCAACGCGGGCCTGCGCACGCCGATGCTCGCCAGCGGTCCGGGCGCCGCCGGGGCGGCGCGGCTGCTGTCCGGGATGGGCGCGCGGGTTTCCGTGCTGGACGGCGGAGTCGGCGCGGCCGCCCGGCGCAAACTGCTGCGCAGCGTGTTCGTCAAGGGGTTGGCGGCGGCGGTGACCGAGAGCCTGGCCGCCGCCCGGGCCGAGGGGCTGGAGGACTGGCTGCGCGCCGAGATCGCCGGCGAGCTGAGCCGCGCCGACCACCGCACGGTGCACCGGCTCGAGGCGGGCAGCAGACGGCACGCCGTGCGCCGGGTGCACGAGATGGCCGCGGCGATCGAGATGCTCGACGGGCTCGGCGTGCCGCCGCGGGTCAGCACCGCGAGCCGCGACTGGCTGGCCGACCTGGCCCGGACTGGCGACAGGATGGTTGACAATGACTGAAGGGAGCACAGTGTCCGGGGAGCAGCACGTCACGCTCGTCGTCACCGCGCACGCCGGGGACTTCGTCTGGCGGGCCGGCGGCGCGATCGCTCTGGCCGCCTCCCGGGGGGAACGGGTCACCATCGCCTGCCTGACCTTCGGCGAACGCGGGGAGTCGGCCCGGGCCTGGCGCGAGGGCAGGTCGCTGGCGGAGGTCAAGGCGATCCGCCGGGCCGAGGCCGAGGCGGCCGCGGCCGTGCTCGGCGCCGAGATCCGGTTCTTCGACGCCGGCGACTACCCGCTGCTGCCCACGCCCGACCTCACCGACGCGCTGGTCGGCGTGTACCGGGAGGTCCGGCCGACCGTCGTGCTGACCCACGCGCTCGCCGACCCGTACAACCTCGACCATCCGGCCGCGGCCCGGATGGCGCTGGACGCCCGGGTACTCGCCCAGGCCGCCGGCTATCCCGCCGAGGGAGAGGTGCTCGGCGCCCCGCCGGTGTTCTTCTTCGAACCGCACCAGCCCGAGATGTGCGACTTCCGGCCACAGGTGCTGCTGGACATCACCGAGGTCTTCGACACCAAGCGCGCCGCCATGGAATGCCTTGCGGCGCAACAACACCTGTGGGAGTACTACACCGAGCTGGGTCGCCGCCGGGGCGTGCAGCTGCGCCGCAACGCCGGCCCCAACCTCGGCCTGCCCGCGAACACCTTCGGCGAGGCCTACATGCGCTACTTCCCCCAGGTCACCGGGCGGCTGGCATGACCCCGATGATCGTCACCAACCCGCCCCGGCCGGACCCGGCGGCGGTGGCCCGACTGCGGTCGTTCGGGGTGGCGACCATTCACGAGGCGATGGGTCGCACCGGCAGCCTGGGGCCGGACCTGCGCCCGATCCAGCGGGACCTGACCATCGCGGGCGGCGCCGTGACCGCGCTGTGCTGGCCGGGCGACAACCTGATGATCCACGCCGCGGTCGAGCAGTGCAGCGCGGGCGACGTGCTGGTGGTGGCCACGGCCGCGCCGTGCACGCACGGCATGTTCGGCGAGCTGCTGGCCACCAGCCTGCGCCGGCGCGGCGTCGCCGGCCTGGTGATCGACGCCGGGGTGCGGGACACGACCGCGTTGCGCGCCATGGGGTTCGGCGTCT
>NZ_DASTBH010000568.1:0-3602 GCF_035712165.1 Actinophytocola sp. | reverse complement strand
TGTACGTCCACCTGCCCGATGCCCAGATCCACATCCGCTATGGCCGGAACCAACTGGCTGTAGTCCATGACGCACTCATCCAGATAACCGCGCTGATGCACTAGCCGGGACTGCCGGCTTCAGGAACCCACCCCCGCTTCCCGGCCGGCGCCGCAGGCGCCGGCCGGGAAGCGGGTGGGGTCTTGGTGCTTGGCGGTTCTGTGACCGGGTGGTGACGGGGCGCTGTCACGATGGCAGGTTGGGCGCGGAAATGTTCGGAGTGTCCCGGGTGCGCGGTGGGCGTGGGTATAGTCCGTCTGCCGTTGCCGACCGGCGTGGGGGTGGCCCTTGACTGCGTTCGTCGGTGCCGCATTGGCTTTTCCGGCCGTGTTGTTCAGTTTCCTGTTACTGGTCGTGCTGGGGTACTGGCTGCTGGTGCTGCTCGGGGGAGCGGACACGGACGCGCTGGATGGTGATGGCGACGACGGCGGGGTGCTCGGGGGGCTGGGGCTGGGGGGCGTGCCGGTCACGGTGGCGCTGTCGGTGCTGATCACCCTGACCTGGTTCCTGAGCCTGGTGGGAACCGTCCTGGTCGACAGTGTCGTGGTCCGGGGCCTGGTGGTGTTGCCGGGGGCGGTGGTGCTGGGGCTGGTGGGGACGCGGCTGGTCGTGGTGCCGTTGCGGCGGTTGTTCCCGGAGAGCGGTGAAGCGTCTCGGCTGGACTTCGTGGGGCGGGTCTGTGTGATTCGGACCGGCTCGGTGGGGTTGGACTTCGGCCAGGCGGAAGTGAGAGCGGCGGACGGGTCGGCCGCCGTGGTCCAGGTGCGACAAACCGGCGGCGAGGACCTAACGTCCGGCAGCCCGGCGGTGATCTATGACTACGACGCCGACGGCGAGTTCTTCTGGGTGTCGGCCATGGGAGAGAAGGTCAACTGAATGAACCCCATCCTGATCGCGGCCGGCGTGGCGCTCGCCGTAGTCCTGGTCATCCTCCTCGCCGTCAGCCGGTTGTTCCACAAGGTGGAGCAGGGCAAGGCGCTGATCGTGTCCAAGGTGCGCAACGTGTACGTCACGTTCACCGGCGCCGTGGTGCTTCCGGTGCTGCACAAGGCGGAGACGATGGACATCTCGGTGAAGACCATCGAGATCCAGCGCACCGGTCAGGAGGGGTTGATCTGCCGGGACAACATCCGGGCCGACATCCGGATCACCTTCTTCGTCCGGGTGAACAAGACCGCCGAGGACGTGGTCAAGGTGGCGCAGGCGATCGGGACGGCGCGGGCCAGTGACGAGGGGACCCTGCAGGCACTGTTCGCGGCCAAGTTCTCCGAGGCGCTCAAGACCGCCGGCAAGCAGCTGGACTTCGTCGACCTCTACACCAAGCGCAACGAGTTCCGGGACCAGATCGTGCGGATCATCGGGACCGACCTCAACGGCTACAGCCTGGAGGACGCCGCGATCGACTACCTCGAACAGACCGCGATGTCCGAACTGGACGCGGCCAACATCCTGGACGCGCAGGGTATCCGGAAGATCACCGAGCTGACCGCGATCGAGCACGTGCGCACCAACGAGTTCCGGCGCAACGAGGAGAAGGAGATCACCCGGCAGAACGTGGACGCCCGGGAGGCCATCCTCGAGCTCGAGCGCCGGCAGGCCGACGCGGAGAACAAGCAGCGCCGCGAGATCGAGACCATGCGGGCCCGCGAGGACGCCGAGATCGCCAAGGTGCAGGCCGAGGAGCGGCTCAAGGCGGACACCGCGAGCCTGCGCACCGAGGAGCAGCTCGGCGTGCAGGACCAGAACAAGGAGCGCGAGGTGGCGGTCGCGGAGAAGAACCGCGAGCGGGTGATCGCGATCGAGTCCGAGCGGATCGAGAAGGACCGGATGCTCGAGGTGGTCGCCCGGGAGCGGGAGATCGAGCTGGCCCGGATCGAGGCGGCCAAGGTGGTGGAGGCGGAGAAGCGGTCCGTCGCCGAGGTGGTCCGGGAGCGGGTCGCGGTGGACAAGACCGTGGCCGAGCAGGAGGAGAGCATCAAGCGGCTGCGCGCGGTCGAGGAGGCCGAGCGGGGCCGCCAGGCCGTGGTGATCCAGGCCGAGGCGCAGGCACAGGAGAACCTGGTCAAGGACATCAAGGCGGCCGAGGCGGCCGAGGCCGCGGCCAAGTACCGGGCGCGCGAGGAACTGGTGCTGGCCGAGGCGCGGCAGCAGGCCGCCGAGCTCGACGCCCGGGCCAAGATCCGGCTCGCCGAGGGTGTGCAGGCCGAGGCGGCCGCCGCCGGGCTCGCCGCGGCACAGGTGCGCGAGCGGGACGCCGAGGCGATCGAGAAGGTCGGCCGGGCCGAGGCGGCCGTCGAGCGGGAGAAGGGCCTGGCCGCCGCGGACGCCACCCGGGAGAAGCTCAAGGGCGAGGCCGAGGGTCTGACCGAGAAGCTGGCGGCGATGTCCGCGCTGGACGGCGCGGCTCGCGAGCACGAGGAGTACCGGCTGCGGCTGGAGGCGGAGAAGGAGATCCGGCTGGCCGGCATCGACGTGCACCGCGACGTCGCGGAAGCCCAGGCGAAGGTGCTCGCGGCCGGGCTGGAGCACGCCGACATCGACATCGTCGGCGGCGACAGCGTCTTCTTCGACAAGCTGGTCGGCTCGATCACGCTCGGCAAGGCGGTGGACGGCTTCGTGCACAACTCCGAGGTGACCCAGAAGCTGGCCGAGCCCTACCTGAACGGGTCGGCCAGCCTGCCCGAGGACATCAAGGCGATCCTGTCCTCGCTGGGCACCGACGACGTGCGGAACCTGACCATGTCCGCCGCGCTGGTCAAGCTGGTCCAGTCCGGCGGCCCGGAGCTGAGCGAGCTGCGCAAGGCGCTGGACGGTTTTCCGCACCGGGACGGCGAACCCGGTGCGGTCGTCGACCTCGGCAAGCAGTAGCCGGCGATGACCGAGGTCGCCGCACCCCCGGCGGAACCGGCCCAACTGGATGCCGGCACCTACGAGGTGCTGCGGGCCCGGCTGGCCGAGCAGGCCGCGGAGCTGGCCCGCCGGGCGGAGTCGCTCAACGCCGAACGACTCGAGGTGTTCGGCCGCGCCGAGCTGCGGCTGGTGGGGCACGAGCGGATCCGCACCGAGCACAACTGCGTGCCGCGCGACATCGTCTCGCTCGGCGGGCTGATGTTGTTCGGCTACAACGTGTTCATTGGCCTGAAGCCGGAGACGGCGGTCGGCGACGTGTTCTCGCTGCACCGGTTCGGCCGCGACGGCGAGGCGTTCCGGTTCGAGCCGGCCGCCGGCGACCTGCCCGGGCTGCTCGGTGACGAGCGGTTCCAGCGGGACTTCGCCGAGCTGTACCGGTATTACCGGCAGGCCCGGTTGCACCACCTGCGCCGCGTGGACGGCAAGCTGCTGGCCGTCTTCCAGACCGGGCCGGACATCACCGACATCAAGGTGCTGCGCTGGCAGCTCGCCGCGGACGGCAGCGTGTCCTATGTGGACAACGTGGGGGAGCGGGACCATGTGTTCCCGCCCTCGCACGACTTCGAGTGGACCCCCGTGGGCCGGGAAGCCCACGTCCCCGGCCGGCACCCGTACGTCTCGGTGCTGGACACCGTCTTCGTCGACACCGCCGG
>NZ_DASTBH010000567.1:0-11671 GCF_035712165.1 Actinophytocola sp. | reverse complement strand
GTCGTTCACCGACGGCAGCCCGCTGCTGTTCGAGCTGCTGAACCAGATGGAGGGGGTCGGGGCGGACGCGGACGTGACGTTCATGCTGACCACCAACCGGGTGGAGACCCTCGAACACGCGCTCACTGACCGGCCCGGACGGATCGACCTCGCGGTCGAGGTGCCCCGGCCGGACGCGGACGGGCGGGAGCGGCTGCTCCGGCTCTACACCCGGGACGTGCGGCTGGACCTGCCCGATCCGGGTCCGCTGGTGGCGGCGACCGAGGGGGCGACCGCCTCGTTCATCCGGGAGCTGGCCCGCCGGGCGGTGCTGGTGGCGCTGGACCGTGGCGACGAGGCACCGGTCCAGCTCGACGAGCCGACGCTGCGCACCGCGCTGGACGACCTGCTGGCCGAGCGCAACGCGCTGACCAGCAACATCCTCGGCGGCTCCGGGCGGGAGTCGCCGCCGGCCGGTCCGCTGCCCTATCCGTCGTTCCCGACCCCGGGGATGCAGGCCTACGCACGGCCCCGCTAGCGGCCGGCGCACACATATGCCGATCTAGTTATATTTAGGTGGTGACGACGACCTTCGCCGTGCTCGCCGAGCCGACCCGGCGGCGGATTCTCGATCTGCTGCGCGACGAACCGCGGTCGGTCGGCGACCTCGTGGCCACGCTGGGCCTGACCCAGCCCGGCACCTCCAAGCACCTCAAGGTGCTCCGCGACGCCGGCCTGGTCACGGTGCGGCGGGACGCGCAGCGGCGCTGGTACGAGCTGCGTCCCGAGCCCCTTGCCGAGATCGACGCCTGGCTCGCGCCCTATCGCCGGCTGTGGTCGGACCGGCTCGACGCCCTGGAACGGCATCTGGACCGGATGGACGATCAGTCCCGCTGATCCTTCCGCAGCGGATGATCGTCCGGGATCTCCACCAGCACGATGCGCAGCCCGTCCGGGTCGGCGATCCACATCTCGCGCAGGCCCCACGGCTCCACCCGAGGCTCGCGCACCACCGGCACGTTCCGCCGGGCGAGCTCGTCCGCCGTGCCGGCCAGGTCCCGGACCTGCAGCCACAGCACGACATCCGGCCCCGGCCCGGTCTCTCCCCGGCCGGACACCTCGAGGAACCCGGCCCCGGCGAAGAACACCGTGCCACCCGGAAACTCCCGGTACACGGCCAGACCCAGGACATCCCGGTAGAACGCCACGGACCGGTCCGGATCCCGGGGCCGCAGCAGAATCCGGCTGCTCAGCACCTCCATGGCCTCCACCCTGCTACACCGCGATGGCGGCCACACCCGCGAGTACCACCACCGCACCGGCCAGCCGGCGGCCCGGGTGCGGCTCGCCGAGCAGTCGCCACGCCGCCAGGCTGCCGAACACGATGCTCAACTCCCGGGCCGGCGCCACCATGCTCACCGGCGCCAGCCGCAACGCGAACAGCACCAACAGGTAGGCCAGCGGCGAGAGCACGGCGATCGCGAGCACCAGCCGCCAGTGCGCCCGCCACAACCCCGCGACCTCGCCGCGCCTGGCCACCGCCACCGGGCTGAGCAACGCGAACTCGCACAGCGCCGAGCCGGCCAGCAGGACCTGCGGCGGAACCGCCAGTGCGGTCACCGCGTGCGCGTCCCACAGCGTGTAGCCGGCGATCAGCGTTCCGGTGGCGAGCCCGTAGAGCGCACCGGCCGACCGGGCGGCCGCGCCGGAACCGAGCCCGCCGATCACCAGGATGCCGGCCACCACGATGCCGGCGCCGGCCAGCGCGAGCACCCCGGGCCGCTCGCCGAACAGCAGCACGGCGGCCAGCACCGCGAGCAGCGGCCCCGACCCGCGCGCCAGCGGGTAGACCACCGACAGGTCGCCGACGGCGTATCCCCGTTGCAGCAACACGAAGTAGACCAGGTGCAGCAGACCGCTGACACCCATGGCCAACGCCCACACCGGGCTGGGCGTCTGGTCGAGAACGAGGACGGTGACGAGGACCAGCGGCACGCACACGGCCGCACTGACCGAGCCGTACAGCCAGACGAACGCGGTGCCGCCGTGCGGAACCCGCTTGGCACACAGGTTCCAGCCGGCGTGCGCCAGCGCGGCGGCCACCACGAGCACGATGGCGGCGGGATGCATGCGGTCCCCCCTTTCCGCGACATACGCCGGCCAAGCTACCCCGGGCTGCCAGGATGGTCGGATGCACGACTACGCCAGCCTGTACCCGAGCCTGCGGTTCGCCGACCTCGGCTCCGGGGTGCTCGAGGTGACCATGTCCGCGCCCGGCCGGCTCAACGCGGTCGGCCATGAAGGACACCGCGACCTTGCCGGGGTGTGGACCGCCATCGACGGCGACCCGGACGTGCGGGTGGCGATCATCCGCGGCGAGGGCGGGGTGTTCTCCGCCGGCGGCGATCTCGACCTGGTGGCCGACATGGCCGAGGACTTCGCGGTGCGGATCCGGGTGCTGCGCGAGGCCCGCGACCTGGTCTACAACGTGATCAACTGCGCGAAGCCGGTGGTCTCGGCGATCGAGGGGCCGGCCGTGGGCGCCGGGCTGGTCGTCGGACTGCTGGCCGACGTGTCGATCGCCGCGCGCACCGCGCGGATCATGGACGGGCACACCCGGCTCGGCGTGGCGGCCGGCGACCATGCCGCCATCGTGTGGCCGCTGCTGTGCGGGATGGCCAAGGCCAAGTACCACCTGCTCACCTGCGAACCGCTGTCCGGCGAGGAGGCCGAGCGGATCGGGCTGGTGTCGCTGTGCGTCGAGCCGGACGCGCTGCACGAGACCGCCCGCAAGGTGGCCAACCGGCTGGCCGCCGGGTCGCAGAGCGCGATCCGGTGGACCAAGTACGCGCTCAACAACTGGCTGCGTTCGGCCGGTCCGATCTTCGACGCCTCGCTGGGCCTGGAGTTCCTCGGGTTCGGCGGACCGGACGTGACCGAGGGCATCGCGGCGATCCGGGGCAAGCGGCCGGCGGAGTTCTCCGGGCCCGCGTCGGAGTGACGCTCATCCGTTGTTATTCTGTGTCGTCGTGCCGTGCGGCATTCCGCCAGGGAGGAAGCCCGCACCGGTCCTTTCGGACCAGCGGGGCCAGCACAGATGCGGCACGAACACCCCGTGATCGACACTGAGGAGTCACCGCATGGCCAATATCAAGTCTCAGATCAAGCGGATCAAGACGAACGAGCGCCGTCGGCTGCGCAACAAGTCCGTCAAGTCCTCGGTGAAGACCGCGATCCGCAAGTTCCGCGAGGCCGCTGACGCCGGCGACAAGGACAAGGCCATCGTGCTGCTCCGCGACGCCAGCAAGAAGCTGGACAAGGCGGCCGGCAAGGGCGTCATCCACGCCAACCAGGCCGCGAACAAGAAGTCCGCGATGGCCAAGCGCGCGAACCAGCTCTGAGCCACTCCGCCGAGCCCCGGTCAGGTCCCCGACCCGGCCGGGGCTCGCGCTTTTACCGCTCCTGCACGCGATGTGCGGCGGCGAGCCGCAGCACGGCACGTTCGAGCGCGTAGTCGGGATCGGCTGCCACGCCCTTGACGTCGGCGTTGACCTCGGCGACCACCTGCATCGCGTCGACCAGACCGGCCGGGTGCCAGCCCCGCGACTGGGCCAGCGCCTTGCGCACCTTCCAGGTGGGCATGCCCAGCTCGGAGGACAGCCGGTAGGGGTCGGCACGACCGTGCCCGGCGACCTTCGCCACGGTCCGGACCGCGTCGGCCAGGGCGTCGGCGACCAGCACGTGGGGGACGCCGAGCTGCATCGCCCAGCGCAGCGCCTCGAGCGCGCCGGCCACGTCGCCGGTGATCGCCCGCTCCGCGACGGCGAAGCCGGTCACGTCCGCACGGCCGCGGTGGTAGCGGCGCACCGCTTCCTCGGTCACGGTGCCGCCGGTGTCGGCGACCAACTGGGCCGCGGCCGAGGACAGCTCGCGCAGATCCGAGCCGACCGCGTCGATCAGCGCGACCACGGCCTCCCCGTCGCTGCGGCCACCCGCCCGGCGAATCTCGTTGCGCACGAACGCCTCGCGCTCGGCCGGCTTGGTGATCTTCGCGCACTCGGTGACCGTCGCCCCGGCCGAGCGCAGCGCCGCCATCATGTCCTTGCCGGGCTTGCGCCCCGCCCCGGTGTGCACCACGACGAGCACGATGCCCTCGGCGGGCGCCTTGGCGTAGGAGATGATCGCGGCGGCGATCTCCGCCCCGGCCTCGTGCGCGCCGTCGAGCACGATCACCCGACCCTCCGCGAACAGCGACGGGCTGACCAGCTCGGCCAGCTCCGGCGGTGTGAGGTCGGCCACCCGCGCCCTGGTCAGCTCGGCCGCCGGGTCAGCCAACCGGGTGGTCTCGAAGGCAGCCCGGACGGCCCGTTCGACCAGTAGCTCCTCCTCGCCGAGCACGAGCTGTAGCGGCGGCGGAGTCACGACGGGGGCATTCACCGACGACGTCCCTTCACGGCCGCAACTGTGCCAGAACACCGCCGGTGCGCCCTGACAACCCTCTTGAATCGTGCGCAGCGGGTTGGCCCAGCCCGGGTCCGGTGCCGTACGGTGTTCAGCAGACCCGCTTCGCGCGGGTGACACAACCGAATACCGCTCATCCAGAGGGGCAGAGGGAACGGCCCAAAGAAGCCCCGGCAACCGGCGTCAGCCACACCTCATCGCGCAGGACGGCAACGACCACGGTGCCAATTCCGACCCGTACCGCGGGACAGATGAGGAGTGACCTCGCGATGACTTCTGTCGGTGTGCCCAACCACACGACCACCAGCTTCGACCTTGGCCCGGCCCGTGGCCTGTCCTGCCGCGAATGCGGCCACCGCATCCCGCTCGTCGCCGAGTTCGCCTGCGCCGAGTGTTTCGGCCCGCTCGAGGTCGCCTACGAGTTCCCGGCGATCACCCGGTCGGACATCGAGGCGGGTCCCCGATCCATCTGGCGGTACCGGCAACTGCTGCCCGTTCCGTCCGATGTGGACAGTCACCCGAACACCGAGCCCGGCCTCACCCGGCTGGTGAAGGCCGACCGGCTGGCCGCCGCCCTCGGAGTCCGATCGCTGTGGGTGAAGGACGACACCGGCAACCCGACCCACTCGTTCAAGGACCGGGTGGTCGCCGTCGCGCTGGCCGCGGCCCGGCAGCTCGGCTTCTCGGTGCTGGCCTGCCCGTCGACCGGAAACCTGGCCAACGCGGTCGCCGCCGCGGCGGCCCGGGCCGGGTGGCGGTCGGTGGTGTTGATCCCCTCCTCTCTGGAACGCGCCAAGGTGCTGACCACCGCCGTGTACGACGGCGACCTGATCGCCGTCGACGGCAACTACGACGACGTCAACCGGCTGGCCACCGAGCTCGCCGCCGACCACGAGGACTGGGCGTTCGTCAACGTCAACGTCCGCCCGTACTACGCCGAGGGTTCCAAGACGCTCGGCTACGAGGTCGCGGAGCAGCTCGGCTGGCGGCTGCCCGACCAGGTGGTCGTGCCGATCGCCTCCGGCGCGCAGCTGACCAAGGTGGACAAGGGTTTCCGGGAGCTCGGCGAGCTCGGCCTGGTCGAGCCGACCCCCTACCGGGTGTTCGGCGCCCAGGCCACCGGATGCTCACCGGTGTCCGCGGCCTTCAAGGCCGGCCTCGACGTCGTCGCCCCGGTCAAACCGAGCACCATCGCCCGGTCGCTGGCGATCGGCGCCCCCGCCGACGGCCCCTACGTGCTCGACGCGGTCCGGCGCACCGGCGGCGCGGTGGAGGACGTCTCGGACGAGGAGGTCGTGGCCGGGATCCGGTTGCTGGCCCGGACCGAGGGCATCTTCGCCGAGACCGCCGGTGGCGTCACCGTCGCCACGGCCAAGAAGCTGATCGAGACCGGCCAGCTCGACCCGGACGCCGAGACGGTCCTGCTGATCACCGGCGACGGCCTCAAGACGCTGGACGCGGTCCAGGACCACATCGGTCCCAAGGCGACCGTCGCGCCCTCCGCCGACGCCGTGCGCCAGGCCCTGGCCGGCTGAGTTTCGCGACGGCGGCGCCCGCGCCCGGCCGCGCGGGACCGCCCGTGGGCCGTCCGCGGCGGGGACGACGGCACTGTCGCCCGCGGTGTCGGTGCGCAGCACCTGGGTGCCGTTTTCGGTGAGGTAGCTCAGGGTTCGCTCGCTCGGATGCCCGTAGCGGTTGCCGGCGCCCACGCTCACCACGGCGATTCGGGCGCCGACCGCGTCCAGGAACTCCGGTGCCGCGAACCGGGAGCCGTGGTGCGGAACCTTGAGCACGTCGGCGCGCAGGTCCACGCGGGCGGCGAGCAGGTCGGCCTGAGCGGCCAACTCGATGTCGCCGGTCAGCAGCACCCGCCCGGCCGGCGTGTCCGCGCGCAGGATCAGGGAGGCATTGTTGATCTCCGTTCCGTCGGCGTCGAGTCGGGGCACCGCCTCGGCCGTCGGCGGCCCGAGCACCTCGATGGCCAGGCCCGGCCAGGTCAGCCGCTGCCCGACGTCGAGCTGGACGACCGGTACCCCAGCCCGACCGGCGTCGTCGACCACCTCGTCCCAGGCCCAGTCCGGCGCCCGGGCCCGCCCGACCGCCACGCCCCCCACCGGCCGGCCGGCGAGCACGCCCGGCATGCCGCCGACGTGGTCGGCGTGCAGATGGCTCAGGATCAACAGCGGCACACTGTCCACTCCCAACCTGTCGAGGCAGTCCGTGACCGGTCCGGGCTCCGGCCCGGCGTCCACCACCACCGCCCGCCCGGCGTCCCCGGTGGACAGCACCAGGGCATCGCCCTGACCCACGTCGCAGGCCACCATCGCCCAGCCCGCCGGCGGCCAGCCCGGTGCGAGCACCCGCACCGGAACGATCACGGCGAGCACCGCGACCAGGCCGGCGAGGAGCGCCGGCCGAACGCGCCGGTACCGGATCGCACCGGCCACGGCCAGGATGACCGCCAGCAGCGCCAGCCCACCCCACCAGCCGGCCGGCCAGTCCACGGTGGCACCAGGCAGGCCGGCGGCATGCCGGGCGAGCATGAGCAGCCAGCTCACCTCCGGCCCGGCCAGCCGGACCAGCAGCTCAGCCGGCCACGGCGCGACCGGAGCGAGCACCGCGGCCAGCACCCCGAGCACCGTCGCCGGTGCGACGACCGGCGCGGCCAGCAGGTTGGCCAGCACCGCGACCAGGCTGACCTGACCGGCCATCCCGGCCACCAGCGGCGCCGTCACCAGATGCGCCGCCGCGGGGACCGCGAGCGCCTCGGCGACACCTCGGGGCAGGCCACGCGCGGCCAGCCCGTCGGCCCACCGGGGTGCGAGCAGCACGAGCCCGCCGGTCGCCACCACCGAGAGTGCGAACCCGATGTTGACCGCCATGCCGGGGTCGGCCAGCACCAGCACGATCACCGCGGTGGCCAGGGCCGGCAGCGCCACCCGCTCCCGGCCGGTGGCCAGCGCCAGCAGACCGACCGCGCCCATCACGCCCGCCCGCAGCACGCTGGGCTCCGGACCAGCCAGCACGATGAACCCGAGCAACGCGAGCCCGGCGCCGGTCGCGGAGCCGCGCGGGCCGAACCGCAGCGCCCGCATCAGCAGCAGCACCGCGACGCAGACAATGGCCAGGTTGGCCCCGCTCACGGCGAGCAGATGCGCCATGCCCGCCGACCGGAACTGCTCGACCACCGGCTCGGGCAGCGCGTCGGTGTCGCCCACCACCAGGGCACCCACCAGCGCGGCGGGCTCCGGATCGAGGACCCCGGCCGCCGTTCGCAGCCCGGACCGCAACACCTGCGCGGCGCGCTGCCACCCGGCCGCCGCACTCACCGCGCCGGGCGGGCCGCGGACCCGCAGCACGGCCACGGTCGTCCCGCCGGGCCGGGCCGGCGCCAGCTCCGCCTCCAGATCCACTCGCTGACCGGGCAGCAGCCGAGCCCAACCGTCCACCGGAGCGATCAGCAGCACCTCGCCGGTACTGGCCACCGGTTGGCCGGCCACCACCGCGTGGCGCACCGTCGCCGCCACGAGAACCGATCGCACCCCGCCCTGCCGGCCGCCGAACCCGGCCGACGTGACCGGCCGCGGCCGCTCGGTGAGCTCGACCCGAAACGCGCCGACGGCGCCGCGCGCGGCGGCCGGACGCAGCGGATCCGTGGCCACCTCCCGCAGCCGCCCGGCGACCGGAACCGCCGCCGCGAGGCCGCAGACGAGCAGCGCGCCACCCAGGCCGAGCCAGGTCCGGCGAGTCATCCCGACCCGCCGGCCGGGCGGGATCAGCAGCGGCGCCATCCCGGCCAGACTCGCGGCCAGACCGACCGCCACGGCCAGCCAGGCGCCCAGGAGCAGGCCCAGCAGCGTGGCCAGCCACACCGCCGCCGCGGCCGGCACCAGGCACCAGTCCGGCCCGCCGCGGAACCGGACGCCGGGCCGCACCGGTTCGCACCCGAGTCTCATTGGACCACCACCAGGTCCCTGAGCTGGGCGAACCGGGCCGGACCGATCCCCTCGATCTCGCGTAGCTGCTCGATCCGGGTGAACCGGCCGTGCTTGGTGCGCCAGTCGACGATCCGCTGGGCGGTCACCGTGCCCACGCCGGGCAGGGTGTCCAGCTGGGTCGTGGTCGCCGCGTTCAGGTCGATCCGGCCCGGCGGCGCGGCGCCGGGCGCAGCCGCCTCCGGTGGCGCCGGGACCCCGACGTAGATCTGCTCGCCGTCGGTGAGCCGGCGGGCGATGTTGAGCCCGCTGATGTCCACGCCCGGGGCCGGGCCTCCGGCGGCGCGCAGCGCGTCGGCGACCCGGGCGCCGTCGGTGAGGGTGACCAGGCCCGGCCGCTCGACCCGACCGACGACGCTGACCACGATCGACGTGGCAGCGGACCCGGCGCTCGAGGGCGGCACCGGTTCGGACGCGGCCCGGGCGACCGGGAGGTTCGGCGGGGCCTCCGGTTCGGCGCCCGAGGACAACGCCACGCCCGCCCCGGTGACCAGGACCAGCGCCAGCCCGGCGAGGAGCCCGAGGGACAGCCGCCTGCGCGGTGGACCGGCGCCGGGCAGCCATCGCTCCAGCAGCCGACCGGAACGCCACCAGGGCGGCGCCGGCTCGTCGATCCAGTCCTGCTCGGCCGGCGGCGGTGGCCCGGTCCCGGGCGACATCCGCTCGAGCCGGGACCGGGCCGGTGCTTCGCGCTGCGCTCGTCGCGTGGTCGTGAACATGGCGCCGACGCTAGGCCCGGGCGAACGAGGACGGCACCGGCGAACCGTCCGCTGTGGACGATCAGCGTCGCTTGTGGACAACTGCCGTCCCGTGCGCCGCCGCGCGACGAAACTGTCGGACCCCGGTGCGACTATGGAAGATTCGCGTCCGGACAGACGACCACACCGAGCATCCCCGGCCCGGTGTGCGCGCCGATCACCGCGCCCACCTCGGACACCACGCACCCGGAGGACCCCGGAACCCGTTCGTCGAGCCGGTTGGCAAGCTCGGCGGCGCGATCGGACGCGGCCAGGTGATGGACGGCCAGCCGCACCGGCATGTCTCCGGCGGCCGCGACCGCGAGTTCGACCAACCGGGCCAGCGCCCGGCCGGTGGTGCGCACCTTCTCCAACGGCACGATCCGGCCGTTGTCCACATGCAACACCGGCTTCACGGCCAGCGCCGTGCCCAGCAGCGCGGCACCGGCGCCGATCCGCCCACCCCGGCGCAGATACTCCAGCGTCTCGAGCATGAAGAAGGTCCGGCTGCCCGCCGCTGCTTCGACCGCGGCCTCCTCGACCGCAGCTGCCTCCGCCCCGCCGCAGGCCACCTCCGCCGCCCGCAGCACGGCGAACCCCAGCCCCATCACGGTCGTGCGCGAGTCCACGACCCGCACCCGGCCGCCGCCCACCTCGGTCGCGGCCAGCCGGGCCGACTCCCAGGTTCCGGACAGCTCCTTGGACAGGTGCACCGAGACCACCCCGGACGCTCCCGAAGCCAGCAACTCCTCGTACAACGGGATGAACTCGTCCGGGTTGGCCCGCGAGGTGGTCACGGTCCGCCGGCTGGCCAGCGCCGCCGCGAGCTCACCCGGGCCGATGTCGACGCCGTCCAGCACCGCCCGGCCGTCCACCAGCACACGCAGCGGGATCACGCGGACCGCGTGCCGCTCGGCGAAGCCCTCCGGCAGGTGCGCGGTGGAGTCGGTGACGACAGCGACTGGCACGGTCGATGAGCCTACGGGTGGTCCTCGGCTTTCAGCAGCGCGCGGATCACCTCGGCGAGCTCGTCGGCCACCGCCTGGTGCGCGTCCCAGCCCCAGTGCATCCCGTCCGGGTTGCCGTGCCCGCCCAACACGTGGTCACCGGTCAGCGCGGCCAGGTCGAGCAACGGCACGCCGGCGCGCTCGCCCCAGGCCCGGATCGCCGCCTCGGCACCCGACCGGGCGGTGTGCACGCACCCGTACGAGTGAGCCCGGTGGACCGGCGGCAGCACCCCCACCGCCGGCAGCTCGGGCCGCAGCGCCCGGATCGAGACCAGGATCTGGTCCAGGTAGCGCACGGTCAGCCGGGCCGGCAACGCCGCGGGGCGGCCGCGGGTGACCCGGGCCAGCCACGGCTGGGCGGCCAGGTAGCCCTCCCGGGCCAGCCGGCGCAGCCGGTCCGGCCGCACGTACCGCAGGCCCTGGCGGAGATAGGTGGGCAGCGGCGAGGGCAGCGTGTCCATGCTGCCGACGGCCAGCACCAGCACGTCGGCCTTGGGCAGCAGCGTCCACACCCGAGGGTCGCCGACCAGCGCCCAGTAGGCGTCCCGGGCGGTCCAGCCGAATCCGGCCACCAGCTCCGTGCGGCCGCCGAGCGCGGCCGACGCCAGGTTCGGCCAGAGCCGCTCGTCATCGGCCGGATGGGGGCCGTCGGGCCCGTGGAAACTCAACGAGTCACCGAACATCAACACTGTCGGCGTCATCGATCAGCCAGTGATCCCCGCGTTGTACTCGATCAGGCGCCAGGCTAAGCCGCTGGTGACCCGCCGTTCCAGCACCGACCAGTGGCAGTTGCCGATACCGCCCAGCTTTGCCCAGGCGGTGACCGGCAGTTCGAGCAGGTGCCCGGTCAGGGCCGTGGTCAGGCCGCCGTGCGCGCACAGGACCGCGGTCGACACGTCCTGGGTGTCGAGGTCGGCGACCACCTCGGAGGCCCGGGCGGCGACCTCGACCCGGGACTCGCCGCCCGGCGGTGACCAGGTCGGGTCGGTCTGCCAGATGCGCCGGCTGCCCGGCCACTGCTCGTCGATCTCGGCCCCGGTCATGCCCTGCCAGATGCCGAGGTTGGTCTCCCGCAGCCGCTTGTCGATACGCAACGAAACGCCGGTGGCGGTGGTGAACACCGTGGCCGTGTCGGTGGCCCTGCGCAGGTCCGAGGCCACCACCAGGTCCGGCGCGAACCGGGCGAGCACCGGCACCGCAAACCGGGCCTGGTTCCAGCCGACCTGGGTGAGCAACGAGTCGAGTTGGCCCTGCATCCGGCCGGACGCGTTGTAGTCGGTCTCGCCGTGCCGCCACAGCACGATCCGCCGAAGGGTCACGAGGCGCCGCCCTCCCCTCCGGGCATCGGGTCGAACTCGATGCGTGGGCAGTCCTTCCAGAGCCGTTCCAGGGCGTAGAAGGCGCGCTCCTCGGCGTGCTGGACGTGCACGACGATGTCCACGAAGTCCAGCAGCACCCAGCGGCCCTCCCGGGCGCCCTCGCGCCGCACCGG
>NZ_DASTBH010000566.1:0-5849 GCF_035712165.1 Actinophytocola sp. | reverse complement strand
CGTGGTGGCGGCCGGTGTCGACTGGTTCGGCAGCCGGGGCCGCGCGCCGGACCCGACACCTGAGGCGGGCGAAGCATGATGTCCGCCGAGCCCGAACCGGCGGTGCAGGACCGTCCGGATCCGCCCGCCCCGGCGGGGTTTCGGGCGTGGCGGCCCACCGCGGTGCTCGTCGCCGTGGCAGCCGCGGTGGCGCTGGCGGTGCTCGCCCCGTTGTTGCGCCGCGGTTTCGTCCTCACCTACGACATGGTGTTCACCCCACGGCAGCCGCTGCTGGCCGACGGTCTCGGCCAGGGCACCGCGCTGCCGAGGGCGGTGCCCTCCGACGCGATCGTGGCCGTGGCGACGGCCGTGCTGCCCGGCGACATCGTGCAGAAGCTCGCGCTGGCCGCCGCGCTGTTCTTCGCCGTGCTCGGCGCCGGCCGGCTGGTGCCGACCGGCTCCACCGCCACCCGGGTGGTCGCCGGGCTGGCCTACGGCTGGAGCGCCTACGTCGCCGAGCGGTTGTTCATCGGGCACTGGCAGATCCTGCTGGCCTACGCCTGCCTGCCCTGGATCGCCCTGGCCGGCCTGGCGTTTCGCCGGGGTGAGCCGAAGGCGGGCGCCCGGCTGGTGCTCACCTGCCTGCCGGCGGTGCTCACCGCGCCGGGCGGCATGCTCGCCGCGCTGGTCGCGATGGTCTCGGCGGGCCGCAGGCGGCTGCCCTTCACCGGGGTTGCGATGCTCGTGCTGAACGCGCCGTGGTGGTTGCCTGGCCTGCTGCATCCGGCCACCGCCGCCGCCGCACCCGAGGGGGTGGACGCGTTCGCGGCCCGGGGCGAGAACTGGGGCACCCAGTTCGTCAGCCTGCTCGGCCTGGGCGGCATCTGGAACGCCGAGGTGGTTCCGGACAGCCGGGCCAACCCGCTGCTTCCGCTGGTCATCCTGATCATGGTCGGTGCCGCGGTCCACGGGTTGCGGGTGCTGGCCCGCCGCTGGGGGGCCGCGCCGGCCCGCGCGCTGGCCCTGCTCGGCGCCTTCGGCCTGCTGCTCGCCGCGCTGCCGACCGTCCCGGTGGGCGCGGCGCTGATGCGCTGGCTGACCGTGCACGGACCCGGTTTCGCCCTGTTGCGCGACTCGCAGCGCTGGGTGGCCTGGTGGGCGTTGCCGCTCGCGCTGGGGTTCGCGCTGGCCGTGGAGAGCGCGGCCGGGGCGTTGCGCACCCGCGCCGGGCGGGCCGCGGTGCTGGTGACGGCGATGCTGCTTCCGGTCGCCATGCTGCCGGACCTGGCCTGGGCCGGGTTCGGGCGGCTGGCCGCGGTGTCCTACCCGAGGGACTGGACGCGGGTCAGCGAGATCCTGGCCGCCGACGAGCGGCCGGGCGACGTGTTCGTCCTGCCGGCCGGACTGTTCCGACAGTTCGAGTGGAACGGCAGGCGCACCCAACTCGACCCCGCGCCCCGGGTGCTTCCCGAGACCACGGTCCTGGACGACACCCTGCTGGTCGGCGGCCGCCCAGTGCCCGGCGAGGACCGGCGGGCCGCGGAGATCCGCCGGGCCGGCCTGAGCGGGCTGCCCGGGCTGGGCGTCGGTTGGCTGCTGATCGAGCACGGCACGCCGGGCCCGGTGCCCGCGCTTCCGTCCGGCGCGACCGAGGTGTTCGGTGGCCAGTGGCTGTCGCTGTACCGGCTGCCGGGCGAGGTCGTTCCGTACGAGCGGGGCCGCCCACCGGTGGCCGCGGTGGTCATCGGCGATGTCGGATCGTTGCTTCTGATCATCGCAATGCTGTTGTGGTGGGGGTTACCGACCGGTAGATTTACCCCGTTCCGGCGGAACCAGCCAGGAGAGTGAACCGTGCGGTTGATCATCGGTGCCATCGTCGCCGTTGTGGGTGGCTTCGTCCTCGCGTCTGGCGTGGCCGTCACAGTCGCGCTGACCTCGGCTCCGGACAACAGCATCAACTTCGAAGAGGTCGCGCCGCCGAACCCGTGGGCCGGCGCGGTCAACTACGGCACCAAGTAACCGCGGCTGATCGCCCGCTCGAAGGCGGCGATCCCGCGCTCCCAACCCAGCTTCCGGGCCCGCGCGCGGCCGGCCGCGCCCATGGTCGCCCGCAGCTCACCGTCGCGCAGCAGCGTGGCCACGCACTCCACCAGATCCTCGAAGTCCTCGGCGAGCAGGCCGGTCTCGTCGTGCACGATCGAGTCGGTCACCCCGCCCGCGGCCCGGTAGGCGATCGACGGCACCCCGTGCCCGGCCGCCTCCATGATCGAGATGCCCCAGCCCTCCTTGACCGACGGGCACAGGTGCAGCGCCGAGCGGGCCAGGATCTCGTGCTTGTCCTGTTCCTCCACCCAGCCGTGCAGGGTCACCCGGTCCTCGACGCCACGCAGCTGCGCGTGCCGGCGCAGGTTCTCCGCCCACCAGCCCTGGCCGACCACCTCCAGGCGCAGCTTGGGCCACTGCTCGGCGAGCCGGGCCAGCACGTCGATCGCGTGCTCGACCCGCTTGTGCGGCACCAGCCTGCCGACCACGGCCAGCACCGGGTCCTCGTCCGGCTCGGCGTGGGTGGCCGGCGCCGGATCCACGCCGGGCTCGATCACCGTGATGCGCTCCGGGGCCACTCCCAGCCGGACGAGCTCGTCGCGGGTGGACAGCGAGACGGTGAGGTAGCGGCAGCCCCGGTAGATCCGGGGCGCCAGCCGCGACTCGATCCACCAGCCGATCCGGCCGAGCCGCTCCCCCAGCACCGGCTGCCACTGCTCCCGGTGCACGTGGTGCACCAGGACGTGCACCGGGCAGCGGGCGACCAGCCGGGAGAAGAACGGGATGCCGTTCTGCACGTCCACGATCACGTCCGGCCGGGTCCGCAGCACCGCCTGCAGGCCCCGCAGGTAGACCGTCAGGCGGTTGCCGCGCCTGCGGATCCGCACCCCGCGCCGCCACTCGTCGGCCGGGGCCTGATCATGTGCCGCGCAGTGCATGGTCACCCGGTAGCCCCGGCTGGCCAGACCCTCGGCCATGCGCTCCAGGTAACGTTCCGAGCCACCGCCCTCGGGATGGCTGGTGTCGCGCCAGTTGAGCAGTAACAGGTGCGGACGTGCGCCGTTGCACTCGATATCCGTCAACCCTCGCTCCAAAAACACCTGATAAGTTACCGGTCAGTACGAACGTAGTCGAAATACCCGGCGAAAGCGATACCCAGGATGAAAAAAGAGGCCACGCTGAGTCGCTCGACGCGCCTGTTTCGGGCATTTCTCGTCGAGCAGTCGGACCCGGACCATTTCTATCGGACACTGGCCGAGGACTCGGTACGCCAGGTGGCCTCGTTCACCCCGCTCGACGGCCGGGTGGTCCTCGATGTCGGGGGCGGTCCGGGCTACTTCTCCGACGCCTTCACCGCGGCCGGGGCGCACTACCTCGGCGTCGACCCGGACGTCGGCGAACTGTCCGCGCGCGGCCGTCCCGGAGCCGGCATGGTCCGCGCCAGCGGCACCGAACTGCCTGTTCAGACCGGGTCGGTGGACCTCTGCTACTCGTCCAACGTGCTGGAGCACGTTGCCTCGCCCGCCGCCATGCTTGCGGAGATGGTCCGGGTGACCAGGCCCGGCGGAACGGTGTTCGTCTCCTTCACCCCGTGGCTGTCCCCGTGGGGCGGCCACGAGACCGCGCCGTGGCACTACCTGGGCGGACACTTCGCCCGCAACCGATACGCGAAACGCCACCTGCGGGAACCGAAGAATCGCTTCGGCGAGAGCCTTTTCGCGATTTCCGTGGGCACCGCGCTGCGCTGGGCGCGAACCTGCGGAAACGCCCGGCTGGTGCGGGCGTTTCCGCGTTATCACCCGTGGTGGGCAATCTGGATCGTGCGTATTCCGGGACTGCGGGAGTTCGCCTCCTGGAATCTCGTGATGGTGCTGAGAAAACTCTGATTCGCCGGTCAGGTGGTGGTGCCGCTGAGCTCGCGGTCGTCCTCGGGCGAGCGGTGCACGACGGCCCGCCGGCCCCGGCCGCCGCCCAGCAGCAGGAACAGCGCCGCGACGATCAGCAGGGCGCCACCGATCCACAGGTAGACCGGCAGCCCGGTGAGCAGCCACAGCTTGGACAGGTTGTCGTTGGCGTCGCTGACGTTCTTGTCGACCGTCTGGTCGGTGAAGGCCAGCGTGCCGTCGAAGACGACGGTGCCCTGGCCGGGCTGCTCGTCGGACTGCACCAACTCCTGGTGCTGCGACTCCTGGCCCTTGACGATCAGGCCGGTGGCCGGCTCGACCCACATGGTGCGCCGGTTCTGGTAGTACAGGTCGGCCTGGACCGACGGCTCGGTGTCGCCCACCAGCGAGCCCGGCACCACCCGCTCCTCCACCTTGGTGGGCGGGATCTCCTGGACGAACCGGTAGGTGTCCAGGCCGTTGACCTCTTCCTCGCCGTCGAACCTCGCCTCGGCGCTCGCCCGGATCGTCAGGTCGTACATCTGGTACGACGTCTTCTGGGTGTCGAACGGGAACTTGAGGTTCACACCGGGCTGCGGGGTGCCGTCCTCCTTGACGACCTGCAGGGTTCGCGGGTCGGTGGTGGCCTTGATGTAGCGCACC
The DNA here is from genome assembly GCF_035712165.1 of Actinophytocola sp. Taxonomy (GTDB): domain Bacteria; phylum Actinomycetota; class Actinomycetes; order Mycobacteriales; family Pseudonocardiaceae; genus DASYTH01. The sequence continues at coordinate 1,281 of NZ_DASTBH010000566.1, read as the reverse complement.
GTGCAGGGCTCCACCGCCTCGGCGGTGTGCCGGTCGACGCAGAGCTGGCGCTCGGTCGCCTTCACCAGGTTTCCGTTCTGGTCGACGATGGTGAGCGCCTCGATCCAACTCGCGACGTCGCCGTTCTCCTGAACCTCGGGCGAGGTCAGGTCGCCGGTGACGTACCGGTTGGCGGTGAGGGTGAGGTTCTGCCGGATGACCGGCGTGGCCGGGCCGCCCGGTTCCTCGGATTCGAAGACCAGCGCGATCACTCCGCTACCACTGGCGACGGACACGCCCTGCGGGTCCAACGGGGCCTTGGCCAGGCGAGGATAGGCGTAGAAGCGGAGCATCAGCCCCAGCACCACCGCGAAGACCCCGAGCCCCAGCAGGACGAATCCCACGATGCGACGCAACAAATCCTCCTCAGCTTCGATCCAGGCCCCACAGGTTACTCAGTGGTAACTCAGAAGCAATAGACCGTTTGTCCCAGTTTGGTCCCGAAGCTGCCAGACCGGACGACGCTGGCTAACCTGCGCCCGTGGCTCCCGAACTCCCGGACGGACGGTAATGACCGGCACCGGTCGCCCCACCGGCGTCCGCGCGCTGCTCGGCGCGTCCGCGACGGTGACGCTGGCGACCGTCGTGGTGAACCTGCTCAGCTACGTCCTGGTCGCGGTGGGCACCCGGGTGCTCGGTCCGGAGCGCTACGGCGAGTTGGCGGCGCTGCTGGGACTGCTGGCGGTGGGCGCGGTTCCGGCCCTGACCCTGCAGGTGGTGCTGGCCCGGCGGGTGGCGGCCGGCGAACCCGGCGGGTTGGGCCGGGCCGCCGGGTACAGCGCGGTCGTGGTCACGGTGGTGGCCGCCGCGGCGGTCCCGGTGCTGCACCTGTCCCTGCGCATCTCGGTGCCGGCCCTGATCCTGATGACGGTCGCGCTGCCGGCGATGACCCTGATCGCCGCACCGATGGGGGTCGTGCAGGGCCTGCACCTGTTCGGCCGGCTGGCGGCGGTCACCGTGATCGCCGTCGGCGGGCGGGTCGGCGGCGCGATCATCGGTCTGGTCGCCTTCGGCACGTCGGTCGCGACCATGGCCGGGATGGCGGCCGGAGCCTGGCTGGCCGTACTGGCCGGCGCGCTCGCCGTGCGCGGCCCCGGCTGGGCCGCGCTCGTTGCCCGCAACGGTGTTCGGGCGCTCGCCGAGGTCGGCCACGCCGCGGTGACCATGCTGGCCTTCGCCGCGCTCACCACCGTGGACGTGTTGCTGGCCAAGCGTTATCTGCCGGCCACCGATGCCGGCCTG
>NZ_DASTBH010000565.1:0-4132 GCF_035712165.1 Actinophytocola sp. | reverse complement strand
GACCGCGGCCCGGCCGGGCAGCCCGGTCAGCTCGTCGTGGGTGGCCTGGTAGTGCAGCCGCTCGGCGGCCTTGCGCCGGTCGGTCACGTCGGAGAACACGACCAGCCAGAACCGCTCGCCGTCGTCGGCGATGGACACCGTCGCGGACAGCTCGCAGTACACCGGCTTGCCGGACGCCGTGACCAGCACCCGCTGGCCGACCCGGAACGGCCCGGTCCCGTGCCGGCCGCCGTTGCTGCTGGCCAGCAGCCGCCCACCCCGGTCGCTGGCGTGCACCAGCTGGGCGGCCGGCATCCCGCGCAGCCGCTCCAGATCCACGCCGAGCAGTTGGCACAGCGACTCGTTGGCGTCCACCACCCGCTCGGACTCGTCCAGCAGCGCGATGCCGACCGGGGTGATCGCCACCAGGTCGGTGAACCGCTGGCTGGACCGCATCATCCGGGTCTCGGTCGAGCGCTGCTCGGTGACGTCCTGCGCGGTTCCGATCATGATCGGCGAGCCGTTGTCCGGCCCGAGCGCCTCACCCCGGCAGCGGAACACCCGCCGCGCGCCGTCCGGGCGCACCACCCGGAACTCGACCTCCACGGCCCGGCCGTCGGTGGCCAGCTCCTGGAACCGCTGATGCACCCAGCCCCGGTCCTCGGGATGCACCAGCGCCAGGTAGTCGGCATAGGTCACCGGTGTGCCCGGCTCCACGCCGAGCAGCTCGTAGAGCATCGTCGACCAGATGCACTCGCCGGTGGCCGCGTTCCACTCCCAGGTGCCCAGCCGGGCCACCCGCTGGGCGTCGCCGAACAGCCGGCGGTCCTGGCTGGCCTGCTGCTCGGCCGCGCGGTACGGCGAGACGTCGGCAACCGTGCCGTGCACCCGCACGATCGCACCGTCGGCGTCGCGCTCGGTGCGGCCGCGCACCAGGAACGTGCGTGTCCCGGTGCCGTCGTGCACCTCGAGCTCGACCGTCTCCGACGCCTGCGCCGACCTCAACCGGTCCCGGAACTGGTCGATGACCGGCAGGTCGTTCGGGTGGATGAGATCGAGCGCGTCGGTCGCGGTGCACCCGTCGGACAGCCCCATCAGCTGACGCAGCCCCTCGGACAGGTACACCTGGCCGCTGCGGATGTCCGAGCTCCAACTGCCAACCCGGGCCATCCGCTGGGCATCCAGCAGCAACGCGCGCTCGACCGCCGGGTCGTCCCACGGGGCGGGCCCGTTTTTGCCCGCCGCAAGGGATTGCGACTCCGCGAAGCTGTCGCTGCCGGTCAGTGCTCCGTCAACGGCCATGCCCAGGTCGCCCGACCGCGCTCCGGATGGAGGCAGTTCGGCGCGCACGACATGATCGGCCACGGCGCCTTCCTTCCGCCCCCCGGCCGCGATGTTGTTCTTGCCGCGCTCAGGCTACCCCGTCTTCCCGCGCCGCCCGAGCCACAGCTTCGGCCACCTCGGGGGCCACCCGCGGGTCGAGCGCGCTCGGCACGATCTTGTCCGGGGCCAGATCGTCGCTGGCCACGGCGGCGATCGCGGTGGCCGCGGCGAGCTTCATGTTCTCCGTGATGCGGCGGGCGCCCACGTCCAGCGCGCCCCGGAAAATTCCGGGGAAGGCGAGCACGTTGTTGATCTGGTTGGGGAAGTCGCTCCGGCCGGTGGCCACGATCGCCGCGTGCCGGGCGGCGACGTGCGGGTGGATCTCCGGGTCGGGGTTGGACAGCGCGAACACGATGGCGGACGGCGCCATCGAGGCGATCAGTTCCTCGGAGACCGTCGCGCCGGACAGTCCGACGAACACGTCCGCCCCGGCCAGCGCCTCGGCCAGGCCACCACGCAGCCCGGTGGTGTTGGTGACCAGCGCGAGGTCCTCCTTGACCGGGTTGAGGCCGTCCCGGCCGGTGTGGACGATGCCGCGCGAGTCGAGCACGGTCACGTCCCCGACGCCGGCCGCGAGCAGGATCTTCGCGCAGGCCACCCCCGCGGCGCCGGCGCCGACGATGACCACCCGCTGGCTGTCGATCTTGCGGTCCAGCACCTGGTTGGCTCCGCGCAGCGCGGCCAGCAGCACCACCGCGGTGCCGTGCTGGTCGTCGTGCATCACCGGGCAGTCCAGCGCCTCGATCAGCCGGCGCTCAAGCTCGAAGCAGCGCGGCGCGGCGACGTCCTCGAGGTTGACCGCGCCGAACGACGGGCGCAGCCGGACCAGCGTCTCCACGATCTCGTCGACGTCGGTGGTGTCCAGCACCAGCGGGATCGAGTCCAGGCCGCCGAAGGTCTTGAACAGGGCCGCCTTGCCCTCCATCACCGGCAGCGACGCGCTCGCCCCGATGTCGCCCAGGCCGAGTACCGCGGTGCCGTCGCTGACCACCGCGACCAGGCGGTGGGCCCAGGTGTAGCGCGCGGCGAGCGAGGCGTCCTCGGCGATCGCGCGGCTCACCTTCGCCACGCCGGGTGTGTAGGCGATCGCCAGCGAGCGGGGGTCGGAGATCGGCTTGGTCACGTCGATGCCGAGCTTGCCCCCCTCGTGCGCGCGGAAGATCTCATCATCGGTGACGGGCGAGGCCATATCGGTACCAACCGCCTGATCATCAACAGTGGTCACGGGCGTCCCTCCTGCGGGGCTGTGCGTGGCGGGCGTCGACTCTCGGACGCTAAGCACACACTCTCGCGACGCACTCGAGCGCCGGTCACGGTTCGACCCAAGCGCGCTGGCGCCGCCTTGCTGTGGGCCACCCGGCGGTGGTAATCAGGACAGCCCGTGGACGCTGCGGTCCGCACATTCTGTCAGGCCGCCGGCAGGTTGTCTGCGGCAGGGCGTCAGTACTGTCGTTGGTCATGCACGTGCGAGAACTGGCCGTCCGGGACGCCCTCGAGTTCACCCCCCAGACGTTTCCCGACGTCCGGGGCATGTTCGCGGTCCCGTACCAGGAGGACCAGTTCATCAAGGCGGTCGGTTACCCGATGGTCGTCGCCCAGACCAACCACAGCCGGTCGTGCCGGGGCACGGTGCGCGGGCTGCACTACGCCGACGTGCCGCCCGGGCAGGCCAAGTACGTCTACTGCCCGGCAGGCGCGCTGCTCGACGTGGTGGTGGACATCCGGGTGGGGTCGCCGACGTTCGGCCAGTGGGACGCGGTGCGCCTGGACCCGGACACCCTGCGCGCGATCTACCTGCCGGAAGGCGTCGGGCACGCGTTCGTCGCGCTCGAGGACGACACGGTGATCTCCTACCTGTGCTCGACCGGCTACAACCCGGCCGGCGAACACGGCATCGACCCGCTCGACCCGGCCCTGGGCCTGCCCTGGCCCGCCGACCTCGTGCCGCTGCTGTCCGACAAGGACGCCGCCGCCCCCACGCTGGCCGAGGCCGAGTCCGCCGGCCTGCTGCCCAGCTACGCCGCCTGCCGCGCCCAGTACGACCTCCGCGCAGGCTAACGGATCCGGCGTGGTTTCGGCCACAGCCGCCAGCGGATCACCCCGAGCACCTGGGCCGGACCGAGCCGGTGGGAGTCGGTCGAGGCGACCGTGTTGTCGCCGACCACGAACCAGCCGTCCCCCTCCCGCCAGGCCGCGCGCTTCACCGAGATCTGGTCCGGCCGCTGCGGCCAGCGCACCAGGACCAGGTCGTCCGGGCGCACCGAACCGCCGATCCGGGCCAGCACGAGGTCGCCGTCGACCAGCGTCGGCAGCATCGAGTTGCCGATCACCTGGACCTGCCGGTACCGCCGGGCCACGATCACCTCCGTCTGCCGCACCAGCATGCCGGGAGTAGGGTCCGAACGAATGGATCAGACACCCCTGTCAGGAGGAAAGATGCGACTCCTGTCGCGCATTCTCGGCCCCCGCATCGAGGCCACCGCGCACTGTGACCTTCCGTGCGGCGTGTACGACCCGGCCCAGGCGCGCATCGAGGCCGAGTCGGTCAAGGCGATTCAGGAGAAGTACCAGAGCAACGAGGACCCCGAGTTCCGCGCCCGCGCCATCTTGATCAAGGAGCAGCGCGCGGAGCTCGTCAAGCACCACCTGTGGGTCCTCTGGACCGACTACTTCAAGCCCCCGCACTTCGAGAAGTACCCGCAACTGCACGAACTGTTCAACAAGGCGACCAAGGCCGCCGGTGCGAGCGGCACCAAGGGCTCCATGGACC
>NZ_DASTBH010000564.1:0-5137 GCF_035712165.1 Actinophytocola sp. | reverse complement strand
GCTTCGATGATCCGCTGGACAGGCTTCAGCACCTCCGGCTGCCGCAGGCGCCAAGCCTGACGCGCCAGCCGAACTGGGCACTGCCGGCGCGGCCGGCCGTGTCCACCGCGGTGACCGTGACGGTGTAGGCGGCGTACTGCGTGACGGTGCCGCTGATCAGGCCTGTGCTCGGGTTGATCGACAGACCGGTGGGCAGGCCGGTGGCCGACCAGGTGTAGGGGGAAGTTCCGCCGGTGGCGGTCATCTGCAGGGTGGCGGAGGTGCGCAGGAGCGTCGACTGGTTGCCGGGGTTGGCCACGACGGGTGTGGTGGGGACGGGTGGCGCGGTGCAACTGATGTAGACGCTCGGGCTCTGCCACCGGATGGAGTCGGATGCCGGGATGTTGCCGAACGGATACCAGATGGTGGCCCAGGCCGTCGCCACGTAGTTGCCGGGCACGCAGGACGCGACCACCACCGCGCTCCCGCCGGTCAGGGTCGAGGCCACGATCACGCCGTCGCGGGCGAGGTCGAGCGACAGGTTGATGCCCGAGGGCACGCCACCGAAGCAGGTGACGTGCGCGTCGGCGGTGACGAGCGTCCTGGCCGCGTTCACCTGTGGGTAAGGTGACGACAAGTTGCAGAAGATGTTGGCGGCGCCGGCCGACGCGGGTACGGGGGCGATGACCGCCGCCCCCGTCATGGCCAGCGTCGCTACGATCAGCGGCCCCCGACGCAGGAGCCATCGTCCGATGTTCATGCCACGCAGTCCTTCCTGACGTCGGTTCGAGACGGCGACAGAGTGCGCTGAAAGTGGGTTGAAGCCGCCGTGACCGCCCGCCGGCACCGGCGCGGTCGCCCGCGGTACGCGGACGACGCTTCCATCCGGTCACCCGTCGGACATGGGTGCCCGCCACTTAAGTTGGCGGTGAGGCGGTCATTCCGGGCGCCCGGAAACCCGCGCCTTCCGACCGGCGGCGGGCGTGGCTCGTCCCTCGCCGGCGGTGCGCCGCACCCGGACCGGGGCCGTAAGCAGGAACGGGACAAGACATGGGTAGGTTCCACGTATGCCCGCGGGGAACCGCCCGTGGCAGCTGTACGCCGTGAGCGTGCAGCCCGCCCGCGGCGTCGCGTCGCCGTCCGCCGGTGACCGCGCAGCTTCATCGGCGACCGCGAGAGTGCCTGCTCATCGGCCCGCGGTCCAGCTTCGGAACCGGGGATGCGACGCCCGAGCCCGGCGCGGGTGGCGTGCCGTTACCAGATCTGCATGAGTTGATTGGCGCCACCGACGAACGGCCGCTGGACGAATCGGGCGCCCGCCAGGACGGAGCCGTTCTCCACGGTCATCGCCATCCAACTGGCCCCGTTGTAGATGCGGTACGCGGGCTGCAGCGGATCCTGCTCGAGGTACCACCACTGGGTCGGGTCGCTTGCGTTGCACGGATTCTGGTCGATCAGCTCCCCCGGGGTGAAGACAGCGACGCCAAGGCCGAGGCACTGAGCGCTTCTCCGGTTCACGAACTGGACCATCCCCGGGGCGTTGGGGACTGCGACCTCCTGCCAGTGACCGTTCCGCGCGTTGACGCTGTACGGCTGCTGTTGGGCCACGAGGTTGTTCGTCGTCCAGGGTGCCGGGATCGTGGCGACGAGGTTGCTGTGGAATGCGTTGATGCGGATCCAGTTCGGCCCCGCCTGAGCGGGCGACGGCGTGGCAAGCGCGGCGATGACCGTGACGGCTACGGTGACCGCCGCCGCCACTACGAGGCCCGCGAGCCGCTGGACGAGGTGATACTTGGGCATGGCCGACTCCTCAACGGATAGGGTGTATCGGCCCTAGGCTCACCGTCGATGTCATCGTGGCGTCACAATCGGCTCAGCACTCGTCCGGGCACCTTGTCGCGGTAGATTGCCGGCCATTCGTCGCTGGACCGTCGCGTCCGGATTGAAGTGGCCGGGTTTGGCGATGTACGGGTCGGCTCTACCGGTCGTGAACCCGTGGACCACACCAGTCGACAACCGTGCGAGCGTAGTCGGCGGGGACTTCGAACGGCGGCGCGTGACCCACGCGGTGGAGGACCGCCAGGTTCCAGTCGGGCCGCTGCGCCGTCCAGTCATCGATCGACGCGCGGGGAGTGAGGCGATCCTCATCGCCCCAGACAAGGAGACTCGGCGACGCGACCCGGCGCATCGCGTCGAGCAGGGGTCGCCGCCTGACGAACATCAGCGACATCAGCGAGGCATACACCGTGACCGCGCTCGCCAAGCGCGGCGGCTCGACCGCCGACATCTCGTCCCGCATGAGACTGGCGATTTCCGGCGACATTCTCGTCAGGTCACCGCCCGTGTTCCATTTTCTGCCCGCGATCGACGCGGGGTTTTCCAGTACCCGCAGTTGCGCCGCGAGGATGCGCCGCCCCGAAACGCGGAACAGCACCAGGGTGACCGCCGCGACGACGGCCAACCCCGCCCTGCCAAGGGTTCTCCACATGCGCGCCTCGCCGTCGCTCAGCGGGGGAGGAAGTGCCGGCACCACCAACACGAGCCCGGCGACCCGTTCGGGCGCCTGGTCGGCGAACAGCAACGCAATCACCCCGCCCGCCGACCAGCCGTGAACCACGACCCGATCGAGATCGAGTGCCTCAGCGAAATCGCGCAAGAACAGCACGTTGGCTTCGATGCTCGCCGCGCGCCGGTTCGGCAGCGCGGTGTGGCCGGCGATCGTGCCGGGCAGGTCTACCGCGATCGCGTTCGCGTGTGGTCGCAGTTCCGCGAGCACGTCGAGCCAGTTCGAGGCGCTGTTGGCCGGGTTGGGAACGAGCAGGTGAACCGGCACTTCCGACGTCCGCGTCTGATCAGTCACCAGGTAGTGCGCCTTCGTGCCGCGCACATCGACTGTCTCGCTGCGAATTCCGGACCAGCGAGTGGCGCGCTCACCCCAGTCGGCGTACTGCACCGCCCCAGGTTACGTCCACGAACGGCAAACAGTTGCGCTATACCCCAGGGGGGTATATGTTCGTGTCCGGAGGTGGTACCGATGGAGCACCAGCACACCAGCCGCGACAGTTCGACCGCGACAGCACCGACCGGCGGCCCGCACGGCCAGCACCTCGATGCGGCTTCGACGACCGCTGGTGGGCACCCGGAGCACCGGTCGTCGAGCCGTCACCTCGACCACGAACCGCACGCCGGTGGCGGCGGTCCCGCCGGGCACGGTGGGCATCAGGGCCATGACAAGCACGCCGGGCACGACCCGGAGCAGTTCCGCCGCAAGTTCTGGCTCAGTCTCGCCCTGACCGTGCCCATCGTCGTCACCAGCGACATGGTGATGGACTGGTTCGGCTACACCCTCGACTTCCCCGGCATCGACTGGGTCGGCCCGGTGCTGGGTTCGGTCGTGTTCTTCTACGGCGGCTGGCCGTTCCTCGTCGGCGGCGTGCGCGAGATCCGCGACCGCGCGCCGGGCATGATGTTGCTGATCTCGATGGCCATCACCGTCGCCTACGTCGCGTCGCTGGCCACGACGTTCGGCCTGTTCGACCTGGACTTCTGGTGGGAGCTGGCCGCCCTGGTGACCATCATGCTGCTCGGGCACTGGCAGGAGATGAAGGCGATCGGCCAGGCCCAGGGGGCGCTGGCGGCGCTGGCGGCGTTGCTGCCCGACGATGCCGAGGTGGTCGATCCCGACGGGACCGTGCGTCGCGTTCTCGTCGGCGACCTGCGCGTCGGTGACACCGTGCTGGTCCGCTCCGGTGCCCGGGTGCCCGCCGACGGCCGCATCGTCGACGGGTCGGCTGAGCTGGACGAGTCGATGATTACCGGCGAGTCGCGGCCGGTGCCGCGCGGCCTCGGCGACCGGGTCGTCGCCGGCACGGTGGCCACCGACTCGGCGCTACGGGTCCAGGTGGACGCCGTCGGTGAGGACACCGCGCTGGCCGGCATCGGCCGGCTCGTCGCGCAGGCGCAGGCGTCCAGCGGGCGGGCCCAGGTGCTCGCCGACCGGTTCGCCGCGATGCTGTTCTACATCGCCACCGCCGCCGCCCTGGTCACGTTCGTCGTGTGGTGGGCGCTCGGCGACCTCGACCAGTCCGTGGTCCGCACGGTGACCGTGCTGGTGATCGCCTGCCCGCACGCCCTCGGGCTGGCCATCCCGCTGGTGATCGCGCTGTCCACGGCCGTATCGGCCAAGGCCGGCATCCTGGTCAAGGACCGCCTCGCCCTGGAACGGATGCGCACCGTCGACGCGGTGCTGTTCGACAAGACCGGCACCCTGACCAAGGGCGCGCACACCGTCACCGCCATGGCCGCCACATCCGCGATCACCGAGGACGACGTGCTGCGCACCGCCGCCGCGGTGGAGGCCGACAGCGAACACCCGCTCGCGAAGGCGATCGTCAAGGTGGCCGCCGACCGCGGGCTGCGGGCCAGCGCCCGGGACTTCCGGTCGCTGACCGGCCGCGGCGTACAGGCCACGGTGGGCGACACCGCGTACGCCGTGGGCGGACCGGCCCTGCTCCGCGAACTGGACGTCCGCGTGCCGGCCGAACTGGCGGAGCGGACCGACGGTTGGTCGCGGCGCGGTGCGGCGGTGCTGCACCTGATCCGCCTGCCGCAATCGGCGGCCCGGTCCGGCCAGCCGGAGGTGCTCGGTGCGTTCGCCCTCGAGGACGAGGTCCGCCCCGAGGCCCGCCAGGCCATCGCCCAACTGCGCGAGCAGGGCGTCAAGAAGATCGTGATGATCACCGGCGACGCCCGGCCGGTCGCCGAGGCCGTCGCCGCCGACCTGGGATTCCGCCCCGGCGTGGACGAGGTCTTCGCCGAGGTCCTCCCGGCCGACAAGGACAAGGCCGTGGCCGACCTGCAAGCTCGCGGCTTGACGGTGGCGATGGTCGGCGACGGCGTCAACGACGCCCCCGCGCTGGCCCGCGCCGACGTCGGCCTGGCCATCGGGGCCGGCACCGACGTGGCCATCGAGTCGGCCGGCGTCGTGCTCGCCTCCTCCGACCCGCGCGGCGTCACCGGCGTGATCCGGCTGTCCCGGGCGTCGTACCGCAAGATGATCCAGAACCTGGCCTGGGCCGCCGGCTACAACATCATCGCCATCCCCCTGGCGGCCGGGGTCCTCGCCTGGGCCGGAATCACGCTCAGCCCGGCCATCGGC